>JBCDBW010000004.1:0-82777 GCA_039182965.1 Verrucomicrobiota bacterium
ACTTACAACCGGCGGTTGCAGCGTGCCTGTTGCCGTTGTTGGGGAATGTCCCTGCGTTACTCTTGGCCATGGAGATGACCGTGGAGTCTTCAACGAGAAGTCTTCGAAAGAGACCACCATCGATAAGGCGGAGAGTCCGAGAGCGTTGCTGCGAGATGACGCTGCTGACGGCTTCGGTCAGAAAGCGTGTCGAAGCAGGTGAGAAGCGCCTGGCCATGGCTTGCCGACTCATGGATCGGGCGGTGAAACCGCCAAGGGCGATGGCGATATGATTGAAGGACGAAGCACCTCTTGAAACGGACTGCAGCAGAGCGAGCAAGAAGCCTTGGGCAGAGAATTTGGATGAATAACGAGCTATGAGACCAGAGCTTTTTGCGATAGAATCAAGCGTTTGAACATTGAGAAGCGAAGCGGCAGATACAGGTAATTGATTAGACATGAAAAACCTGCCGAGGGCTTTCGAATGTCAAGGAAAAGTGCGTAAAAACTCTAATTTAACCTGCTTACCATCAATGAATTATATCATTAAGTTGACGCATATGATCCGCTACCCGCTCCGAGTCAGATTCGGAGGGTAGCGACAAACCTCAACCAGAATCGAAGGAGCGCTCCCAGTAGCGGATGTGTGGACTTCGACGTTAACCGAAGAAAATTGTGCGCGACATCACCTACACAACAGGCGACGCGACCGCCCCAGTAGGAGACGGTCACAAGATTATCGCCCACATTTGCAACGACATCGGCGGTTGGGGCAAGGGGTTCGTGGTCGCAATCACACGGAGGTGGCCTGAACCAGAATCCGACTATCGGCGGTGGTATGCGGAGCGCGACCAGAACGACTTCAGATTGGGCGCGGTTCGGGTCGTTCCCGTTGCTGAGGATGTCGCAGTCGCGAACATGATTGGCCAGCGGGACATCAGGAAGCGTGGCGGGACTCCTCCAATACGCTATGATGCCGTTCGGATCTGTCTGAGCGCGCTGAGAGAGACCGCTCTATCATCGGCGGCGACCATTCATATGCCGCGTATCGGCTGCGGGCTCGCGGGAGGCGATTGGACAGAGATTGAGCCGATTATCCAAGATGAGCTTTCTAAGCATGACGTTGCGGTCACTGTTTACGATTTTCCATGATTCACGAGGGACAGATTTGGGAGGCTGCATCCGACGTGGATGTGATCGCCATGACGCAGTGGCGAGCGCCTTTCACGGGCGGCCACTATCGTAAGCTCCCGGCTGGTGAGCAGTTTCGGGTTTCGGTCGAGCCTCCCGGTGGCGCCACAGCGGCATGCTGTGACCCGCTGAACTACAAAGGCCTTCATAAGCACTTCGTTCCGCGCAAAGATCGCTGGCAGATTCACATCTATTCAGGGTATTACCTCACGATCAATTTCGATGAGATCGAATCCAAGTGCCGACTCGTCACCCAAGAAACAACCAACGGCTAACAAGGCGTCGCTCTCAACACCTGCCCCGCCGCGAGTTCAATCCTCCATGACCATTCAACCCTCAACCCACAGTCGAAGCCTCGCCCTCGGGCAGGTGTGAGAGGTCTTCGACGTTCGCCAGGGAAAACACGTCATCCGAATGCCAGCACGAGAACTCAATCTGAAGGACTGCGTGATTATTATCGGCTATGATCCCGATGGAAACTGCGTGTATTCATCGCTAATTGACCATGCGGAGTATTACGATGGAGAGCACGCGTGGGACAAAGGGTCGAGAGTGATCGAGTTGCACCTCCGGAGACTAAAAGGATTCATTTTTGATATGGACGGCGTGCTCCAGGAAGAGTTTGAAAGCACCTTCAATTTGCAGACGGGAATCTACGAAAAGGGGAAGCGGCGCTTTGCGGATGGAACTGAACAGAACGATTGAAATCCACGAAGGCGAACACCTATTAAGCCCGGACGAGTAAAGGGCAAAAGGGGGTTGTGAGCAGGTTTTTTCAAAGTGCTCTATTCTGGCTTTACGAGTGTGGGCTCTTCGCTTGGATTCGGTTGGACGGCTCGAAGGGCGAAAGATATACAGTGAAAGGCTGGGCAATTTGGAACCGGTCTTTGCCAACCTGGCCTCTCAGAAAGGAATGAATCGCTCTCCGCTGCGAGGCGTGGCCAAGGCTACTATCCAATGGAAACTCTACTGTCTGGTGCACAATCTTGAGAAGATCGCGGGCAATCTTAAGCAGCTTAACTAACCGACCGGGCTCCCATGGCCCCTCAAATCCACCTTCAAGGGCTCAGAAAGCGACGATGCGGCCTATCGAGCCAGAGAGAGCGCCCATCTCATGCCTGAAATCAATCTTAACCCACAGATTTCTAAAGCCTGACATCCAAGGGCTTTTTCGACAGTCTCGTTCGCTTAGAAATAGCCTTGCGACGGGCGAAGTGATACTTTAGTATCACTTCATGAAGGTTGAGCTTGTCACGACCCTGAAGCGGAAGGCAACGGAGATTCTCGGCGATTTAGCCCGGGATCAAGAGCCTGTGCTCATTACACAGCACGGTCGGCCGGCAGCGTATCTCCTCGATGTTGATACCTATGAGGCAATGCAAGATCGAATTGCGCTGCTCGAGGGAATTGCCCGTGGCGAACGCGCGATCGAGGAGGGCCGTACTGTCTCTCACGACGAGGCCAAGAAGAAGATGGATCGATGGCTGAGCTGATATGGACTGAGCCAGCTCTCGCTGAGCTCGATGAGATTGCGGACTATATTGCTCTGGATAACCCCGATGCGGCGAAGCGATTGGTCAGGCGTGTGTTCGAACACGTCGAGCAGCTAATGGATCATCCCGAGAGCGGCTCCATTCCTCCTGAGCTGCTCCCTGCCAAGGCATATCGACAGATTGTCGAGCCTCCCTGCCGCATCTTCTACCGGATCGAAGACGTGAAGATCTTTGTTGTGCACATGATGCGGAGCGAACGTTTGCTCAGGCAAAGGAATCTAGAACGATAATAGTAAGACAGAAGAAGTCGTGGATACGAACCTGCTCTTTATTGGGATTAGCCGCTCGCGTTCTGGATTTGATCACCTCAAGGTAACGTTCCGAACGACGTGAGGCTTCGTTCCGCAGGTCGCATCACTCTGACGTTGTGCCAATAGATGACTGGCGCTGATCGTTTAGACGGGCAAGATGACAACGACGCTCTCCAGCAAAGGTCAGGTGGTGATTCCCTTGGAGATACGCAAGAAGCTCGGGCTGGCTGAAGGAGCGGTCATCTCCTGCGAGATCGTGGATGTAAAAATCGTCCTCGATCCCAACCCAACCGGGGAAAAGGCAACTCTCTCTGAGGAGGAGGGCAGCCAGTGCTTCTTGCGCCGGCTGGTGCCCCCGAGATGACCCCGGAATTGGTGAAAGATATCCTTTCATCATGAGGGTGTTGCTGAATGTAAATATCTTATTGGCGTGCGGGTGGCAGCATCATCCCTTCCATGCGGCATGCCGGAACTGGATAGCTCGCTACACCGAGATCGCGGCACTACTTGCCCTTGATGCGCCGCTCAAAGACCGTGATCTTGATGCGATACGAGGCCATTCGGATGGATTGCCCGCCAAAGAACACATTAACCATTCACTCACACTGCTTGGCCTCATCGAATAATGGGCTAGCAAGGCGTCGTAGCGAATCCGCTCCCGCCTAGAGGCGACGTGACACGGACAACTACAAAGCTAAAGCCCTGTTTCGATCTGGTGCCTCCCGGTGTGGATCGGTTGGGCGCGGACGTTTTGAGGCCTACCGAGCTGCTGCCAGCGATCCTGATCTTGGGCGGGCTTTTCAATGGGATCATTCACAGATTTTTCGCTATATTTGGTTCTTCGTGGCATGGTAGCCTTGGCTAACCTTTTGGAGCTTGCAAAGACTAAAGGAGGCTGCTGCTGCGATCGGTTCGCTTCCTTGACCGCACGCCTTCATCTTGAAACATCTTCAACACACCGAGAATGGCTGGCTTGAGTGCCCAGGGTATCGAAAGAAGGTTCTATTGAATGCTGACGATCTGAATGCCGACGGAGCCCTGGTGCAGCTTGTCGCGATTCCGCCTAAGGCCAAGGTGTCCCTTCATCATCACCAGAGAATGACCGAGGTGTTTCATGTTCTTTCTGGTGAGGGGTGGGTGAGCATTGCGGGGGCGAAGCATCATTTACATACCGGGGATACCGTGACCTGCGAGCCCGACGGGCGGAACACTGCTCGGAATGAGGAGGACGGGCCGTATCAGCACATTGTGTTTAAAACGAGTTGGTCAGAAGACGATATTTACTGGGAGGACGAGATAGAGCCGGACTGATGGGTTGAGGTAGGCGAGAGATAGTTGTGAAGATTCCAATTTTCCAGGTCGATGCGTTTGCAGAGCGGGTTTTTGAGGGTAATCCGGCTGCGGTTTGTTTGCTGGACAGCTGGCTTCCGGACGCCACGCTGCAGGCGATCGCGGAGGAGAACAATCTTTCGGAGACAGCGTTTGTAGTGCCGGGGGATGGTGCCCACGGATTGCGGTGGTTTACTCCTACCACGGAAGTAGATCTTTGTGGGCATGCGACCTTGGGGGCGGCCCATGTTATGTTTGCGCGCATGTCTCCCGAGAAAGGCCGGATTACTTTCGAGACACGCAGCGGGCTTTTACCGGTCCTTCGAGACGGTGATTTGTTGACCCTCGATTTTCCAATCGACGAGGGGGTTGCCTGTGACGCGCCGATTGCGCTGGTGGAGGCACTGGGTATAGCTCCCGATGAGTGTTACCGAGCGACGGATTACCTTGTGGTTCTGACGAGCGAGAGTGCCGTGGCGGATTTGACTCCAGATGTTCGAGGCTTCGAAAAGCTCGATTTGCGAGGTGTGATTGTCACGGCGCCTGGAAGGGACGTTGATTTTGTGAGCCGTTTTTTTGCCCCGAAGGACGGCGTGGATGAAGATCCGGTAACCGGTTCCGCCCACTGTGCTCTGACTCCCTATTGGGCGGGTCGGCTGGGGAGAGACAGTCTCATCGCGATGCAGATTTCGAAACGGACGGGGCGCCTTGGGTGTCGGGTCTCTGGGGATCGCGTGCTGATCTCCGGCAGGGTCCTCGATTACTTGGAAGGGCAGATTGAAATCGACGACGTGAACGTCGAAGCGGGGGAGGGCGGGTGACGCCGCGCACAATGGGCCTACATTGACTCGCGAAAATCATTTTGCCTTGTCGGAAGGTCCGAGTTCGGCGCCGTGATCATTGATGGCAAGGGGGAGGTTCCTTGGGGAGATCAGGCATTCGCTTCGGGAAGCGGAACCGTGTGGTATTCCAGGGCCCACTCCTTCATGTAGCGTACGAGGGTGGGACGAATGATATAGACAATGAGTTCGGGATTGTCGATGGAACCCAAGTATTGCCGGAGGAGCGGGTTTTCCGCCCAGATGGTCTGGAGGAGGACGGGGTCGGAGAGTATTTCGGCGAGGCCGGTGATGCGGACTTGGTTGTGATTGGGGTCGAGGTAGCACAGTTCCACCTTTTCGTTGGCGGCGAGTTCGCGGGTTTTGTGGTAGGACTTGAGATTAGCGATGTAGATGGTGAAGCGGTCTGTGCGGACGGGAGATACGGGGCGGAGGCGTGGTTGATCGCCGTCGATTGAAGCGAGCATGGGAAATTTTGCGGCGGCAATGGTTTCGAGGGCGAGGGAGGTGAGTTGATCTGGATTGATGGGGTCTGGAGCGGGTTTGGGCATGGGATTTCTTTTTGTTTGGATGGGTGTTTTGCGGGAAACGAAGTCGGGCCGAAGAAATAGCAAAAATTTCTGCGGAGGATGAAGGAGATTCTGGTAAGACGTGGGGGTGCGACTGGTTTGGTTATTTTTGGTGCTGGCGATCTTGTTTCTCGTGCCGTTCCTGATCTGGGGAGAGCGACTTGGGGAACTGTTTAGTCAGGAGGGGGCGGTGGCTTGGCTGGAGGGATATGGGCGCTGGGCTTGGGCGGCGGGAATTGTTTTGTTGATTCTTGATATTGTGTTGCCCTTGCCATCGACGGTCGTGATTTCGGCGCTTGGGTATCTTTATGGCGCCCTGTGGGGGGGGCTGATCGCGGCGTTGGGATCGATGCTTTCTGCGGGGCTGGCTTATGGGCTTTGTCGGACTTGGGGGCGTCGGGCGGCGCGTTGGATTGCGGGTGAGCGAGGGGTGGCGGAGGGGGAGCGCTTATTTGGGCGGGCGGGAGGATGGATCGTGGTTTTGTCGCGTTGGCTACCGTTGATGCCGGAGGTGGTGTCTTGTATGGCTGGAATCGCGCGGATGCGGGCGTGGTCGTTTTTCTTTGCATTGGCTTGTGGGACCCTGCCAATGGCGTTTGTGTTTGCGTGGGTGGGAAGTTATGGCCGGGAGGAACCGTGGATCGCCTTCGTTTTGAGCATCAGCTTACCGGTCCTGTTGTGGGGCATCTTTCGTGTGATTTGGGGACGGCGTCCCGATGGGGGAGAAGACGGTCAAGAGGGGATTGGCGATTGATTTTGATGCCGATCAATGGGTATACTGTAGAGAGTATTTAACCCCCTTTAATTATGAAGACTTCCCCCTGTGGTTTCCCGACGTCTGTCCGTCTAGGACGTGGCTTTACTTTGATTGAACTTTTGGTGGTGATTACGATCATTGCGATTTTGATGGGGGTGATTTTTGCGGCGGGGCCGGCGATCATGCGGAATGCAAAGAAGGCTTCGACACGGACTGATATGAAGAGCATGCAAATGGCGATTGGTGAGTATTACACGGAATACAATCGCTATCCCGTGCCGCGGGATACGACGGACGATTTGTTTTTTGGTGAAGATGGGGAATCGACGGAGGAGCTGATGAATGTTTTGTTGGCGGAGCCGGCGGGTTGGAATGCGGATCATGGGTTAAATCCTCGCGAGATTGTATTTTTTGAGCCCCGGCTCGCGAAGGGGACGACCCCGCGTGGCGGTCTTGCTGAGGATGGGAAGTACTATGATTCGTATGGGAACGAATACCGGCTTATCGTTGACGCGAACTATGACGAGCTCATCGAGCACCCGGAGGTGGACAGTTTTGATTACATTGATCCGGCGACAGGTCAAGGCAAGGCGGTGGACGGGAAATTTGAATATCTTGGCGGCGTCGTGATTCAGTCGCTGGGCCAAGACGGGGAGCACGGGAAGAACGGGAACCAGATTTACAGAGGGTCGGATGATACTGCTAGTTGGTTGAACTAGCTGGTGCGGTTGGCCTCAGGAAGCGGAAGAGGTGTCATTTTCTGCGAGGGCGAGGGCGAGGACGTTGTCGAAGCGTTTGGAGAAGTTGGAATAGGCGGGATATGTCCGTTTATGCTCGCGAGGCTTGTATCGCCAGTGTTTATACATCCAGATCCAGTGTTCGGGATTTTGTCGAATCACGGGTTCGAAGGCATCCCAGCAGGCTTGGGTAAGTTGTTGGATGGTGGCATCCTCAGGGAGTCTTAGTTGGGGCAGGGCGCGCATGGTATAGGTGCCGTCATCGGATGGGATGCAGATGCCGGGGATTACGGGGAGTTTGGTTCGTTTAAGGAGGTTTGCGTGGAGGTTCGTGACGCAGGTCTTAAGGCCCATGCACTCAATAACGGTGGCGGCTTTACTTGGTCTGATTGTGAGATCGGTTAGAAAGGCGGCGTGACCGCCATTTTGGAGGTGTTTCATCATGCGTAGCATGGCGTGTCGTTGTGCGACGACTTTATGTCCGCTAGCTTCTCGATTTTTCTTAAAGATATCGGTGAGAAGAGGGTTTCCGAACTCTTGAGCGATAATGAGGAAGGAGAGGTCGAGAAATCCGGCGCAAAGTGCGATCCATTCGAAGTTCCCGTAGTGAGGCGTGACCCAGATAGCCCCGGATTGGGTCGCATTCCTGAAATCGTCCTCACTATCGAATTCGATGCGGCAATACTTCGAAAAATTTTCTTTCGTGATGCGCCTGGTCCAAAACTGGTCGCAGACTGTGCGGGCGAAGCTTTGGTAGCTAAGTTTGGCGAGGCGGCGTCGTTCTTTATCGTTGAGATCGTTTCCGAAAGCTGCATGCAGGTTTTCGAGGGCGGTGGTTCGCCCACTTTTGTCGAGATGGTATGCCATGAGGCCGAGGCCTTTGGCGCCGAGCAGGACGAGGGTCCTTGGGACGAGGGGGATGGCGTTTGAAAGGAGCCAGATACCGAGCCATTCGCAGCGGTAGCGGATGTTCTTCCAAGGGGAGGCGGACATGGGAATTGGTCGGAATTGAGAGGGGAAAATGCCTTTGTTAAGGTGGCAGCCTTATGTATTTATGAGGAGATACCGGGCAGGTCAACCATGGGGCAAGCCTGTTTGAGAATTGGAGAAATGGAGACGCGGAAGCTGAGACGAATTTTGAGGAGGGTGTTGTCGGCTCCGACCGCTCCGTTTCATGAATATCATGTTAGGGATGCGATCGTGGATTTGCTTTTTAGTTTGGAGCATGTTCACGTCGAGGAGGATTCATTTGGGAATATTTTGGCGACTTATCGGCGCGGGAGGAAGCGTGGGCATTTCGTGTTTGGTGCGCACATGGATCATCCCGGGTGGGTCAGGGCGAATGAAGGGGAGGAGGCGGAGTATCGGGCAGAGAATGGGACATCCTGGAATTTTCTCGGGGGTGTTCCTGAGGACTATCGGAAGGCGCCGAAAATTGCGTGTTTTGGGGAATTCGCGATGTGGGATTTGCCGGTCATGGATGAGCACGATGGGCGGGTTTACTCGCGCGCTTGTGATGATTTGGTGAACTGTGCGACCATGGTGTGTTTGCTGACGGAGCTAGAGCGTCAGGGTGCGGAGGTGACTGTGCATGCGGTGTTCACGCGGGCGGAGGAAGTCGGGTTTGTGGGGGCGACGCGGATGGCGCGGGAGTGGGGGTATGGAGAGGCGGCAACGTTTGTATCCCTGGAAACGAGCGCCCCGGTGCCGGAGGCGAGTTTCGGTGCGGGTCCGGTCTTGCGGGTGGGGGACCGTCTCTCGATTTTTGATCATCATGTAACCGGTTTTTTCTCGGAGGTAGCGGGAGTTGAGAGGATCGGCGTGCAGCGCTTGCTATTGAATCGGGGTGCCTGCGAAGCGTCGGCGTTTCAGGCGTTTGGGATTCGGACTGCGGGGTTGTCTATCTTGCTGGGCAATTATCACAACTGTGGTGAGCGAGGTCGTATCGAGGCCGAGTTTGTTTCGTTGGCGGATGTGAAAGCGATGGTGAGACTGATTGTTGCGGCGACGCTTGAGGCGGGAAAAAGCGGGGTGCGAGGTCGCGCGACGGGCAATCTGCGCAAGCGTTTGGTAAGGAAGGAGCGCGATCACGGTAAGTATATTCGATCGACAGAGGCTCGTTTTGGCGAGCGGCTCTGAGTCAGGAAGGCGGCGGCTCGGGTGTTTTGGAATCGGCGGGATGGAGTTGGTAGCGATGGAGTTTCTCGCGCATGGTCAGGCGTGAGATGCCGAGCAGGCGGGCTGCTTTGGCTTGATTGCCCTGAGTTTTGTCAATGACGGCGGCAAAGAGTTCCCGTTCGATTTTTTCGATGAGGAAGGGATATGCGGCGTCGATCGAGCCATCCGCCGCGCGGGCGAGTGCTTCATGGATCAACTGAGCGAGGGCAGGTGGAGCGTGACTGGCTTTGATTTCGCTGGAGGCTTCTGATTCCGCGAGGACCTGTCTGAGGATTTGCCAATCGATGGCGTAGCCACGCGATACGATTAGCGCTTTCCATACGACGTTCTGCAACTGACGAACATTCCCGGGCCAGTCCTGAAGTTCAAGGAACTGGATGGCTTCCGGGAGAAGGGCCGGGGGATCGACATCGAACTCATGTGCGTATTTCGCAAGGAAGTAACGAACGAGCGGGGCGACGTCGTCGGTGCGATCTCGGAGGGGGGGAATGGTGAGGGCGACGACATTGAGTCGGTAGAAAAGGTCGGCGCGGAACGTGCCGGCATCGACCATTTTCTCTAGGTTTCGATGAGTGGCAGCGATGATGCGGACATCGACGGGAATATTTTTTCCGCTACCGAGGCGTTGGACCTGGCGATCTTGAAGGACGCGCAGGAGTTTTGCCTGAAGGGCGAGGGAGAGGTCGCCAATTTCGTCGAGAAAGAGGGTGCCATTGTGTGCTTGCTCAAATTTCCCAACGTGGAGTTTATCGGCACCGGTGAAGGCTCCTTTTTCGTGACCAAATAATTCGCTTTCGAGAAGGCTATCGGGAATTGCGGCGCAGTTGATGGGTACGAAGGGGCGGTGGGCACGGTGGCCATGCTGATAGATGGCTCGCGCAAAAAGCTCTTTTCCGGTGCCCGTTTCTCCACGAATGAGCACCGTCACGGGCTTGGAAGCGACGCGGCCGAGTTCCTTGTAAATTTCGGTCATCGCGGCGCTCTTCCCGATGATCGTATCCTGTTCGTCGTAGACTTGCCCGATTTCGACGGGTTTGGACATCATGCATGCGTTGCGGACGGCTTCCGCCAGGACGCGTGCCAGATGTTCTTCGTTGGTTGGCTTGATTAGGCAGTCGAAGGCACCGGCCTTTGTGGATTCGATGATCGTATTGGAATCACCCGAGTCGGTGAGGACGATTACTGGGAGGCGTGGAGATAGTGAGTGGAGGCGCGACACGAGTTCCAAAGCGCTCATGCCGTCGAGAGAGTCCGCGGCAATGACTGCCTGGAACGGAGAGGGACCCTTGAGTTGGTCGAGTGCAGATTCTGCACTGGGAGTCGAGTGTGCATCGAAGTCATGTCGAGCGGCAAGGGCCGCGAGATGATCGGCGCTTGTGCGGTTGGGATCGACGATGAGGATTCGGGGGCGTGATGACGGCATCAGAACGGGGAAACCTTGGTTTGATGGTTCATGATGGGAGGGAGCGACCCACGTTGCATTGTTGGGAGAGCAAGGTAGTGGAAAAGGGCGTGAGACGAGAGGAAAAACGCGTGAGGGGGCCGGGGTGGGAGAGCGGGCAAAAAAAAGCTCGGTCCCGAGGGACCGAGCAATTCGGAAACATGAAACACAAACAAACAGTCACCCTCGAAAGAGTAACTAAGGTATGATACAGGGCGGCGAGCAACCAGTCAAGATTGAAAATTAGTGAGTATTGCCTATTTGGCATCAGATATATTAAATTTGTGCGAATATTTGCTTTTTTTGTAACTGCAATAATAGATCGATTTATGGGATTGGGTTGAAGGAGGCGGCTGATCTGGTTGCTGCGGTCTTTCTGCCGCTTGATATATTGAGGGGAGAGGTGATGGGTATAGCATTATCCTGCTGACGACCACGTCGGTTTGGGCTTTGATCAACGGACGAGTAAACGAATTGGATACGTGAACCGAAGCGAATTGAAGATAGCGATTGGGAATGTGGGTGGGGGCGTCTTGTCTGGTGCCTCGCGGGGGGCCTCAGCGACCAGGGGATGGTGTAGTAGGGTATATCGGCTGTGTCACTGGAGGGATGGGCGTTTCGGGAGAGTGAGCGGTATTGCGGAGGACGGTCAATTGGCGGACTATCCATTGGGTGGGGACGTGGCGCGGCTGCAGGGCTCTATGGATTCGGATGCGCCCGTGGGATTTCTTGTTGGAGACTGGGCGTTTTCCGAGCCGAAGAGTCTCCTTGTTCGTCATTTGGGGAGTGATTGATTGGAAAAGCCGTCAACAGCCAGCAATAAGGGCGCTTCGCGCCGGCCGAAACGGGTAAATGTTCGCAAGCCCGACGTTATGGAGCGGGTGAAGGCGGAGGTGGAAGATCACTACCGGAGCAAGGTGGTGGACAAGATTCGGGAAGCGGGGGGTGAGATCGCGGTGGGGAATACGACGGTTCGGTTGGCGAAGCAGTTTGGATTTTGTTACGGGGTGGAGCGGGCGATTGATTTGGCGTATGCGGCGCGACGGGTATTTGCAGACAATCGGATATTTTTGATTGGGGAAATCATTCACAACCCTGAAGTGAACCGTCAGCTGGCGGAGATGGGTATTGTCAGTTTGACGCAGGAGCAGATTCAGCAGGGTGAATTGAACGTTGGAGAGGAGGATGTGGTGATTGTTCCGGCGTTTGGGGCGGAGACGTCCTTGATGGCGGAATTGGAAGCGCGTGGAGTATCGGTGGTGGATACGACTTGCGGGGACGTGATGAGGGTTTGGAAGCGGGTGCGGAAGTATGCGAAAGCAGGGATGACGTCTATTATCCATGGGAAAGCGACGCATGAGGAGACGCGAGCGACGTCCTCGCGGGCGATGGGTGTGGATGGGGCGGGTCATTACCTTGTGGTATTGACGTTGGAGGATGTGGACTATGTGTGTCGTTATATTGAGAGTGGGGGTGATCGTGGGGAATTTTTGGATCGATTTCGTGGGGCTTACTCGGAGGGTTTTGATCCGGACGTTCATTTGGATCGGGTGGGGGTTGCGAATCAGACAACGATGTTGAAGTCGGAGACGGAGGAATTGCAGCGGAGATTGGAAGTGGCGGTGGCGAGGCGGGACGGGGGGGGAGTGACGATGAAGGAGGAGGGA
The DNA here is from genome assembly GCA_039182965.1 of Verrucomicrobiota bacterium. Taxonomy (GTDB): domain Bacteria; phylum Verrucomicrobiota; class Verrucomicrobiia; order Verrucomicrobiales; family DEV007; genus JBCDBW01. The sequence continues at coordinate 12,492 of JBCDBW010000004.1, forward strand.
GAGGCGCGGTTTGAATCGTTTGACACGATTTGTGGTGCGACACAGGAGCGGCAGGATGCGCTTTACGAGATGCTTCGTGCGCCGATGGACATGTTATTGGTGGTGGGTGGATACAACAGTTCGAACACCACGCACTTGGTGGAGATAGGGCAGGAGGAATTGCCGACTTTTTTTGTGAGGGATGCGGGATGTTTGAAGTCCTTGGATGAGATTGTGCATTTTGATTTGGGTGAGCGGGCGGAGAAGCAGGAGGGAGGTTATTCGGCGAAGCTGATGAGTGATGAGCCGGTAACGGTGGGGGTGACAGCGGGGGCATCGTGTCCGAACAATCTTATTGAAGCAACGATTGTCCGGATATTTGAATTGCGCGGGTTTACGCGTGCGGATATCCTTTCGGCGTAGTGTGTGTATGTTCGTTAGGGGCGTGACCCGATGTGCCGAGGTGGCCAAAAAGCCGCGAAGAGGGGGGCACTAGGCAAGAAAAAAGGTTAAGATTTCTTAAATAAGTCTCTTGACCTTATGCGTCATTAGTATTAACAAGTTGTTCGATTTCTGAAAGCGGCGCCCAAATTAAAGTGATCTACCAGTTAACAGGTCAACTTGAGTCAGACGATCGGATGGCGAACTCGACGAGTTCATCGTGCGAAAAGTTTTTGGGTGTATTTGTTAGGATTTTTCTGAGACGCCATCGTGGAAAGCAGCTGGCTCTGCCAAAAGAAGCGATTTCGTTCAAGAAAGTTTTCATAAATACGCGTAAAAAGTGTCGTGACAGAATTTGTTTTTGAATGCATAAGCATTTAGAAACCAAACACACAACCAGTGTAAAGAAGGGGATACGTATCCGTGAAAAAGAAAGCAGCTAAGAAAAAAAAGGCTCCTGCCAAGAAGAAGGCGGTGAAGAAAAAGGCGCCGGCCAAGAAGAAGGCGGTTAAGAAAAAAGCCGTGAAGAAAAAAGCGGTGAAGAAGAAGGCGCCCGCGAAAAAGAAGGCGCCGGCCAAGAAAAAGGCCGTGAAGAAGAAGGCACCTGCGAAGAAGAAGGCGCCGGCCAAGAAGAAGGCGGTGAAGAAAAAAGCGCCCGCCAAGAAGAAAGCGGTTAAGAAAAAGGCCGTGAAGAAGGCCACCAAGAAGAAGGTGGTGAAGAAAAAAGCGCCGAAACGCAAAGCGGTGAAGAAGAAGGCGAAAAAAAGATAGTCGCTGCGGAGCGTCTCGATGATGAGAGGCGCCCCGATCTTAAAAGTTCGATTAACACTGGAACCCGGGGGACTTTGTCTCCCGGGTTTCTGTTTCTAGGGCTTGAGTGGTGTGCGGTTGACAAACAGGGTGGAAACGCTAATTTAGCGTTCCTTTAGCCTGGACGGGCCCTATTTATGGGGGTTCCGGGGTCGATAAGGATTCTTTTAGATCGATGAAACGGACTTATCAGCCTTCCAAGAGGAGTCGCAAGCGCCAATATGGCTTTCGGGCCCGCATGAAGAAGAAAAATGGTCGGGATATCTTGCGACGTCGCCGTCAGAAGGGGCGGAAGCGATTGATTCCCAAGGGCGCGGAGATTCATTATAAGCGTCACACCCAGAGTTGAGGGTGGGCCCTTTGGTGGGTGTGGGGTTTGTTGTTCATGAAAATGCCGCGATCCATGCGGATGCGCCGACGTGAGGAGTTTCTCGCGGTGCGTCGGAAGGGTGAGACTTCGCGTGGGAAGTTTCTCGTGTTGTCCTGTTTGCATGATTCTTCGGTGGAGTCGTTTCGGTTTGGATTTATTACGCCCAAGCGTGTGGGGAACGCGGTGTTGCGGAATCGGGTGCGGCGGCGTTTGCGGGCAATCGTGTGCAGTGAGGGGGTGCTATTGGTGGAAGGAACTTATATTGTCACGATTGCGCGATGGCGTGCCGGGACTGCGACATTTGACGAATTGAAGCAGGAATGGCTTCGTCTAGCGAAGAAGTGCGGGCTGGTCATCGAGAGGGCGGGTGCAGGGCCTTGTGAGTGATTTGAATATGAGGACAACGATCGATGGATAAGAAGGCTTGGTTGGTAGTGATTCTGTGTGCGCTGGGGATGGTTTATCTCTATCCATCGATGATGCGCGACATGACGCCCCGACCCGCGCCTGAAGTGGGAACCGGTGCGGAAGGAGAGAGCGCGGCATCGAGGGGTGAAGAGGGGCGCGAACCGGGTAGCGGGGAGACTGAGAGTGGCATGGGGACGAGCGAGACCGAGGAGGACAAGTCGTTGATTGAAGAGCAGCTTGTTGAGTTGGAGACGGAAGGGGCTCGCTTTGTATTAACGAATTTGGGGGGAGGGATTGCCCGTGTGGTGTTGAATAGTCACACGCGGACGCGTGAGGACACCGGCTTGATTGAATTGAATGAGGATGCGCGGGAACCGATTGGTGCCATGGGGACTGGGATTGGTAATTTCAACGAGATCGGCTATGAAATTGTGAGTTCTGGGGCGGACGAAGTGGTGTTTGAGGGGGAAACGCCGGATGGTCTGCGGGTGCGAAAGCGCTATTGGTTGGCGGAAGGGGCGGATGAGTATTTGGTCAACCTTGATGTCACGATCAAGAATGAGACCGGGTATGATTACCGTCGCAGCGACATGTTTATCTTTGCGGGTGAGGCGTCGCCTTTGCATCCGGCGGAGTGGCCTCAGCAAACGGGATTTTTCTGGCGGGACGAGTCCAAGATGCGTTTTAAGAGTGTGAGTTGGTTTGCGCCCACCAGATTCATTATTCAATTCAGTTCGGGGCATGAGAGTCTGGAAGAGGAAGTGGAAGAATTGCATTGGGCCGGCGTGATGAATCAATTTTATGCACTCGTCATCACGAACCGGAATCCGTCGAGGGGCGAAGTGTGGGCCAAGCGGTTTCCAGTGGAGTTGAAGGGGTATGAGGCGTCGAAGAACGAGAAGCCTTTGTATGCGGTGGAGGGTGGGATGGGTCTTCCGGATCTAAATCTGAAACCTGGAGATCAGGTCAGCTTTGAGTACGACATTTACGCGGGGCCGAAGGAGTTTCGTCGATTGAGGTCTTTGGGGGACCACCGGAGTGAGGTGATGAATTATGGGGGGATGCCGGTGGTGGGATTTATTTCGGCGCCAGTGAGTCAGCTTTTGGTAAGGTTGTTGACGAAGATTCATGGATTTGGCGTGGGGTATGGGTGGGCGATCGTGATCATGACCCTGTTGATTCGGATCGTGATTTGGCCTTTGCATGCGAAGTCAACGCGGACGATGAAGCGGATGGCGTTGCTGGGGCCAAAGATGCAGGAAATGAAGGAGAAGTATCCGGATGATCCGCAGAAGATGAATCAGGAGATGATGCGGATGTATAAGGAGTATGGGGTGAATCCTTTTGGCGGTTGTCTTCCCGTATTTATTCAGCTGCCGATCTTTCTTGGATTTTACCGGATGCTGCAGTCGGCGGTGGAACTGCGGCATGAGTCATTTTTCTGGGTGAAGGATCTTTCGATGCCGGACACCTTGGGGACGATATTTGGATTTCCCTTTAATTTAATGCCGATCTTGATGGGGATTACCATGTTGTTGCAGATGAAGGTGACCCCCAAGACGGGTGATAAGATGCAGCAACGACTGTTCATGTTCATGCCGTTGATTTTCCTTTTCTTCTGTTATAATTTTGCTTCGGCACTTGCGTTGTATTGGACGACGCAGAATATTTTCAGTATTGGCCAGACTTGGTATATGGGGCGCATGGATCCTCCGGTATTGGAGAAGAAGAAAGCGAAGCCGAGTCTATTAGAGAAAGCCCAGGCCCGGACAAAAGTATCGGGTCAAGGGCCGAGTCAGACGAAGAGCCGGAAGAAGCGCCGTAAGAAGTAGTAGATGGAGTGACGGAACGATGAGTGATCTTGCTGAGGCTCGGGAGATTTTGGACACGATCCTGGGATATTTGGGGTTTGTGGTGGAAATTGAGGAGATGGAGACGTCCGGAGGGCCTTGTTTGCAGGTTTTCACGGGGGAGGCGGATGCATTGATTGGACCGGAGGGGGAGCGATTAGATGACATCCAGTATTTGTTGAATCGTTTATTGCACAAGCGTCATGAGGAGGCGGGTCGGGTGCGGGTGGATGTGGAGCATTTCCGATCGATGCAGGAGGACGAATTGGTGCAGGAGGCGCGGCAGTTGGCGGAGGGCGTAAAGGCGACCGGTCGGCCGGCGAAGCTCAAGCCTTTGAATTCCTATTTTCGACGGGTGATCCACAATGCGTTTTTGGAGGATCCGGATATCGTGACGTGGAGTCCCAAAGACAGTGCTCGGATGAAGCGGGTAGTGATCAAGCGTCGGGAGGGGTGATTGAGCGCTAGGGGCGTATTTCCGGGAAAACGGGCTTTAATTCGGTTTTTTTAGGGTGCTGTGGAGAAAAAACGGTTGCTTCTTGCTTATATTATGGTAAGCGCTTCATTCTCATCTTTGTGTAATATAGGTGGGAGAGTTGTTTTTACCCCCAAGCTTTAAAAAATAGTTCCGTGTCAACATCCAAGATTGTCGATTTTGAGGCCCCGGAGACGGGAGCGGCGATGCGTCCGGGGCGCGAAAAGATCAAGCATATGAGAAGTGACCTAGTCGAGAAAGCATCTGAAATTGTTCCTGATCCCCCGGTGCTGATAAACATGGTATCCCGTCGGGTGCGGCAATTGAACATGGGACGTCAGCCGTTGGTGCCGATCATGGGGAGGATGGGGACTGCGGACATTGCGCTGACGGAGATTATCGAGGGGAAGGTTGCGATCGACGATCTTGAGGATGATATGGTCGGTGGGGTAAAGAAAGCCTCGAAGAAAAGCGCCAAGAAGTAGCGGAGAAAGGCTGCGGGTTCCGCTTTGATGGTTGCAGACTGGCTGGGTAGTCGCATAGGCGGGGCCCGGTGTTTGTGAGGTGGGGAGGGAACGATGAATCCGGAAATCGCGAAAAATCGCAAAGCTCTCCGAGACTACGAGATCGTTGAGAAATATGAGGCGGGTTTGGCTTTGCGGGGGACGGAGGTGAAGTCCATTCGGGCGGGAAACGTAAACATTGCAGATGCGTTTGCGCGAGTGGAAGGGGGCGAAGTGGTGTTATATGGGTGCAACATCCAGCCCTATGCGCAAGCGAGTCATGTGCAGCATGAGGAGAAGCGTCCGCGAAAACTGTTGTTAAATCGCAAAGAGATCAACAAGTTGATAGGATGGACCGCGGAGAAGGGTTTGGCTCTGGTGGCGCTGCGGTTGTATTGGCGGGGGCAGCGGGTCAAGGTTGAGATCGGAGTTGGTAGAGGGAAAGCGGCGCGCGATAAGCGAGAGGATCTGAAGAAGAAGGCAGCGGACCGGGAAGCGGCGCGAGAAGTGGCGCGGTTTCAGCGGGGCCATTGAACGAGGCCAACGGTGGTAGGGAGGGTGTTATGGTAGAGGGCGTTGGTTCCGCCGCGCATGAGCTGGTCGACGATGAGGGCGGACGTTTTGGTGGGATCAGCCGGGACTCGTTTTTCGCGATCAAAGTTCTCGACACGCGTTTGCATTTGAAAGAACTGGGGGTCGGTGAGTCTTTTGATGGTGAAGGAGCCGGAGTTGAAGGCTAGGGTGAGAGTGTCAAGAGGGAGTCCGGACTCGGTTAGAGTAATTGACGCGCGTGGGCCTTGGTCGCTTGATTGGAACAAGAGCTCTGGGTCGTCGAGGCTTTCCGGAGACAAGGGGATATCGAGGCGTGACGCAATCCACGCGAGGAGAAGGATGGCGGTGGAGCGATGATGACGATCGGCTTCTATGGAGATGGATTCCAGTGAGGACAGCTTGGTGTTGAGGGCGGGATTTTCAAACGCGGCTGCAATCGCGCGGCGAAGGTAGTGTGAGCGCGTCCACGCAATATCGTGACCAACAAAGTGTGATCTTGGATTGATAAGTGCGTTGTTGAGGGCTTCCAGCCCCCGAGAGAGATCCGACCAAGAGTCGCTGTCGAAAATGAGGCGGTCGATACGCGAATAGAGGTCATCTTCGAAGCCGTTCGCCAAGTCTCCTTGCCACCAGAACACAAGCGGGAGATCGGAGTCCAAGTGAGCAAAGACGATATTTCTCACGAGGGCGGTGCAATCGTTTGTGACGAGAAATGCAATCTGTTCCGAGCAGACGGTTTTGTTGCCATTGCCGTCGAGTTGGCAGTGGGCGGTGATCCAGGACCGGATGCGGGAATCGGATTCTTCGGGGATAGCGGTGATGAGGATGGAGCGGCACGCGTGATCGGCGGTTATTTCTTGAATGGTTTCGACGTTGGATTGAATTGAGTCCGGGGATTCGCTGTAGAGCGCGAAGTTGATGAGGGAGGCTCGGGTGGGAGCGTTATCGATTTCCCAAAGCTTTTTGAGTTCGCCGTCGATGTTGGCGACGGCGACTTCTTGGCCCAAGAGGGCGAACTGTAGGTCGGTAGGCACGGCAAACAGGTATCAAAGGCGTCGCCAGAGGTGATGGTTCTGCTTGAGAAGACTGTCAGCCTCAACGGGGCCCCAGGATCCTGCGGGATATTCGGCGAGCGGGGGTGGCGATTCCGATTGGTGCCAGGCATGTTCGATATCGTCGATGAAGGTCCAGGCGGACTCGACCTCATCACGCCGTGCGAAGAGGGTGGCATCGCCCGCCATAGCGTCAATGAGGAGTCGTTCGTAGGCTTCAGGAGAGGATTTGCCAAAGGAGCTTCGATAATGAAAGTCCATTTTCACCGGCTCCATCTTGAGGGCGGGTCCGGGGAGTTTGGATAGCATGCGCAGGGAAATGCCTTCATCGGGTTGGATCCGCATGACGAGGACGTTTTTTCTGGCGGTGACGGGCATGGTGGAGAAAAGGACATTGGGTGGTTCTTTGAAGTGGACAGAAATTTCGGTGGCCTTTTTGGGTAGTCTTTTTCCCATGCGAACGTAGAAGGGAACGCCTTCCCAGCGCCAAGTATCGATCATGATGCGGAGAGCGACATAGGCTTCGGTGTGCGAGTCCGGTGCGATGCGATCCTCTTCCCGGTAGGCGGGGACGGTTTCGCCGTTGATTGAACCGGCCGTGTACTGCGCGCGGACGACGGATTGGGCGACCTCTTCGGGCGTGGGCATCCGGCGCAGGGATTTGAGAACCTTTACTTTCTCGTCACGAACCCCGTCGGCGGAGAGATCGACCGGAGGTTCCATGGCCACGAGGGAGAGGAGTTGGAGAAGATGGTTTTGGACCATGTCGCGAAGGGCTCCCGCAGTGTCGTAGTATCCGCCGCGGCCGCCCTCCATGCCGAGGTGTTCGGCACAAGTGATCTGCACATGATCGATATGATTGCTGTTCCAGAGCGGTTCGAAGATTGCGTTGGCGAAGCGGAGGACCATGATGTTCTGGGCAGTTTCTTTCCCAAGGTAATGGTCAATTCGGTAGGTATCGGACTCTTCGAAGGTATCGTTGACCACGTCGTTTAGCTGACGGGCAGTGGCGAGGTCCGTACCAAAGGGTTTTTCGACGATCACGCGAGACCACGCACCCTCGGGCGGAACATTGAGTCCGGATTTTTTGGCGTTCAGGAGGATGTCGTCGAAAAATTCAGGGGCGGACGCGAGGTAGAAGAGGGTGTTATCGCTGGTCCCTTGCTCGTGGCGGATATCTTCGAGGCGTTTTGCGAGGGCGGTATATCCGTCGAGGTCCTGAAATTCTGAGCGATGGTAGTGGATGAGGCGGGCGAATTGTTCCCAAATTTCCGGGTCGTGGCCCTGCCGGGATACCTCTTTGTTTATCGCTTCGAGTTCCGAGCGAAATTCATCGTCGCTTTTGTCTCTTCGGGCAAAGCCGATGACACGAGTTCCGGGAGGAAGATCTCCATCTACAGCGAGGTTGTAGAGTGCGGGGATAAGCTTGCGATGGGTGAGGTCTCCAGTGGCCCCGAAGATAACGACCGTACACGGCGCGGCGCTTTTTTCGGTGACGAGGCCATCTTTGAAGGGATTTGCTTCCATGATCCGGTGGTGACCTCTGTCAGGAGCAAAAATCGTGCTTAGTGGTGATTGCGCGTCAGTGGGACGTCGTTGGACATCAGGGAAGCGGAAAACGCTTGTTCAGCTCAGCGACTTGAGCGCGAAGGGCATCGAGTTTGGGTTCGATTTTTTGATTGTCGAGGGCTTCCAGGATGAAGTCGGCGATGGTGGCCATTTCGTGTTCGGTCATGCCGCGAGTAGTGACAGCGGGCGTGCCGATGCGGATGCCGCCGGCTTTGAATGGGGAGAGAGTGTCGAAGGGGATGGCATTTTTGTTGACCGTGATACCGGCTTGGTCGAGGGCCTCTTGGGCTTGTTTGCCGTTGAGGTCCTTGGGGCGCACGTCGACGAGGAAGCAGTGGTTTTCGGTGCCACCGGAAACAATGCGAAACCCGTGGTGTGCGAGGCGATTGGCGAGGCATTGCGCGTTAGCGACAATCTGTTTGGTGTAGTCCTTAAATGCTGGCTGGAGAGCTTCGTGGAAGCAAACCGCCTTCGCGGCGATGACATGTTCGAGCGGACCGCCCTGAATGCCCGGGAAGACAGTGGAATCGATCTTTTTCGCAGTTTCCTCGTCGTTTGTGAGGACGATCCCGCCGCGGGGACCACGCAAGCTTTTATGAGTGGTGGACGTCACGACGTGGGCATGGGGAAAGGGAGAAGGGTGGGCGCCCCCTGCGACGAGACCGGCAATATGGGCCATGTCGACGAAGAGAATTGCTCCGACAGAATCGGCGATGTCTCGCATGCGTTTGAAGTCGATGATCCGGGAGTATGCGGAAGCGCCGGCGGTGATCATTTTGGGCTTGGCCTCGAGAGCGAGTTTGGCGAGGTGATCGTAGTCAATTTGCTCGGTATCCTTTGAAACGCCGTAGTGGACGACGTTGTAGAACTTACCGGAAAAATTCATGGGATGACCGTGAGTGAGGTGGCCCCCGTGGGCCAGGTCCATGGTGAGGATGGTGTCGCCGCTTTCGATGAGGGAAAAGTATACGGCGGTATTGGCTTGGGATCCTGAGTGGGGTTGCACGTTGGCGAAACCACAGCCGAAGAGTTTTATAGCCCGGTCGATTGCGAGTTGTTCGGTGGTGTCGACGAATTCGCAGCCGCCATACCACCTTTTTTTGGGGTAGCCTTCGGCGTATTTGTTCGTGAGGACGGAACCTTGGGCCTCGCGGACGGCGGCGCTGGCGAAGTTTTCCGAAGCGATGAGTTCGACATTATTGCGTTGGCGATTGTGTTCGAGGGCGATGGCGTTGGCGACGTCGGGATCGGATTCGGCGATAGCGGCCGTGTCAGCGGCCTCGAGCTTACTAAGGCGGCGATCGTGGCGACCTCCGTCGAAAGACGTATCGAGCCATGCCTTGACGATCGCGATGCTGTCTTTTGGGGTTGTTCTTTGGCCTGAGAGGCAGAGCACGTTTGCGTTGTTGTGTTTCTTGGCCATTTCTGCGTAATCGGCATCGAAGACGAGGGCGGCGCGGATACCGTCGTATCGGTTGGCGGCCATGCTCATCCCGATCCCAGTGGTACAGACAAGGATTCCGAGGTCCTTCTCACCCGTTTGGAGAGAAGTGCAGACCTTTTGGGCGTAGTCGGGATAGTCGACGGAATCCTGGGAATCGGGGCCGACATCTTCGACTTCGTGGCCTTCGGTCCTCAGAAACGAGATGATGGCACTCTTTAACTCGAAACCGCCGTGGTCGGATGCGATGATGATGGTGGGAGTGGAAACGGCGGCGACGGGTGAAACCGTAGATTCAGTTGCGGTAGCGGATTGGGTCATTGATGTATCGTCTTCGTTGGCTTCGAGGAATTTAAGGATGGAAGGGATGGCCTGGGCAATTTGTTTTCGAGTGGCTTCGTAAGCGGATTTTCCCATACCGATGGGGTCGAGGACCTCCGGAAAGTCCATTTCCGAGGGGTCGCAGAATTCGCAGACGAGGAAGGTTTTTTCGGCGGCAGCAGGGAAAAGGTGTTCTACGGTGTTTTTGTGGCCACTAGTCATCGTAAAGATATGGGTGGCCTGTTCGACGAGTTCTTCGGTGAGAAGATTGCTTCGAAGCTCGGCAATATCGATGCCTTGATCTTGGAGGACTTCTACGGAGTGAGCGCTGGGCACCTGGCCATCGACAGCGCCCACGCCCGCGGAACCGACTGTGATGTCGAGACCTGTTTTTTCGACTTCGTGCCGGAGGAGGCCTTCAGCCATGGGGCTGCGGCAGACATTTCCTGTGCAGACGAAGAGGACGTGCTTCAAAGCGTGGGTCTCCCGGGTGGATGATGCCATTTACTGATAAGAGAGATGGGGTGGAGGGAAAGTCAACTGAAGGTGTGCTGAGAGTCGCGAAAGCAGGCCAAAATAAAGGAATCTGATGGGACTTCCCTTTCCGTTTCTCCAGGATCGCATGGGTAGGGTGAAAATGGTGTTGCGACATCTGGGAGTTGACTGATGCAAGAGGAGGTCAGACGTCGAAAAGGTCCGTGGGGTGAGGTCATTTTCACTCTCATACTCTTTTACGTCGCATGGTATATCGTGAATAGCGTTTGGTTTTTTCTGTTTGAGCGAATCGATTATCATGACACTCCGGATGCGAGACTGCAGACTTGGTTTTATCTGAAACACAACCTTTTCTTTCCCGCGGCTTTTGTGGGCTATGCGGTTGCTCGATGGGCTTTATTTCGAAAATCGACGTTGAGCGCTCTTCGGCCTTTGCTTTCGGTTCTTATTGGTATCTTGATTTGGCAATCTCTTCAGGTGTTTGATTTTACGTTTAACGTGATTCCTAAGATTCAATCTGACGCGGAAGATTATCACAGGCGAAAAGCGGGATTCGAATTGGAACGGGGCAACCACAAAGAAGACATCCGTGACGGCTCCAATCTTGAAAATGAGGTGAGATTGGATGGGCGGTTGAGTGGGCCGTCAACGGGGTCCAGGAATTTGGAGTGACCCTTAGATCGATTTTTAGGCGGGGCATGGAAAAAGGCGCGCCCCTGAGAGGAACGCGCCTTTTGCGATCTTTATTTTTTGTGGGACAGCCGCCTCAGGTCTTTTTCGTTTTCTTTTTGTTATTTTTGGTGGCGCCCTTGGCCGGTGTAGGGGTGTCACCTTGGAGAGCGATGTATTCCCCGGGTTTAGCGACGGGATAGTTCCCGTCGGCGTCGGGCATTACGGGCGGATCTTCGTCCAGGGAGGAGAGGCTATCGGGGACGAGTTGGACGCCTTTTTCGACGGCGTCATCCCAGGTGATTTCTTTGCCTGAGTAGGTGCACATGCGACCGAGGACGCAGGTCATGCTGCTATCGGCGCCGTAGTAGGCGTCATTTTTGGGTTTATCCTGACGGATGTGTTTATAGAGTTCGGCGTGTTCGACATCATAAGGGTTACGAGTGATGTCGTTCTTGATCCGTTTGACCATGTTCCCTTTGTGATCGTAGAAGATGGCACCGCCTTTGTTGTCCATTTCAACCCGCCCTTTCGTGCCGATTAGTTTTTCGGCGACGCGACCCCAGCCGGGCATGTGTTTGCACTGGGAATTGTTGACCATGCCGTCTTCGAAAAAGAATTCGACACTGTGGTGGTCGTATATTTGCCCGTTCTCTTTGTCGGTACGGACTTGGCGGCCGCCGACGCCGCGGGCCTTTACGGGGTGATCGCCTTTGAACCAGTTCACAATATCGATGTTGTGGATGTGCTGTTCGGCGATGTGATCTCCGCAGATCCAGGTGAAGTAATACCAGTTGTAGAGTTGGTATTCCATTTCGGTGGGTTCGCGTCCCAGAGATTGGGCTACGGCGGCCCGAGGGCGTGTCCAGACGCCTCCGCTATTCCAGTAGCATTGGGCCGCGACGAGATCGCCGATGGCGCCGTTTTCGACTTCGTCGTGGGCTTGTAAGTAACTGTCTTGGTATCGGCGCTGGAGTCCGACGACGACTTTGAGATTTTTGGCATCGGCCTCTTTGGCAGCTGCGATGACCTTGCGGTATCCGGGTGCGTCGGTGCAGACGGGTTTTTCCATGAAGACATGCTTTCCTTGTTTGATGGCTTCTTCGAACATCATGGGGCGAAGGCCGGGAGGAGTGGCGAGGATGACGACGTCTGCTTTGTCGATGGCCTCCTTGTAGGCGTCGAGACCGACGAATTTGTTTTGTTCGCTTACATTGATTTTGCCGGCGCCTTTGTGGGCGTTTGCAATTTTCTCCATACCGGAATCGAGTCGGTCCCTAAATGCTTCGGAGACGGAGACGAACTCGGTGCCTTCGTTCTTCAGGTTCTGGACAATGGCACCCGAGCCGCGACCGCCAGCGCCGATAACGGCAACTTTCATAGTATCGCCACTGGCGGCGAAAGCGTGTGTCGCGGGGGACAGGGCGGCTGCGGTGGTCGCCGCGGTGGTGGTGTGAAGGAATTTGCGTCGCGAAGTGGCGGCGCCATAATTTGATTTTTTCTGATCGGTCATGATTGGTGGTGGGTTCAGGTTTTTGAAGCGAGCTTAGGAGGGAGAAACGGTCATCTAGGCGGCTTTCTTCTTTGTTTTTTTGGGTTTTTTAGCGGGTTTGGGGTCGAGATTAGCGTTCATTTGCTCTGCGGAAGGGGTGGGTGTGTCGAGGCCTGATTCGGGGATGTGGGCTTGGGCGATCCAGGCGATGGCGTTAAGGGCGGTTTTGCGAAAGTTGTCATGGGACCAATTGTCGTGGAAATGCCCGCCGGTGAAACCGAAGCCACGGCCCCCGTCTTCGCGGTCGTATACCCAGACCACGTGCTGGGGCCGTTTGTCGGCGACCATTTTTCGGACCTCTGGATTTCCGGAGTGATGGCCATCGGGACGAGACATGGTTTCATCGGGGGGAATGGCGGATAAAATGGGGGTGACGCCCTTCATATTTTCGACGAAGCGCATATTAAAATACCATTCATCGAGAATATCAAAAGGGGTGACGCCCTTGGCGACGGGGTGATCCGGGAGATCAGCGAACTGGGCGGTCCAGTGGGGGTTGACGGAATAATAAGTTTCGAAGGCGCCACCGATCCACGACATGAGGTCTTGGTTGGATTCATCGGGGAGCATTTCGACAGCATAGTGGATGCAGCCAATTCCGACGCCTTGATCGGCGAGGTAGTCGAGTTGGCGGCGGTGGAAAAAGCCGGGATGTCGTTGCCCACCGTCCGAGAAGATGACGACCGCGTCTGCGTTTTGGAAGGCCGTGGGATCGGCGGGCCAGCCGCTGTGATAGACTGTGGCAATAATCTGGTCGTTGTGGTGTTCGTTGAGGAGAGTGGCGAGGAGGGCGGAGCCGGCGTTGTGTTCATGAGCACGTGGTGCGTGGGAGGGGGCTCCGGCGACGAAGACGACTTTCTTTTTATCTTCAAGCGGAAGGCGTTTGAGCTTGATGTCTTTGAATTGAACCTTCATGGCCGGGCCTTTGTGAATTTGGAATCCGAGGAGGCCAGAGCGGCGGCGGGCGTTGGTATCTTCGTCGGTGGATTCGGACATCACGACTCCGTTGATCTTGTGAATGACGTGATTGCCTTTGACGATGATGTGGTATTGGTTCCAGTCTTCATTGTTGATGTGCGCTTGCAGTTCATCGGAGTCGGCGAACTGTTCGATGACTTCTGACTTGCCGTTTTCGGTCATGACGGTCTTCTCGCCGCGCTTGGCATGGATGCCGCGGAATTTTTCGCCGTATACGATTCCGGAGAACTTTGGTGAAGAGTCGATATCGGCCTGGTAACCTCCGAGGGCGTAATGGAGGGGGGTTCCGGTTTTCGGGTCTTCGTCGAAGGTGAAGGAGCGGTATTGGATGCCGCTATTTCCGCCAACGATTCGGTATTTTAATTTGAGCTCAAAATCGTCGACCTCACCGTTTTCCCAGATGATGAACTTATTATAGGGGATGGGGTTCGCGTCGGAGGTGGTGCCGGTGATAGCTCCGTTTTCGATGGACCAGTATTCGGTTTCGCCGTCCCATCCATCGAGGGTTTTGCCGTCGAAGATGGAGACAAACTCTTGTCCGGTAACGGTGGGGGGTTCTTTTTTAGAGGACTGATCCTGCGCAATGGCGCCGAGTCCAAGGACGATGGCGACGCCGGTGGTGCCGATGAGGGCCGGGGTTTTCATGGGGTTTGGGGTTTTTGGGTTGTGTCGCTGAGAGCGAGGGGATCACGCGGCGTTCCAGGATTCTTTGATGTATTGGAGGCCAAACTCGTAGACTTCTTCGTGTGAATCGAAGAGATCGCGCCAGACGCGGGTGGCGGCAGCGAGATCGGGAAGCGCGCGTCCGAAGGCTTCGATAACGAACCAGTTGTCGTAACCGAGTTTTTTGAAGAGTTGGATTGTTTCGCGGATGGGGGTGTGATCTTTGCCTGGGGTACCGCGGTCATTGGCGGAAATATGGACGTGTTTGATGACGTCGAAATTGGGCTTGATGACGCCGAGGGGATCTTTTTCTTCGATATTGGCGTGGAAGGTATCGTACATCGTGAAGAAATTGGGGTGATTGACTCTTTTCACGTATGCGGCGGCTTGCTCTATGGTATTGAGGAAGTGGCATTCGAAGCGGTTGAGGGCTTCGACGGTAAGGCGGATACCGGCTTGTTGAGCGTCTTCTGCCATGATGCGATGCGCTTCGGCAGCATGTTCGAGTTCTGTTTCGGTGGCGCCGGTGCCGGTGAAATTGCAGAGTTCCTGATAGAAGGGGCCGCAGATATTCTCGACACCTGCGTTGTGGCCGCATTCGACGGCTTTCCGGAGGTGATCGAGCCCTGCTTGTCGGTGAGCTGCTTCGGTGCTGATGAGTGACTGGGTATCATCCGGGCAGATGGTGACGGCGCAGCAGCTGAGGCCGTGATCCTTGACGGCTTGACCGATTTTGGTGAAGTGGGTGGGATCGGACACGTCGAAGATGGGAAACTCGACACCGTCGTAGCCGGCTTTTTTGAGTGTATCGAGGACGTGGAAGTCATCTTCGATGACATGACCTGTCCAGAGGAGGAGATTGAACCCAATTTTCATTCCGGCAATTAAGTGGAAGGAGTGGGTTTGTGCAAGGCCGGAGGCGGGAATCAGCCATCGCGCCGAGCTTGTCTGGCCTTGTATTGCTGGATATCGGTGTTGAAGCGATCGGCGAGGGCGGGGTTTTTCAATGATTGGATTGCTGGGAGGTGTTGTTGGAGGAGAGCAACGGCGTCCTCGAAGCGCCCCAGTTCGGCGAGGGCTGCTGCTTGGGAGGAGATGAGGCCGATGTGCGCGCCGCCCGCGACCCGCAGTCCTTGTTCGGCAATCGCAAGGGCCTGTTGGCCGTTGCGGAGGTTGGGATCGGGATGGGTGGCCAGGATCCACGCGGCGACGTTGTAAGCGTCAGGATTGGGAGTGCCGAGTTCGATGGCTTTCAGAAACTGTTGCAGCGCCTCGGCTCGATTCTCATTCCGGAACAATTGATAGGCATAAGCGGTTCGAAAGGAGGGGTTCGCGGAGTTCATTTCCGCAGCTCTGCCGAGGCTTGCGGCCGCTTCTTGGCCGCGCCCTAGTCTTGCGAGGGCGAGGCCTTTGTTGTGGTAGGTAGCGGGGCTCATGGGCCGTAGTTCGAGCGTTTTATCGAAGACTTTAATGGCTTCTTCGGGTTGGTTGAGACGAAGCAAGATGGTTCCCATGTTTCCCCAGGCATCAAACTCGAGAGGATTCAGGTCGGTTGCCTTCCGAAATGCCTCGAGTGCTTTCTCGTTGTTGCCGAGATTTGCGTGGGCGGTTCCGAGGTTGTTCCATGGTTTTGAGAAGCGACCGCCGTCGACCTTAATGCTTTCGAGGAAGGAGGTGAGTGCCTGTTCCCAATCCCCGTGGGCTCCCTGAGCGATACCGAGTTCGTTCCAAGCGGCTGCGGCTGCTGGAACTTTCTCGGTATTGTCTTGCCATAGGCGGATTGTAGCGGCTTGTGGATCGGGGGATTGGTAGAGAGAGGCACGTTGCCAGGTTTGCCATGTGAAGATCGATGCGATCAGGCAGGCGAGAACTGCGGGTGCCTGCGGGGAATTTTTGGCGAGGCGAGGGAGTCCGACGGCGCAGTAGCCAACAGCGATGGCGATCACGGAAGGCACGGCGATATAGCCGAGGTGATTTGCGACGTATGCATAGTAGTGATAGGACATCGTGAAGAAGCCCAGAACGGGGAAGAGGCCGAAGATGAGGCAGACGAAGGCAGTGAAGAGACCGCTGCCGAGCTTTTTGCGGAAGAACCAAGTGGCGATGCCAGCGCCAATCATGAGGAGGGTAGGCAGTGCGGCGAGCCACCCTGAGGGGTCGGGCCACTTGGGGTAGACCATTGCGATGCCTGTAGGGACAAGAATTTTGAGCACATAGAACCAGAAGACTCGTCCGGTGATGAGCAGGCGTTCGACGAGATTGAGACCGGTCTCAGAGTTTGAGGAACCGAGGGCGGCGGCAATCGTTTCCACGGCGCGATAGCCGCCATCGGCGTCGTATCCGAGGACTTTGCCTTGGAACCAGAGAGTGGTGATGGCGCTGAGGCCGGAAATGGCGAGGTATGGGATGGCGCGCAAGATGGAGGCTTGTTTGAGGGATCCGTTGCGAAACCATGAGAGGGCGAGCAGGATGAAGGGCAATCCGATGACGGATGCTTTTGAGAGGATGGCTGCCAGGAAAGCGGCGAGCGACCAAAGGAGCCATTTGTCGCCCTTTGTGTCTTCATTCTTTAGCCACGCAAGGATGGCCGCGAAGAAAAACACCATGCACAAAGTGTTTTTGCGTTGGGAAATCCAGACCACGGAATCGACGCAAAAGGGGTGGATTGCGAAGAGGAGTGCTGCGAACCAGGCGCCGGGAAGATCAATCTTCAAAAAGATGCGCCAGAGGACGAGCGAGCTCAGGGCATGGAGGAGGACGTTGACGATGTGATAGCCGAACGGGGACGCACCCCAAAGGCGCCATTCGATCCAGAACGTGGTCCAGGTTAGGGGATAGTAATCGGTCGCCTGTTTGGAAGCCCAGATGTATTTCAGGCCTTCGGGGAGTTGGACGAGGGCGTTTCGGGTGAGTGTGATATCGTCGTCCCATGTGAAGCCTGCCTGGAAGGCGGGAAGATAGGCGAGAATGGTAAGGAAGAAGAGGAGTATTCCTTGGACGCGCGGGTTTCTCCAGAGTTCACGGGTGGGTGGTGGAGCCAGCTTGCGTTTGTGGTTTGATGCACCTGGTTTGGTGGGTGGGACTGGTTGGGTGTCTTTGGAGGGTGCTGTTGTATCCTCCAGGGATGGTGAGGAGGAGGCGGGAGCCGTGGCCTTATTCTTGCGGTGGGATCCTTGCTTTCGATTTGAGCGGCGGGCCATGGATGAGGGAAGAGAGAGACGGGTGTGTGAAGGCTATTGCGAGGAGCTAAGACGCGGGAGACTATAGGGTGTGGGGAGGAGTCTTGTCAAAGTGGGCGTGGTTGTTAGATTGGCGTCTTTATGGCGCTATGAATGACGCGGTGGAGACAGTTTTGTTTCATGAGACGACGATTTTGAGTCGTCTGGATGAGATGGCGCGGGAAATCTCGGCGGATTTTGCGGGTCGCGAGCTAACGGTCGTGGTGATCTTGCATGGGAGCATGATCTTCATGTCGGATTTACTCCGTCGGATTGACTTGCCGATGACGATCGATTCGATTCGGGTTTCGAGTTATCATGGCGAGACGACCAGTTCCGGTGTCGTGACCTTCAATCAGAAGACGATGCCAGACATTGCGGGCAAAGAAGTCTTGGTGGTTGATGATATTTTGGATACGGGAAGGACTCTGAGAGCGATATTGGATCGATTGCATCATGAAGGTCAGCCGGCTAGTTTGCGATCGTGTGTCTTGTTGGACAAGGAGGAGGCGCGTGTTGTGGATATTTCTGCGGATTATGTGGGCTTTGAGATTGGGGATGAGTTTGTGATTGGGTATGGCCTGGATTACGACGGGCACTACCGCAACCTTCCGTTTGTGGGGACTCTGAAGGCGGCGTATGTGAAGAGCTGAAGGAATGAAAGTGCGAGTGTTAGTATTTTCTGTGTTGCGGGACATCGTGGGAGCGGAAGAGATGGAGCGGGAAGTTTCGGAAGGAGCGACGGTGGGGGAGCTGGTGGCTGGGATGAAGGAAGAATGGCCGAGGCTCGAGGATTGGGAAGGGAGGCTTCTATTGGCGGTTAATTTGGAGTTTGCGAAGCCGGATGTCGTTTTGACTGAGGGAGCAGAGGTGGCAGTGATGCCGCCGGTTCAGGGGGGGTAAAGCCAAGTGCCGCGTGGTTGAAGCGGGCGAGCGAGTGGTGACGCGCTCACGTTAACGTGAGCTCTGGGCTAGCCGGCAAAGGGGGTGATGGGTGCGCCTTTGGGGCCGGGTTGTGCCACGAAGAGGCGGCCGTCGAGTTCTCCGTCTGCGATTTTCGAGCGGCCGGTTGTGATGTAGAGGTCGGTGAGGTCAGGTCCGCCGAATGCGGGGGCGGTGACTTCGACTGAGGGGACTACGAGTGTGGAGAGAGGAGTGCTGGCTGATGGACTGTTAGGGTCAAATTGATGTACGGCACCACCGTGACACATGGCGATCCAGAGATGATCATTTTCGTCGATGGCCATACCATCCGGGTTGCCGTTCAAGGAGGTGGTGTCGATAACGGTACGTCGGTTGGTGATGGCGCTGGTGGAGTGATCGAAGTCGAACGCGTCGATTCTCTGTGTGGGCGTGTCGATGTAAAACATCGTGTCCGCGTTTTTATTCCAGACGATACCATTTGAATTGGTGACATCGGGTAGGATGTGATGGAGGGAGAGGTTGGCGTCGAGGCGATAGAGGTTTGCGGTCCCGGGTTTTTTTACGAGGGAAATGGAACCGGCCCAGAATCGGCCGGCGGGATCACATTTGCCGTCGTTGAAGCGATTGTCTGGCAGATTTGGCTCGGGATCGGCGATCGGGGTGAGTTCGCCGGAATCTGGGTTGAGGAAACGAAAACCCGAGTCTCCTGCGATCACGAAGCCCCCGGAGGTGCGAGGGACGACGCAACCGACCCGTTCACGGACGTTCCAGCTGTGCTCGTTGCCCGTTACGGGGTCGAAAGCGATGACGAGGTGGGACTCGATATCGACGTAGTAGAGACGGTCGTTGTGCCAGACGGGGCCTTCGCCCCATTGAGAGGTGATCGTGCCGGTTGGTTCCATATGGTAAATCGGTATTAGATTTCGAGTATCGGAGAAGGGGAATTTCTGGGTTCGGGGATCGTGAGGAGAATAGCGAGAGAGCTGATAGCGATGGCGATGGTTGCGACGGCGGCGGCGGAGAGGGTTCCGGAGACGTTTTCGATGGTGCTGCTCAATTGTGCTGCCATGATCATGGCGGGCACGAGAATAAAGGTCATAATGGCGAGGAAGTCAGCGCGATTTTTCGGCGGACAGAGATCGATCCCGAGGGTGAGATCGCCGACTCGTTCGGCGAAGAGGGTGAATCCAAAGAGAAAGAAAGCGACGAGGAAACCGAGGAAGGAAGTGTTGATGATGACGAGGAGCGAGACCGCGATGAGGATGGCTCGTGCGAGGATGAGAACGATTTTCCCTCCGCGGCGGTCTCCGAGCCGGGCGGCAACGAGATTTCCGCAGACGGCTCCGATCATCTGCGCGGTGACAAAATAGCCGAGATCGGCTTCCGGGCGTTTGGTAATTTGGAGGGCATGAATGGCCATGAAGGGAGCGAGGACGGCGTATCCGATACCGGAGAAGCGGACGAGGAGGTATTTTGCGAAGTAGGGAGCGTGTTTGGCTTTACGCGGGATATCGGCGAGCTGTGCGAAATAGGAGGGGCGTTGTTCAGGGGGAAGGGGTGTGGGGAAGTGCGTTTCTTTGAGGCAGCAGAAGAAGACCAAGGAAACGGCGAGGAAGACGAACGTGATGAGGTGGAGGATGGCATATCCCGGAGGTCCGGGTTGCATTTCGAGGATGCGGTGAATGATGGGGCCGGCGACGATACCAATGAGGGAGGAAATAACAAAGCGAAAAGCCCAGCCGGAGGCCCGCGCTTGCTCGGGAATCATTCGAATGATCATTTCGAGCCAAGCGTTAATGGTTAGGCCGCCGAAGAGGCCTGAGACCAAGGGTGCGGCGACCACCACGAAGAGCGTCCAGCGCGGAAAGTCGTCGGCGAGGAACCAAAGAAACACCGCGGCGATCAGGAATGGAAGTCTCTGGAGAGTGCCGGTGATCACGATGATGGTTTTGTATCTGTGGAGGCGGTTGATCAGTGGGATGACAACGAGGGAGGGGAGAAAGAAACCGATGAGCATGAGAGTAGGCATGTAGGCGATGAGCCATGGTTTGCCGCCGAGGTTTTCGACCATTTCCGGAAGGACGACTTCTGCGGAGAGGAAGGCGATTCCCCCCATGTAGAAGCCGCCTTCGAAGACGTGGAGCCAGAAGTTACGTCTTTGGAGCGGGGTGAGCGTGGAGAGGTCGGTGGTCAAGAGCTGCGGAGGGCGTCAGCTTGGGACGGAGCCGTTGGAGAAGTATTCCTTGGTGCCGTGGGCGGTAAGGGCTTCGCCGATGCGGGAGAGGCCATGGACGTAGGCTGCGGTTCGCATGTCGATGCCGCAGGATTCGCGGACTTGGTCAACGGCGAGATATTCGCGGCGCATAATGTCGTGCAGGCGTGAATTGACTTTTTCTTCGGACCAGTAGTAGCCGGCTTTGTTTTGGACCCATTCGAAGTAGCTGACCGTCACTCCGCCGGCGTTGGCAAGGATGTCAGGAATGACGAAATTGCCATTTTCGTTGAGGATGGGGTCGGCGCTGCCTTCCACGGGTCCGTTCGCAACCTCGACGATGGTTTCGGCTTTGATTTTGGCGGCATTCTCGGCGGTGATGACACCTTCGAGCGCGGCGGGGATGAGGATATCGACATTGAGTTCGAGGAGTTCTTCGTTGGAGAGGTTTGTTGTTTCGATGAGTTCACAGATGCCGTCCTGGCAGTAAACTCCCTGGAGTTTTCTGACCTGCGCTTTGGCCTGGATGAGGCTGGGGATATGAAAGCCATCTTCGCGATAGATGGCGCCGTGAGAATCGGAGACGGCGACGATTTTGTATCCGTCTTCATGGAGGAGACGGGCGACGGCTTGCCCGGCGTTGCCGAAGCCTTGGACGGCGACGGTGACATTGTGGGGTTTCCAGCCGCGTTGTTTTTCGTGTTCTTTGATGCAGTAGTAGGCGCCCCGACCGGTGGCTTCATTGCGGCCTTCGCTGCCTCCGAGCGCGATGGGTTTGCCGGTGATCACGGCGGGGGTATGCTGGCGATTGATTTTGGAATATTCGTCCATCATCCAACCCATGATCATGGGGTTTGTGTAGACATCGGGGGCGGGGACATCGATTTCGGGGCCGACGAAGTCGGCGATGGCGCGCATGAAAGCCCGTGAGAGGCGCTCGAGTTCCATGGGGGAGAGTTCTTTGGGATTGACGCAGACGCCTCCCTTGGCGCCTCCGAAGGGGACGTTTACCACGGCGGTTTTGCAGGTCATCCAAAAGGCGAGTGCTTTGACTTCGTTGATATCGACATCGGGGTGATAGCGGAGGCCGCCTTTTCCGGGGCCGCGGGTATCGTCGTGGCGGACGCGATAGCCTTCGAAGACGCGCATTGAGCCATCGTCCATGCGGATGGGGACGGAGACCTGAATGGTGAGTTTAGGGAATTTGAGGCGTTCGAGGGCTTCCGGGTGGATTTGGGCGTATTGGAAGGCGCGATCGAGATTTTTGATGGCGTCGTCGAAGACGTTGTTAGTTGCGCTCATGACGGATAAGGTAGACGGAAAATGTAGAATTAACAGAGTGGGATTGATTACGACTGAGTCATGACTTTACAACGGAGCCATTGCGAGGGGATTGAGGCTTGTCCGTTTTTGCCGGAGGCGGGGGAAGTAATGACGGCGTCCGCGATGAAGGCTGTGGGGTCTGATCGAGGAGAAGTCTTTTATGAGCTGGCATTGACCTGTGCTCAGTCATTGTGGCTGCAGGGCTATCCGGCGCAGTCGCTCCTGCAGATCAACCGGGCCTTGGGGGCGGATTTACGGGGTGGGGAGGAGGTGCTGGTGCGATGGCCGTTACCTTATGGGGCGGCGAACTGGGTCATGAGGCAGGTGCGGGAGGGGCAGTTCATTGGGAATCCGCGGCGGCACTACCAGCATTTGGCGACGCGGATGGTGGAACCGAGGAGGGTGCAACGGGCGTGGCGGGCTTGGGCGTGTTGGTATTTGGCTTGTGGGGTAGGGCGAGCGGATTGGGTGGCGGATGGGAAGCAGATCGAGGAGGAGGGCGTGCGGGAGCCCGGGCGTGGGGAGATTGAAGAGGGGTTAGGGAAGGCAGGGATTGACGGGGAGGTGGGGGTTTGGTTGGGAGTGGTTGATTGGTCGGGCGGTTGATCGTTTTTTTTGGTTTGGGGTTTGATCTTGACGGGGGTCAGGGGAGAGGGGAAATAGGGGCATGAGCGACGAGTTTTTTCCAGAGATCCCCCAAATTGGATACGAAGGTCCGGGTTCGAAAAACCCCTTGGCTTTCAAGCATTATCGCGCTGACGAAGAAGTGGGGGGAAAGACCATGCGGGATCACTTGCGCTTTGGATGTGCTTATTGGCACACGATGCGGAATGGGTTGGCGGATCCGTTTGGGGGACCGACGGCGCAGCGGCCTTGGGATGATGGGAGTGAATCGGTTGAGAACGCGCGGAAGCGGGTTTGGGCGATGTTTGAATTTATGCAGAAGTGCGGCATTGAGTATTATTGCTTTCACGATCGAGATGTGGCGCCGGAGTTGGGGACCTTGGCGGAGTCGAATGCGGCATTGGATGCGGTAGCGGACGAACTGGAGAAGGCACAGGGGGAGACGGGGATCAAACTGCTTTGGGGAACGGCGTGTTTATTTGCGCACCCGCGGTATAATCAAGGGGCGGCGACTTCGCCGTATGCGGATGTCTTTGCCTATGCTGCGGCGCAGGTGAAAAAGGCGATGGAGGTGACGCACCGTTTGGGTGGCGAGGGGTATACGTTTTGGGGTGGGCGAGAGGGATATGCGACGTTGTTGAACACGGATTTGGGTCGGGAGTTAGATCATTTGGCGCGCCTGTTGAAGATGGCGGTTGCGCACAAGGAGAAGATTGGGTTTACGGGTCAGTTTTACATCGAGCCGAAGCCGCGTGAACCGAGCACGCATCAGTATGACTCCGATTCGGCGGCGTGCTTGAATTTTTTGCGTGAGCACGACCTGATTGATCATTTGAAGCTGAACTTGGAGACCAATCACGCGACGTTGGCCGGGCACACGATGGTGCATGAGATGCGGGTGGCGCGGGAAGCGGGCGCTTTGGGGTCGGTGGATGCGAACACGGGGGATGAGTTGATTGGCTGGGACACGGATCAATTTCCGACGGACATCTATCTGACGACGGGGATGATGCTGGAGATACTTGCGATGGGAGGGCTAACGACGGGGGGCTTGAACTTTGATGCGAAGTGTCGTCGTGAGAGTTTCGAGCCGGTTGACTTGTTTCATGCGCACATAGGGGGAATGGATGCGTTTGCGCGCGGTTTGAAGACGGCGCAGGCGATTATCGATGATGGGCGGTTGGAGGAATTTGTGAAAGGGCGATACAGCTCCTATGACTCGGGGATAGGGGCGCAGATCGAAAAAGGGGAAGTGGGTTTTGAGGAATTGGAGGAGTATGTGTTGGGCGGGATGGAACCGAAGACTCCGAGTGGGCGTCAGGAGATGCTAGAGAACTTGATCAATGAGTTTATTTAGGCAGAAGGGTTCTCGAGGAACGGATTTGAAGAGCGATGGATAAAGGAATCGTTCGGTTTTCTCTTTTTGGGATTCCGGTGTCGATTCACTGGTTTTTTTGGGTTGCGGGCTTGTTGCTCGGGGCCGGGCTTGGGGATCGGGACATGAAACTGCTCTTGATCTGGATGGTGGTCTGGACTTTGTCTTTTTTGATTCACGAGTTTGGGCATGCATTTGCCTATCGACGTTATGGGGGGCAGCCGTGGATTGTTTTACAGAGTTTTTATGGGTATGCGGCATGCAACGGGCGGTTTACACGTGGGCAGCAGGTAGTGATCTCGGCGGCGGGGCCGGTAGTGGAGATTTTGTTTGGCGTGGCGGCTTTTTTGATCCTTGGGGCGGTGGAAGGCATCCAGCCCTACGTCCGGTCGTTTTTGTTCTTGTTTGGGTATATCTGTGTTGTCTGGGGTGGTTTGAATCTGCTACCGATCCTTCCCTTGGACGGCGGGCGAATTCTAGAAGCATTGTGGGGAAAAGGGGAACGGCCGGTGGGCAAGGTGGGTATGGTGACGGCGGTGATTGCGGCGGTTGTTTTGGGAGTGGTCTTTAAGTTTTTCCTTGGGGCGCTGTTCTTTGGTTTCCTAGCGTATGTGAATTACAAGCGATCGCAGGGGGTTTCGATCAACATCTAGAAAAAGAGTTATGAGTTTGGTGAATGAGGAACAATTGAATGACTTGAAGGCATTTTTGTCTTTCGCGAGTGTGTCGACGGACAGCGCGTATGCGAAAGATGTGGATGCTTGTGCGGACTGGTTAGGGGAGAAATTGAGGGGGCTTGGGATGACGGTGGAGAAGCATGCGACGGCCGGGCATCCGATCTTGGTGGCGCGCAACCCCCATCGCTCGGGGCATCCGACGGTGATGTTATATGGACATTACGACGTGCAACCGATTGATCCGGAGGAAGGCTGGGTGACGCCGCCCTTTGAGCCAACCGTGATCGACGATGTGATTTACGCGCGAGGGGCGACGGACAACAAGGGGCAGATGTTGGCGCACGTTCTTGGGATGGAAGAGACGATTAAGGCGGAGGGTGAGTTGCCAGTGAATGTGATTTTATTGTTTGAGGGTGAGGAAGAGATTGGGAGTCCTCACTTGGAACCTTTTTTGCGTGAGAATCGCGAGGCACTGGCATGCGATGTCGTGGCGGTTTCGGACACGGGGATGGTGGGGCGAGGGGTGCCGACGTTTACGTATGGGTTGCGGGGGATTGCGTGTATGGAAGTAAAGGTGACGGGTCCTGAGGTTGACTTGCATTCGGGGATATATGGTGGGGCGGTATCGAATCCGGCGACGGTAGCGGCGCGCTTGGCGGCGAGTTTGCACGACAAGGACGAGCGGGTGGCGATTGAGGGATTTTATGACGGGGTGGCGCCTCTAGAAGAGTGGGAGAGGAAAGCATGGAGGACATTGCCGGATGGAGAGACGGAGACCTTGGAACAAACGGGGGCACCGAATTTGAACGGAGAAGTGGGATACAGTGCATACGAGCGACGTTGGGCGAGGCCGACCGCAGAGGTGAACGGGATTGGCGGGGGGTATCAGGGGGAGGGGGCGAAGACGGTGATTCCAAAGGAGGCGGTTTTGAAGTTGTCCTTTCGATTGGTGCCGGGGCAGGAGCCAGGTAGAATTTTGGATTTGGCGACCAAGCATTTAGAGGCGGTGTGTCCTCCGGGGGTCAACCTCGAGATTGAGCGAGGGCATTTCGGAGAGGCCTATGTGATGGATGCTTTTTCGGACTATGGCAAGGCGGCGCAGGATGCTTTGCGAGATACCTTCGAGGGGGAGGAACCGGCGTTGATTCGTGAGGGGGGCAGTATTCCGATCGTACAGAGTTTCAAGGATGTATTGGGGGTCGATACGATGCTGTTGGGATTGGCTTTGCCTGATTGCAACGCGCATGCGCCTAATGAGAATTTTCCATTGGAGAATTTTGCTGCGGGAATTCGTTTGAACGGGCATCTGCTGCGACGTCTAGGGGCGGTTTGTGAGGAGTCCGAGGAGCTGGCAGATTTAGACGACATGGTTTAGAGAAGAGCGGCGGTGCTTGCCATCGAAGGGTGGGGATGCGAGATTGGTTCGTTGTGAAGAGGTCGCGGGAAGGAACGGGGCGGAAGCGTCGGGTGAAATGGTCGCGGCGGTTCAAGCGGTGGATGCGCTCGGCTAAGGGGACGTCGCTGATGGTTTCTTTGGCGGTGCACTTGGTTTTGATTGTGGGATTGGTGGCTTTGGTGATACCGGGGGCACGTCCCGGTCCTCCGAGGTTTATTGTGCGGAGTCTCGATGACGCGCCACGGGTGGAAGAGCGGAAACTATCGCCGTATGAGCTTAAGCAGGCGCAGCGGCCTCCCTCTCCGAAACGTGCGATGAGGCCGGTGGTGACTGATGTGCCTTCGCCGATTTTTTCCAGTGAAGTCGAGCTTGAGGAAGCTGCGCTCGACTTCCCTGGGACAGCGGTGAGCAGTGCGCGACCCGGGGTGGGGATGAATTTCGGGTCTCAGGGATTTCAGGGATCCAACATTGGGCGCTTGTTTGTGAAGGCGCGGAAGTTGGGGGTGATATTGGACAACTCGGGGAGTATGTCGGCTTACTTGGAGGATTTGCGGTCGGAGATTCGTCGAGGGTTTAGGGGATCGGTCTTTTCGGAGGTTTGGGGGTGTCGCTTGGAGGCGATTTCCGAGCAACGTGAGACGATTGTTCCTGGATTGGTCTACCATGATCCAGCGGCGGTTATGAAGACCGTGCGGAAGATGGTGGAGAAGGATGGGGTGGACGCGATTTACTGGTTCACGGATTTGAAGGACGGCGAGACGGAGCGGGCGCTGGCGGAGTTGGAGGAGTATTTGAACGTCAACGGGAATTTCAACGCGCGTGTGAAGTTTTATGTGCGCAGTTTATCTGAGAAACCAAGTAAAGAGTTGGCGGAGGTAATTCGGCGGAGCGGTGGGGAGGCGGAGGTGGGACCCATCGACGGGTGATTGGCGAAAGGACGGTTCGCCGGTGGCGAATTTGGTATAGCTCCGTATTGGACGCTTGCGTGTCGGGGGTGGTGGGGTTAGCCTAGGCGACTTGTGTAGCGGGTATCGTTCAATGGTAGGACGCGAGCTTCCCAAGCTTGAGATGAGAGTTCGATTCTCTCTACCCGCAGTCGAGGACGGCTAGTAGTATTTTGTCCGATAGATATCGTTTTTCAGTTCCTTAATTTTCTTTTTTTGGGCGGAGATATCGTATAAAAGGCCTTTCTCTTTGACGCGCAGAGCGGAGCGAGCATTCTCCAATTGCTGTTCCTTTGCTCGAAGTGAATCGATTGGACGCTGATACTTTTTAGCGATATCGGCTGACGACATTCTCGTCCCACCAATCCCTCTTTCAGCATTGGACTTTTGTTGTTCGAGTGATCGCAGTTGGCCGTCGACTGCTTTCAATTCGGAGTGAATGTTCATTCCTTTCATCTGCCCCTCCGGAATAATGCCTTCTTTGATTGAAATGTAGCCGGCTTCCATCTCAGTCAATTTGTCCGTCTCTGCCACCAAGGTCTTTTCAAGTTCAGTGATTTTCGCTACTTTCTCATCGGATGGCAGAGGTGGAGTTGAGGAGATGGAAGTGGAGGGCGAGTCTGATAAGGGGGGCGCGGGTTCGGAGATGGCTGGGGCGCCTTCTGCAAAGAGATACTTTGTCTGGAGTTCCACGGGAAGGAGTTCTGGTGAGATCTTTCCGATGCCGGATGAGTGCATAATTTCGATGCCTTCATCTGTCAGGCCCTTTATTTTGGCGTCTTCATAGGTTTTGCCGTCCACAGTTGTCAGTTCGCCGAGATCGGTATCGATTGCGGAATCCCAAAGCAGTGTGCGATACCGAAGACGAAAGTCGGCAGCTTGTGCCCGAGCGATTTCCAGCTGGCCCGTGAGTTCCTCCTTTTCTTGGATCACAGGTCCGGTGGCAAGAAGATCTTCTCTCAATGACTTTATTTCTTGATCGAGAACGGCAACGTTGTCTTGGAGAGTCTCTTTTTCGTTCCGAAGAGAGGTAATCTGTTCATTCAGCTTCGTCCTCTCGTCTTCGAAAATCTGCTGGAAGTCAGCTTCCGTCATTGTGGCTTCCGGTGCTGATTTTCCGCAGCTTGAGACGGCCAGAGCAGTTGCCGTTAAGGTCATGACCAGAGGATTTAAGTTTGGGAAGAATTCTGTTTTCATGGCATTGATAGAACGTCTGTAAATTATCGACGTTAGCGGGTGGTTGTGTCAAGCGGAACGGGTTGTATCTATAACCAAAGGGAATTCTTGGCGTGCCTCGGTGAGGCCTCTGCAGTCTCCTGGAGGAGAGTGCCTTGCGACGCGCCTTCGTTTCACCGAGACCATTTGAGCCATTGGCTAAACGCTTTCTTGACAGAGGGTGTCAATTTGGCGCGGTTGAACAGGTCGCCGGTGAGGCGGATGGCTTCGGCCTGGGTGGGGTAGGGATGGATGACATTGGCGAGGGCGCCGAGAGTGAGATTGCCTGCCATGGCGGTGGCTATTTCGCTAATGAGTTCACCGGCGTGGCGAGCGACGATGGTAGCACCGACGATTTGGCCGCGGCCCTTTTGCACATGTATTTTCACGAAGCCATGGGTGTTGTCTTCAGCGAGGGCACGATCGACTTCCGCCATTGGTTTGACGTAGGTGTCGATATCGATATCGCGTTCTGCGGCGTCTTGTTCGTAGAGGCCGACATGAGCGATTTCGGGGTCGGTGTAGGTGCACCACGGCACATTGAGTGCACTGATTTTTTTACTTCCGAGAAAGAGCGCGTTCTGAATCACGATGCGCGCTGAGAAATCGGCGGCATGGGTGAATTTATGGGACAGGCAGACATCGCCGGCGGCGTAGATTCTTGCATTGCTCGTGCGCAGATAGTCGTCGACGTTGATGCCCTGCGGGTTGTATTCGACGTCGGCCGCTTCGAGGTGGAGGCCATCTAAGTTTGGTTTGCGACCGACGGAGACGAGGAGTTTTTCGTTGGTAATCTCGTGAGTCACATCGCTGGATCTCAGGGAAACACGGGTGGCGCCGTTCTTTTCTTTTTCAAGTTTGAGGTCTTCGGCGCCGGTGATGATTTCGACACCGTCTGTGGCGAGGGCATCGTGGACGATGCGGGCAGCATCCTGATCTTCCCGTGTAAGAATGCTGGGCATTGCTTCGATGAGAGTGACCTTTGAACCCAGTCTTGCGAATGCCTGTGCCATTTCGCAGCCAATGGGACCTGCTCCAATGATTCCCAGAGACTTCGGCAGCGCTGTGAGGTGGAAGAGGTTTTCGTTGGTGAGGTATTCGATTTTATCGAGTCCTGGGATGGGTGGTGCCGCGGCTCTTCCTCCAGTGGCGACGACGGCTTTTTTAAAGAACAGCTTTGCCCCCTCGACCTCGACCGATGAGCGGTCGATGAATTTGGCGTCGCCGAGAAACACATCGACGCCGAGACGGGAGAATCGTTCTGCCGAGTCATGGTGGCTGATTTCCGCGCGGAGCTTTCGAACCCGTTCCATGACAGCGGGGAAGTCAACGGATGGCTCTCCGGGAATTGTGATTCCGAAATGGGCGGCGCGTTTGACGTTGGTGACAGCGTGGGCGGCGGCGAGGAGGGTTTTCGAAGGGACACAACCGACGTTGAGGCAATCACCGCCGAGAAGGTTTCGTTCGATGAGGGCGACTTTCGCGCCGAGTCCGGCGGCGCCCGCAGCGCTGACGAGTCCTGCGGTGCCGCCCCCGACGACTACGAGATTGTATTTGTCTGCTGGGTCTGGATTTTTCCAATCGTGGGGATGGACGCGCGAGACAAGGGTCTTGTTGTGGTCGTCGTTCGGAGGGATGGATATTGGATGGGCCATGGAGGTCAGCAGATTAACCATGAAGGTTCGCAAATGGACATGAAATTTGCACTTAGAAGTCAGTGGAAACGTTGGCTTTTTGGCTTAGAGCGGCCTTTGCTTTTTTAGTGATAATCACGGTTACCGCGATGGTCGCAAGGAGACCGATGATGTAGAGAGTCCATTCTGCTGCTGATTTGCCGTGGGCATTGGCACCGGCTTTTGCGAGGGAACCGAGGTAGACATACAAAATGGTGCCGGGGAGCATGCCGATGATGGAAGCGGTGACATAATCAAAAAAGCGAATTTTGGTTAGGCCGAAGGCATAGTTCAGAAACACGAAGGGAAAAACAGGCGAGAGGCGAGTGAGGGCGACGATTCTCCAGCCTTCTTTGGCAACGGCTTGATCGATGGCATTGAAGGTCGGATGGGAAGCGATTTTTTTGGCGACCCAAGCCCGGGCGAAGTATCGACCGATGATAAATGCGGCTGCTGCGCCGAGGTTTGAGGCCACGATGACGACAAGCGTGCCCTTTACGAGACCGAAGGCGCCGCCGGCGATGAGGGTGAGCGCGCCGCCGGAGACGAGAAACACGGTGAGGATGGCATAGAAGAGGATGAAGGCGACGGGGGCCCAGAAGCCGAGAGATTCGATCCATGCGTAGGCGGACTTGATGTAATCGGCCACGGGGAGGGTGAGGGAGGCGATCCCGATAGCGATGATCAGGAGCACGAAGACGGAGGTTTTGGCGGATGGTCTGCGGGATGGGGGCGTTTCGTCTGGTTCGGGCATTGAATCAGGGACTGGCACGGGAGAGGGGGAAATGGGGGACCTTATTTCATGGGACTGCGAGAGGTTTTTCTCATCATGGTGCAGGGTTAAAGGGCCAGAGCCATGGAATTAGGATGGTGGCGGCGATCCAGAGGATGAGGTTTAGGGGGACGCCAATTTTGGGAAAATCTGTGAATTTGTAGCCGCCGGCGCCGTAGACGTATGTGTTTGTCTGGTATCCGACGGGGGTGGCGAAGGAAGCGGAGCAGCCGAACATGATCGCGACGATGAAGGGGCGGGCGTCCACGCCGAGGGACTCAGCGATCCCGATGACAATGGGTGCGAGGAGTGCGGCGACGGCGTTGTTCGTGATGAGTTCCGTGAGGGTGGAGCTCAGGAGGTAGATGACCGCGATGATGACGTAAGGCGAAGCTTCGCCGAAGACGGACATCATGCCATTGACGATGAGTTTGGCGGCTCCGCTTTTTTCCATCGCGAGGCCGAGGGCGAGCATGCCGAAGATGAGGAAGACGATTTCCCACTGGACGGAGGCGTAGGCTTCTTTCGAGGTGATCCGGCGGGTAAGGATCATGGCGAGGGCGGCGAGAATGGCGACAGCGGGGATGGGGAGGAAGTTTTTTGACTGGGCGGCGCCGAGGATGAAGGCGATGGCGATCCCGAAGCCGATGGCAAGGTTCCATCGATCGAGGGAGCGTTCGGTGCGCTGGGTGAGGTTGATAAAATCGGTTTCTTTTCCGAGGCGTCTGATTGCTGCGACGGGCCCTTCGAGGATGAGGGTATCGCCGAAGCGGAGCTTTACGTCGCCGAAGTTTTTTCTGAGGTCTCCTCCTTTGCGGTGGACGGCGAGGATGTGGACACCGAATCGTTGTCGAAAGCGGAGGTTTTTGAGGGTACGCCCGATGAGAGATGAGCGGGGGCCGACGATGCCTTCCATGAGTTTCAGTTCTCGGGTTTCGAGGGCCTTTAGGTTGAGGTCCTTTTGGGAAGGGAACCGGATTCCGCCTGCTTCTTTGAGTTCTTCGAAACTGGTGCCGTGGAGTGTGATGAGGAGGCGGTCGTGCTCCTGAATTTTCAGGGTGTTGAGAGGTGTTTGCTGAGGGACGCCGCGGCGGCGGACTTCGAGGACTTCGGCGTTTGGAATTTCTTTGAGGAGCGTTTCCGTGAGGGTTTTTCCGATCAGTGGGGAATCGGTTTCGACGCTGAATTGAGTTAGAAAGTGGCGTGCTTCCTTCTGTTCCAGTTCGGGGATTACGGTTTCACGTTTGGGTAGGAGGGAGCGGCCAACTGTAAGGAGGTAGGCAAAGCCGACGAAAGAGTAGATGACCCCAAGTTTCGTGAGTTCGAACATGGTGAAGGCTGGTTGCCCGTATTCCTGGGCGACACCGTCGATGATGAGGTTGGTGGATGTGCCGGTGAGGGTGCAGGTGCCGCCCAGGATGGAGGCGAAAGAAAGAGGGATGAGGAGGCGACTGGCTTTAAGGCCGGTTGACTTTGCGAGGCTGAGGACGATGGGCAGGAAAACGACGACGACGGGTGTGTTGTTAATAAAGGCGGAGAGGACGGCACCGAGGGTCATGAGGGTAAAGAGGACCCGAAGTTCGGACGTGCCGGCGATGCGGATGAAGAAATTGCCCATGATATCGATGCAGCCGGTTTTCTCGAGTCCCGCGCTGAGGACGAACATGCAAGCGATGGTGATGGGAGCGGGATTGGAAAAGACGTCGAGGATATCGTCTGTGGACAGGATGCCGGAGACGAGCACGGCGCCGAAGGCGGCGAGAGCGACGACATCGGGCGATGCCCATTCGCGGAAGAAGGCGAGGACAACGGCCACGAGGATTGCGAGGACGACGATCATTTGCCAATAGGTGCTGAGAAAATCGCCGAGCATGAGAATTGACGCGAGGATAGCGGGCGCGAGGGAAAAGAACAGGAATTAGACGGGCTCTCCCCAACCGCCGCCCCCGGGCGTTTCGATTCGGAGGCGATCGCCCGGACTGACCTCAATTTGGGCGGCGGGAGGGAGGAGGTTTGCGGGACCGGTGGTGGGGAAGTGAGTTTGTCTTCCGGGTCGCGCGGGAAGGCCGCCTTCTAGGCCATAGGGGGATTGGATGCGGTGTTGAGTGAGGAGCGAGACCGTCAGGGGTGCGAGAAATTCGAACTCGCGGATGACGCCGTCGCCTCCTGAGAAGGTTCCTTTTCCTCCGGAGTTTTTGCGGACGGCAAAGCGCCGGAGCCGGGCGGGATAGCGGTATTCGAGGATTTCGGGGTCGGTGATGGCGGTGTTGGTCATATGGGTATGCAGGGCATGCGCGCCATCATATCCGTGACCGGCACCGGCACCGCCGGCGATGGTTTCGTAATACCCGAAGGTTTTGTCTCCGAAGATGAGATTGTTCATGGTTCCCTGGCTACAGGCTTGGAGACGCAGCGCTTTCAGGAGTGTATCGACGAGTCGTTGTGACGTTTCGACGTTTCCGCCGACGACGGGAGGGCAATGGTTTGGGTCTTCCGGGAAAGTCGGATTCAGGAAGCAGTTGGGAAGAGTGATTTCGGTGTCATGGAGAAGGCCTTCGTTGAGCGGCAGATTGGATTGAACGTAGAGCCGCAGGGCGTAGAGGATGGCGCTTTGGACGATTGCGGGTGTTGCGTTGAGATTACCCGGATGATGGGGGGCGGTTCCGGTGAGGTCAATGTGGAGTCTGGTTCCAGTTTGGGAGAGGGTGACGTGGAGGGTAGTGTTGTCATCGAGGGCTTCCACGGCGGAGGACGATGCAGGGAGGGGGGCCGTCGCAAGGGCGTTGCGAAGCGCTTGTCGGGAGCGTTCGTAGAGGTTTTCGAGCTGGGTGGCGATGGTGTGGCTTCCGTGCTCGGTGATTAGCGATTTCATACCGGCAAGGCCGTGGAGATTGGCGGCGGACTGGGCGTTAAGATCGGCGAGGTTGTCTTCGGGATTGCGTGAGGGATGGGGGGCATTCGTCAGGCATTTGCGAATGGAATTGAAGTGAGAGCGTCCTTCTTCGAAGAGGAGAGTAGGGGGAATGAGAACACCTTCTTCGCTGAGGTATTTGGCGTGGGGGGGCATGGAGCCCGGGGTGATGCCGCCTATTTCGGCATGGTGAGCGCGATTGGCGATGAAGGCGATCAGTTGATCTTCATCGTCGTGGACGGGACTGATCACGGTGACATCGGGGAGGTGTGATCCGCCGAATGCGGGGTGATTCGTCACGACCATGTCGCCGGGATTTAGGGGACGCGATTCGATGACCTTTCGGACGCAAAGACCGAGGGCTCCGAGGTGGACGGGGATATGGGGAGCATTCACAATCAGGCGGCCCTTGGCGTCTAGGAGTGCGCAGGAGAAGTCAGCACGTTCCTTAATGTTTGTCGAAAGAGCCGAGCGCTGGAGGAGGGCTCCCATGGACTCGACGACATTCTGGAAACGATGGCGAAACAGCTCGGCGGCTATGGTATGATCTGTGGATGATCGTTCGTTGTTTGGGACCGTCGTCTTTGTTAAGATGAGGGAATTTTTTGAGCCTAAGGAGGCGTTCCATCCGGGGGCGACGAAGAGCGTTGAATAGGGATCCGGGATGAGAGCGGGACCGGCCTGAGAATCGCCGGGCTTGAGAGAGGCGCGAGGGCGGACCGAAGCGGGAGCGGTTGGGGAGGTGGCGGACTTGGATGGCGGGACGGACTCGGGATTGACTTGGTCGTTTGTAGTCGAGGCGATGACACGGAGGGTGACGAGCTCGAGAGATCGTTCTTTTGGGGGTTTGTAACCATAGATCGCGTCGTATTGATTTTCGAAGTTGAGCGGGATATTTTTTAACTGGCTGGGAGTGATTTCAGTTGCGAGGGTGGCATCTTGGCCTGCGAGGCGGAGTTCGGCGATGCGGCGGCGGATGCAAACGGAATCCTTTGGAATGCCTTCTTCGAGAAGTTGAGTGATCGCCTGTGACTCGAGATGTTCCAGATGGCGGGGGAGTGATGGGAGATATTGCTGGAGCGGCAAGAGGACCTGTTTTTCGGCGACCCGTTCGATGGCGGCATGTTGGAGGCCGCGTGCGCTGAGGAGGCCGGCGTCCGCCGGAACGATAATCGTTTTGATGTTGAGCTTATCGGCAACGGCGCAGGCGTGAAGAGGACCGGCGCCTCCGAATGCGAGGAGGGCGTGTTTGGCGGGATCGGCGCCTTCGCGGAGAGAGATGGTATTGATTGCATTGGCCGTGCGCTCGACGGCGATGTCGAGAAGGCCGTGAAGAATGGCGATGCGTTCGTCCAGGTCGGCATCGCATTGGTTCATCCTTTCGAGGAGGGATTGGAAGGCCTGCTCCGCTTTGCGGCGATCGAAGGGGATGCTGACGGCGTTGGGGGCGATGCGATCGAGGAGGAAATTGACGTCGGTAATCGTGAGGGGCCCACCTCTTCCGTAGCAGGCGGGGCCCGGGTCGGCACCCGCAGAATCGGGTCCGACAGAGAGACCGGCGACGGGATCAAAATCGCAAATGGATCCCCCACCGGCGGCGACGGTTTCGATTTTCAAGGCGGTGGCGAAGAGATGGGCGTCACCGACCCGTTGATCGAAGCGGTAGAGAAAATCATGATCAAAGCGCGCCACATCCGTGCTGGTGCCGCCCATGTCGAAGCTAATGATGCGGTGATGATCGAGGGCGCGAGCGATGGTGGCGGCGCCAACGACCCCTCCGGCGGGGCCGGAGAGGAGAGTGTCTTTCGCATGGGAAGAAGAGCGTGATTTGAGCCCGCCCGCGGATGTCATAATGAGCAGCTGTGGGGTTTGGGGAGCGGAGTGGAGGGGCGATTCGACGTGATCGAAAAACGCGTCCATGATGGGGGCGAGGGACGCGTTGACGACGGTTGTTTCGGCGCGAGAGACGATACCAATGAGTGGGGCGAGATCGCTTGAGAGAGAGATATGGGTTAGCCCGAGGGCTTTGAGATGGTCGTGGAGAATCGTTTCATGTTCGGGGTTTTGGTAGCTATGGAGGAGCGCGACGGCGGCGGAGTCGATGCCATGGTCGACGGCTTTTTTGATTTGCGCGAGGAGATCATCGTCTGGTTCAAGAGGCGTGAGCACGGTACCGTCTGCGGAGAGTCGTTCTGGAATCTCGATTACGTGCTTATAAAGAACCGGAGTGGGTTGATGTTTGAGCGCGAAGAGATCGGCGCGTCGTTGATCGCGGATACGAAGCAGATCGGCGAAGCCTTTTGTGACGAGGAAGAGGACAGGAGCGACTTTGCGTTCGAGGAGGGCATTTGTTCCGCGGGTTGTGGCAAGGCGGAGGTGGATATGGGGGAAAGGATTATTTAGGCCGGTGTGAGTCAGCAGTCTCGCGCCGAGGACCGGGGCGTCTTCGCCCGTCGTTAATTCGACCATTTCATCGGGTGGCGGATTTTCAGGGAAGGCTTGGGTCAGTGTGAGTATTTTCTGTTCAGGGTGCCAGTCGGCAACGGCGGCGGAGATGGGATGTGGGATGCCTGGAGACAGGCATGTGGCGGTAAAGCCTTTGAAGAAACCGGGTGGGGTTGACCAGCAATCATTGAGGCGGAGTTTCAGGGGAGTGATTCTCTCCGCGACTCGCGAACGGAGAGCCCCTGAAGATAGGACTTTGACACGTTCTAGCGCCCCGGAAGGATCGAGGGCAAGACAGTCGGTGAAGGTGCCGCCGGTATCGACTGACAATTGCCAAAGGGGGGGTGACGGGGTCACCGGCGGCTTTCTAGAGAGTTTCGATCCAGTGGAGTTCCACGAGGGAGTCAACGAAGAGATCCTGCATCATACGGTTGTAGATGCGAGAGGCTGAGCGAAGCCAACTGCGTGCTTCGTCTTCGTCGCCGGCTTTAAAGTGTTTAGCGGCATTTGCGTACCAATACTCTGGGGTATCGGACATATAGTTGAACTCAGCGAGCATTTCTTCTGCGGCCTCGGTATTTTCGAGCATGAGATTGCAGAGATAGATTTTGTAGAGGATGAGATTTCGGGTGCGGGCGGGGAAGCCTGGTTCGTTTTCGATGATGTCTTGAAATTTAGCGATGGCGCTTTCAAATTCTTTGGCAACGAAATCAAGCTCTGCGAGGTTGAAGCGCGCCTCCATGGAACTTGGTTCAAGGGCGAGACATTTTTCGAAGGCGACGCGCGCCTTGTCGAAGTCTTTGGCCTTGGTCCAGGCGGCTCCTTCGAGGTTATAGACGATGGCCAAATCAGGCGCCATTTGCTGTGCTTCGAAGATGCGTTCGAACGCCTCCTGAACGCGGATGCCTTGGACGAACTGGGAAGCTTCCGAAATCAGCATGCGCAGTTTATTCTGATCTTCCGGCGAGAGGTGGGCTAAGGATTCGGGGAGATCGAAAGACGGGGCGGCTTGGCCTTGAGGTGTGGCAGGAGCTGGGGGGCTGGAGGATGGGGCGCTGGGTTTGAGACCCGTATCGATGGTCAGTCCTCCTTCGCCAGCGCCAGGGACGGGCGTGTCGGGAGTCATTTCAAGCTGTTCGACTTTGACGCCGCCAGAACTCAACTCTTGGGCGACGGCGCTGGATGTGGCGGCGAGGGCTGGGAGGAGGGCCGCAGCGAGGGCGAGGAAGGGCGATTTCATGGGTGAGAGAGTCATGGGCGTGTGGGGTGAAACCGTGTTGTGGAATCGGACAATTATGGCCTTGAACCCCCGCTATGTCAAAAGGAAGGGGCATTGTCAGTGAGGAGATTCGGTTACTCGTAATGTGGCCTTGCGTGGTAGAGAGCATGAGTGCGTATGTAGCTCGCAACGGCGGGATGTAGTGGGAGGGAAAGGGGCGAGACGTCGCCCGAGACGAGGCTCTGTCGAATGTCGCTTGCAGCGGCGGGATGGTGAAAATTAATGAAGTTAGCCCGGTAGCCTTCTCTGGGCTGACCGGGATGATTTTTACGTGCGAAAACGATGAACGTTAGCAACGTTTTCAGGATGTCGGGTTTTGCCCAGGAGTCGATGTTTTGCCATTGGTCTTGGCCGAGGATCCAGTAGAGATTGGCTTTGGGATAGGATTGAGAGAAGGCTTCGGCGGTCTGCCAGGAATAGGAGGGCAGGGGTCGATCGAGTTCAAGGCGGGAGACTTTGGTCCACGGAGACTCATGAGAGGCTTTCTTTAGCATTGCAAGGCGCTGTTCGCCGGTTGCTTGTGGGAGGCCGGATTTGTGGGGGGATAGGCGGCAGGGAATGAAGATCACCTCATCGAGGCGGCATTCGTCCCTCGCGCGTGATGCCATGGCGAGATGGCCCAGATGAGGCGGATCGAAGGTGCCGCCGAAGAGCGCGATTCGCTTCCTCTCGTCGGACCGGGTCGCGGGACGAGGGGGCGATGGCGCGGCATTGGAGTTTTTCTTAGTAGACGTCGCGGCGATAGCGTTTGTCTTTTTTTAGCTGCTCGACGTATTCGGCGGCCTCCTCTTCGGTTTTGCCGCCTTGTTCGATGATGATCTCATGGATGGCGCGGTCGACATCAGGCGCCATGCGTTCGGCATCGCCGCAAACGTAGAAAATGGCACCTCGCTCGAGCCACTGCCAGAAATCGGCAGCTTCCTCCTTCATTTTGTGGTGGACGTAGATTTTGTGATCTTGGTCGCGGGACCATGCGGTGGTGATTTTGTTGAGGGTGCCGTCCGTGAGATAGGTGTCCCACTCGTCCTCGTAAAAGAAGCAAGATTCCTTGTGGATTTCTCCAAAGAAGAGCCATGCATCGCCCTTTGCGCCGGTGGCTTGGCGTTCCTGGAGGAAGGCGCGGAAGGGGGCGATGCCCGTACCCGGGCCGCACATGATGATCGGCGCCTCGTCGTCGGGTTCGGGGAGGCGGAAAGCTTTTCCGGGAGAGATGAAGCAAGGAACAGGGGTATCAGGCGTGATGCGATCGGCGAGCCAAGTGGAGCAAACACCCTTGCGCTCTCTTCCGTGGGAATGGTAGAGAACGCTGGCGACGGTGAGGTGGCATTCGTTGGGCTTGGCTTTGAGGCTGGAGGCGATGGAGTAGAGACGGACGTTTAATTTTTTCAGGATATCGACGAACTCCTGCGGTTTCCATTCCAGATCCGGGAACATGAGGAGGACGTCGACAATTTCGCGTCCCCAGAGATAGTCACTGAGCTCTTTCTTTTTTTCAGGTTCGAGAAGTGCGGCGATTTCAGCGGCGTCGTCGCCGGCCTTTTCCACGATTTTGTTGAGGAATTTTTTGTCTGGGATGGTAATGGCGCAAAGGCTGGTAAGGGTTTCGCGGAGGAGGTGTGGTTTCTTGTCGGGGCCGGTGACGGGCTCTTCGCCTGAAAAGCCGAGGGCGGCGAGTGTATCGTCGACTTGTTCGGGCCAATTTTCGGGCAGCACGGCTAGGGAATCGCCGGGTTCGTAGGCGAGACCTGAGTCCATGAGATCGACTTCGAAGTGCCAGGTTTCCTTTTCGCCGCAGTTTTCTGTGAGGAGTTTCGATCGTGGGACGCGAGCGAGAAGAGGATTTTTCCGATTGAAGGCGGGTTTAACGGGAGCGGGCGTATCCATGATAGCGGGAATCGTTTGATTGATTTGACAGGGTGGATGGGGGCCTTCGGAGGGAGCTTATGGGGGGAGATGCGTAAGTCAAGAGTGGAGCGGTGGAGGGGCGCTGATAGCTGGGGCGAACATTTCTTTCGCGTGCTAGGGACCCTTGATGTATGGAGAGAGAGTGAATGGTTCGGCGATGATTTGGAAGTTGACGGGGGCAGCGATCATCGTGTTTTGGGTGGTGATGACGGGGCAGTTGGCGCGGTTGATGTTGAATCCCGAGGGGAGTTCTCTGGCTGAGGTGCCGCCCGTGTTTGTCATGGATTTATTTCTGGGGCGAGGGGAGACCTCGCCTTTGGTGGTTTTGCAGGGGGGACGGCAAGTGGGTGAAGTGAGCGTGGGGACGAACCGGGTAGTCTTGGAGCGGCTCGGGGATGAAATGGAGATGACGCAGGTGAACGTTGCGGGTTTTCTGGAGGTGGATCACCCGATGATTGAGGCGGATTCGATATCGGGTAAGGTGCGATTTGATGTGGCGGACGACCTGACGTTACTGGGATTGGGGTTATTTGTGAGGCAACCTGGATCGGCGAGAGCGGTGGACATTGAGTATCGACCGGATCCGGTGGCATTGGTTTACCGGGTGTTGGAGCGTGGGGAGGTGGTCGAAGAGCTGAGACCGCTGGAGGATCCGGCGATGATGGTGCAGGCGCAAATGTTGCTGGGTATGTGGGGAATGAGCGGAGTGACGATTCCCGCTGACGGAGGAGCTTCTTTGTTAGGTGGGCGAGAAGAAGGGGCGGTGTCGCTGATGCGAGCCTACCATGGGCAGGTAATCGTGCGAGAGCAGCGATTTCACGCATACGTGGTCGATCTCGGTTTGGGTGGGCAACGGTCGATCCGTTTGACCTTTAGTGAGGCGGGGGAATTGATGCGTGTGGAAACGGGTTTGGACTATGAGTTATTGGCGGAGGTATTTGTGGCGGATGGTGAAATGGAAGAGATCGAAGGGTTTTAGCTGGGGAGCGTTATTGTGATCGAGATTGAAGGGTTGCGAATGCGATTTGGGGACTTGCTTGCGGTGGATGGAGTCGAGTTGATGATTCCCCAGGGAGAACTGTTTGCGTTTTTAGGGCCTAACGGTGCGGGCAAGACGACAACGATTCGGAATTTGACTGGTTTACTGAAGCCGACATCAGGTTGCGTGAGAATTTGTGGGATCGACATGTTTGAGCGTCCGACAGAGGCGAAGGCACGCGTGGGGTATGTGCCCGACGTGCCGGTTTTTTATGAGAAGCTGACGGCGATGGAGTTCATGCATTTTATTGGTGATTTATTTGATGTGCCTGAGGAGCGGGCCGCAGAGGCGGGGGGGGAGTTGTTTGAGACCCTTCATCTCGTCGAGTATGCGAATCAGCAAATTGAGACCTTGAGTCATGGGACGAAGCAGCGGCTAGCGATTGCTTCGGCATTGCTGCATGAACCGGAAGTGATGGTGATAGATGAGCCGATGATTGGATTGGATCCGTTGCATGCCCGCACGGTGAAAGAGCAATTGATGGCGTGTGCGGATCGAGGAATGACCGTCTTCATGTCGACGCACCTGCTGAACATTGCGGAAGAAATGGCGGACCGGATTGGGATTATCAATCGGGGTAAGTTGATTGCAGTGGGAGCACTCGAAGATTTGAAGGCCGGTGGAAATGGGGAGGCGGGTGACGCTCTGGAGAAGATTTTTTTGGATTTGGTAGCGGAGGACAGTTCGTCAACTGGTTAGGGTGAAGGGAAAGATTGCGGGTGTGAGAGCGATCGGGCTATAGTCTTGGAGCTTATGGCGTTTTTGAAACGGAGCATACTGGTTCTGGCATTGATTGGCGTGGGTGCGGTTGTGGCGGCGGAGTTGATACTTCGTTTTTTTTATCCGCAACCGACGCAGGCAGCGGTGACGGTGGTGCTTCGGAATGATTTTACGGGTGCGGATCCGAAGGTGGAATATGCCCTCAATGAGCAGTCGTTGCGCGTGGTTAATTGGGATGTGGGCGGGAAAGAGCCGGGGGCGAGGCGTATTTTGTTTGTGGGGGGCACGTCGACGGATGCGATACTGCACAATGCGGAGGATACTTGGTGGGGTCAGGTGTGGGCGCGGATACAAGAGATGACCCCGTTTGAGGTAGAAGCGGCAGCTTATTCGACGGGAGGCGACATGATACTCGAATCGGCGCGGTGGTGTGATGAGTATCTTGAAAAATTGGACGTTGATTTGTTAGTCGTGAATTTTGGGTTAGGCGATGTTTTGAACCGAGGGACAATGTATCGCTATGATCCGGACCGTTTTTACAAGATACGGCTTGATTCGCGATCGGCGTGGAAGCAGACGATGACGGAATGGTCTCATCTTTATCGTTTCTTTCGCAATCACCGTAACCGCAGTCGGAGCGCTCAGCGGCAGCGGGTGTTGGGTCGGGAGAATTACTTGGCGGAAGTCTTCGAGCGGCGTCAGCGGGAGTATGGGGCGCTTCCGCGAGTTGATGGGATAAGCCGGGCGGTTCAGAATGATCCGTTGTTGGAATATCTGGATGGGATTGACAAGATGATTGAGTTGGCGCGGCGGACGGGAACGCAGTTGTTGGTGTTGGGTGAGCCGGTTTTGAATCATGCTTTGTTGGGGCCGGACGAGGTGCGGTCGTTGCGGGCTCCGGTGGTGACGGGGCCGATGGTGACCTCTGACCTCGCTCGTCCGGACCCAGCGTGGATCGATGGGGAAGTGGATCGGTTTTATGAATCGGGGAAGGCGCGGTGCACGGAGGAGGAAGTCATGTTTTATTCTTTGAATGGTCGGATTGTGAAGTCGGGGCGGTATTTCATGGATGACACCATGCTTACTCTGGCTGGGGGAAGCGCGGTGGCGGATAAAGTGGTGCCCTTGGTGAACGCGCTGTTGACGGGAGCACCAGCAATCGAACCGGCGCCGATGCCCGAGGGTGTTGGCAGCCCGTGAGTTAGGGCAATGGGTTGGGCGGGGGTGGGGAAAGAATTGGGAGATTTCGGGTGATGATGGTGGATGGTGGGCGGGGTGACCTGGTGTGGCAAAGTGTCAGATTCTGCTTTACAGGGCCGTGGCGATACGCGACATAATGGACCTTTCAAAACTCCCCAGACCGCTCGGATATGTCATTCGGGCGACACTACCAACGAGACTATCATCATGTTGCATCATCGTTATTATTACACTGGAGCGAAGGCGCTTCTTATCATCACAGGTATTTTTCTTGTCATGGCTCTATTCGGTCCTGAATTGATTGCCCAAGAAGAAGGCGGAGAGGCGGAGCCGGCTCCGACAACGATGTGGACGCAGATTAGGCAGGGCGGATGGGCGATGATTCCCCTTGCGATCTTCTCGGTCGGGTTGATTGCGTTAGCTGTTTACAATTTTTTGCAACTTGGGAAAAAGAAATTCATCCCACCGGAATTGCAGGAGAGCTTAATGGCGAACATGAGCGAGTGTCGGGTTCGTAGTGCGATTGAAGTCTCGGCTGAGAGTCCCAGCTATCTTGGGCGGATGATGGCAACGGCATTGCCTCATGTGGATGCGACGGATGCGGAGACCTTGGGGCGAGACGATGTGGACGATGCGATTGCGGAGTTTACGGTGAAGGAGAACCGGGGATACATGGCGGCGATTACCTGGTTTTCGATTATTTCCCAGGCCGCACCGATGGTTGGTCTGTTAGGGACGGTTTCCGGTATGATCAAGGCGTTTGCCACCCTGGGAACGACGGGGGCATCGGATCCGTCGAAACTGGCGGCCAATATTTCCGAGGCTTTGATCACGACGGCGAGCGGCCTTGTCGTGGCGATTCCGGCGTTGTTTGTCTTTTTCTTTTTCAAGAATATGTTAGCTAAGCGGGTTGCGGAGTGTCACACGGTAGCCTTTGAGGCGATGGACGCGAGCATTGCGGCAGTGAATGCCGAGCAGCAGTTTGCGAAAGTTCCGGAGGGATTACACGGTTGATGAGAAACGGTGTAGCTGCTTTGAGATCAATTTCCTGAAGAGCAAAAGAGCGAATGGCATCGAGAAAACTGACAGAAGCCTCGAAGGGTCCGGACGAGGATTTGAAGGTGGATATGTCACCGATGATCGATCTGGTATTTCTGTTGCTGATTTTCTTTATGGTGAATTCGACGTTGATTCTCACGAGGATCGACAAGGAAGTGGAGATTCCGGTGGCCAAGGAGGCGGAAGTGGCCAAGTCGGCAGAGGGTCGGATTGTGGTCAACATACGGGAGAACGGTGACATGTTGAACGTGGATTTACAGCCTCTTGAGGACGAGGATGCCGTGGCGCGATACGTTCGCGAGGTCAAGGCGCTTCACGAGGCAAATAATATCAAATCTCGTTTGTATGTGCGTGCGGACCGGGCGGTAGAGGTGAAGCAGATCAAGAAGGCGGTAACGGGTGCCGGTGCGGCGGGAGTCATTGACGTTATTTTCTCTAGTTACGTCACTGACAAGTAGACTAATTCAGGCATGGGAAGGAAGCACACATTAAAGGCGGAACCGGATGATGAACCGGAGCTTTCGATTGCGCCGTTAATTGATGTGAGTTTTCTTTTGCTGATCTATTTCCTTGTGACCTCGACTTTGCAAAAGAGGGAAGCGGATTTGGGATTGCAGCTACCGACGCAGAATCCGGACAGTTCAGCAACTGACGTGCAGATTGACCAGATGACGATCGAAGTTGATTCCGAAGGGGCGATCGTTGTGAACAGCGAGGTTTTGGACACGAATGCGGAGTCCCGGGAATTACCTGGATTGAAGGGGAAGTTGGACGAATACAAGCGGATTGCGGAATTGTCTCAATCGAAACCGTTAGTGGTAGTTGCGGCGGACGATCTTTCGAAGGGGCAACGTTTGGTCGACGTCTTAAATGCTTTGGCGGATGCGGACATCACCCATGTGACCTTGACGGGCTTCAAGGAAGAGTAGTTGATGCGCAACGCATTGGTAGTGATGATCTGAAAACCCCAAGGCCTTCGGAACCCGGAAGACGCTGTGAATTTTCCGCGGCGGTTAGACTTTCGGGACGGTCCATTTGACAGTATAGTATCTATAGATCTTGCCCCCCAACCCACTCATGAAACACCCCTTCACGAAGACGCTTTTCGGCTGTGTCGCTTCCGTCCTTTTCGCCATATTGATTGTTCCGGCTGATGTCCGTGGGCAGGACTCGATTGAGGTGCTTTACAACAAATCGATTGCCGCGATGAATGAGGGCAATTGGGAGGAGGGGCTAAAGCTTTGCGATAGCATTATCGCGGAGTATGGCGAGTTCGCGCTTCCTGATTACGGACCGATGTTCGGGGGCATTTATTACAACAAGGGTTTTTGTGAAATGAAGTTGAAGGAATACGCCAAGGCGGCGGAGTCTTTCAAAACGAGCAACGAGACTTTCTATAATCTGCGACCGGACGATCCTCGTGGCGATGTCCGAGAGAGCATCAATCCGTATGAGAAGCGTGCTGTTTTCCAGTGGGCTTTGTGTGAGCAGTTGGCGCAGAATTACGAGGAAGCCCTGAAGTTGTATGAGAAATTTCAGAGTCTGAATCCCGATCCCGATGAATTTGAACCGGGGGCGTATTTCATTAACCTCGCGATTTGTCAATCCAATGTGGGTCAAATGGCAGAGGCTAAGGGGAGTCTGAAGCGTGTTTTTGACAATCAGGTCGCTTACAAGGTGAAGACGCCGAGTTTGATTCAAGGGTTCTTTCATCTGGGGATGGCTTGGGTGAAGAAAGGAGCGGAGGAT
Organism: Verrucomicrobiota bacterium; assembly: GCA_039182965.1. Lineage (GTDB taxonomy): Bacteria > Verrucomicrobiota > Verrucomicrobiia > Verrucomicrobiales > DEV007 > JBCDBW01. Next base: position 57,280 of record JBCDBW010000004.1, read on the forward strand.
CCGAAGGTAATGGTCGGGGCAAACGAGTTTTTGGATGATTACATGGCGCGTTTGAGGCTGCGGGCGTGGGAGATGCAGCGATACAATCCTTTGATTGTGCAATTGGCGCAGCAGGCGGGACAGGCAAAGCAATTTGAATTTGCCTTGCGGGTCTACAGCCTCTATGCGGGCCTCGAGGATGCGAAAGCCGATTTGCTGGATCGGGCTTCGGAATACGGTGGTGTTACGGAGAAGTTGCAAATTGAGATCGACAAGATTGACGAGGAGTTGGCGAAGCCGGATCCGTTGGATGTGAATGTTTTGCGTGGGATTGCGGCTTGTTATGACGGGGTGGGTGACTTGGAGGCCTACTATATTTTGTATCAAGATATCGAGCGTCGGTATCAGGACAGTGCGGAACGGCCGGCGATCTTATTTGGTGCCACTCGTGGGGCGGCGGGAACGGGTGATGTAGAGGGAACGCAACGCTATGGGTTGGAGTTCATTGAGAATTTTCCGACGCACGAACTGTATGACCAGGTATCGAGTTTAATGATCGGCACCTTGTTTCAGGAGCGCGAATACGAGACGTGCATTGAGATCGCCTTAGACGTTCGTGACACGTTGGATGAGGGATCGAAGGCGCGGGACATCATCGAGTTTATCTTGGGGGGGTCCTATTATTACCTGACGCAGTATGAGGAAGCGCAGCCGGTATTGGACGGGCATGTCGAGGTCTACCCGAACAGTCCTTACGTCGTGAACTCGCGTTATTTTCAGCCGAGCAATCTGATGAAGATGGATCAATACGACAAGGCAGCTGTTTTGTTTGATTCATACATCGCGGATTTTCCGGAATCACCGCTTCTAGATGTGGCGTTGTTTGAGCGGGCTCTTTGTGAATACATTTTGCAAGATGAGAATTTCGATCGGGCCCTAGAATTGATTGAGCGTTTGGAGAACGAGTTTCCCGGGTCGACGGTTCTGGACAGTGCCTTGGTTTTGAAGGGGGACATCCTGGTGACGATTGAGGATTACGCGGGTGCGGAGGAAGCATATGCCGGGGCACGGACGGCTGCGGAGGCCCTGGGAAATGCGGACGAGGCGTCGAACGCGCTCAGCAAGCTGGTGGATGTGTTAGTTAAGCAGGAAAAGTGGGAAGGAGCGGGAACGGCGTATGACGAATTTTTCGCTCAGTATCCGGAGAGCGATCATCGTATCAAGGTAGCGGTTTCGGGGATGGACGCGTTGATACAGCTCGACCGGACGGTGGAGGGGTTGGATTGTCTGGAAGACATCATTGTTGAAGTGAGCAAGGAAGAGGACTCCGAAGGATTGGAGGCGGCGATCAATTCTTATGTGACGATCTCGAAGGACGAGATCGGAGTGGATGCCACGATTCAAAAGTTGGATAACTATGATGGCTTAGACGAGTCGAAGGCGTTATTGGCGTGGGTATTGATTTCGAAAATTGAGTTGTTGGAGGGTTTGATCGGTGGTCTTGATGAGGGCGATCCGGAATTAGCGAAGCGTCAGGATGCGATTGACAAGTCTTTCGCGATGTTGCGTGAGTATGAGCGTGCTGAGTTGAGCAATTACATTTTGCTAGCGTTGGGGCGGTATATTGCGACGACGGACAATCCATTTTTGGCGGTGGATTGGTTTGAAGAGATTCTTGGCCGGCCATCGAGCGACATTCATCCCTTTGCGTTGGTGGAGTTGGCGAAGATTGAGGCGGGCTCAAAGGATGCGGCTGAGCTGGCGAAGGCGGAGGAGCGATTCCGGAGGGTAATTGATGTTTACCAGACCAAGGAGCTGTTGAGAGAGGCCTACCTCGGGTTAATGGACTTGTATTTGAACAAGGAAGACTGGGAGAAGCTCTACGATTCGGCCGAAAAGTTTTTGGAGAATCGCAACAATCGGACGGGGCGGCCGAAGGCGAATTTCATGATTGCGCGGGCGTATGAGGGCAAAGGGGAACTGGGGCGGGCGCAGCAGGCTTATTTGAATGTGTATGTCTTGTTCAAGGCTTACCTGGACTGGGGGCCGCGAGCGATGCTGCGCAATGCGAACATCGAGTGGGAGAAGGGGACGGACGCGGGTAAGCTGGCGGCCTATCGGATGTTGCTCGAGGTGCAGGATACGCTGGGCCATTTAGTCGGGGAACCGAATGATGATTGGTTGCGAATGTGCAACCGGCGACTGGACGAAATTTTAGAGACTCCGGGGATGCAGGAAATGATTGCGACGGATGACGCGCGTATTGCGGAGGAGAAGGCGGCGAAGCAGCGATTTGAACAAGAATAGACTTCGAGAGAGCGATGACAAAAAAGAGCAGAATATTCGGGATGGGATCGGCCGCGGGGATTTTTTGTGGATTGATGATCGCGACCGTGGACGCGGCTGAGCCCTTGAGGGCGACGATTGAGTTAGAGAACAATCGGTCGAACGTGGTTTTCCTAGTGAAGGCAAACGAAAAAGGGATCCTTTGGCAATACACGCCTGACAATCCGGCGTCGACCACGACGGAGTTGGCGGACATTGTGAATATTGAGTTTGATGATCCCGAGGGTTGGGTGGAAGCGGTGAGCTTGTATCGTGTTGGCAAGTATGCGGATGCGGCGGTCGCCTTGGGCAAGATTGCAGACGATTACGTGGACATTGCGACTTTGGAGGGCAGTCCGGCGGCGACGGCGCGTTATTTGCAGATTGAGTCTTATCGTAAGGGGGGGATGTATGGGGAATTGGCAGCAGTCTTGACGGAAGACACGCAGGCGGCTTTGACGAATGCGCTCGATGAGTCGCTTCACCTTCAGATTGAGTTGGATGCTGGCTGGGCGGCAGTCGGGAAGGCAAATTGGGAGGCGGTGAACGCGCTCTTGGCCGAGAACAGTGAAGATGGGCACATCAAAGACATGGCACCGCGGTATCTCACGCAGTTGACGTTTATGCGTGGAATGTCTCGCTCGGCGGCGGGTGAGACGCAGCCGGCGATCGATGATTTTTACCGGACTGCGACGTTTGGATATGGCAATGACGTGGAAGTCTCGGGGCAGGCGATTCGTCGGGTGATGGATTTATTGCTGGCGCAGCCTGAAGCGCTTGAGACGAATCGGACGCGATTGAGGCAGTTGCATGCAGTTACGTATCTTTACAAGTGGATGTTTGGTTCGGGAAGCGTGCCGGAGCGATTTGAGCAATATGCGGAGATTCTCCCGGCGACAGAGGGTGAACAAGAGGCTGCCAGCGATGACTCGGGAGATGATTCTCCGGGCGGTGCGATGGACGATGGGACCACGCCGCCGGCCGGCGACGATGCGGATAGCACCACCGGAACGGGCGAAGAGACGCCTGATAGTGAAGGTGGAGAATCCGAAGGCGATGCTCCGGCGCAGGGCTGACACCGTCAAGCAAGGGGGGCGTAGGTGGACTGGGGCTCGAACCCAGGACCAATGGCTTAAAAGGCCACTGCTCTACCAACTGAGCTATCCACCCATGTCAGGTCGAGAATGCTGGGACAGTAGGCGAAACGGAAAGGGTTGCAAGTAATTCGTCACTGTTGGAGGCGGAGGCGGTCGTGTAGATTTGTCAGGTGATTGAATTTACGATCGAGCGGGTAAGAATGGATGCCTGCCGCGGCGGCGCCTTTCCAGTCGTATTCCGGATGGTCGCCAATGTGCAGACATTGATCCGGGCGGGAGTCAAGGATTTGGCACGCTTTTCCGAAGATGGTCGGATGGGGTTTACTGAACCCGACTTCGGAAGAAACGATTATATGGTCGAAGTAAGGGGTCAGCTGGTGGCCTTCTAGGACCTGGTAGAGGCGACGATCCCAATTTGAGATAAGCCCCAGCGAGAGGTGCGCATACTGGGAGAACTGAGCAAGGACCTTGGGAACTTCGGGATAGGTTTTCCACGCCTCGGGTAGGGCGTAGAAATCGTACAGGCGTTCGAACCAGGCGTTGCGGGTTGCGGTAGAGACCGGTTTGGAGATATTGATTTGTTGAAGGGTGGCGAACACGAGCTCGCGCCACCACGGTTTGCCATCTTCGGGAAAAGGGGTGCCGGGGTTTTGGGCAGGCATCTGCTTCCAAGCGCTGTAGAATGCCGCTTCAAGCGCTTGCGGATCGAGCTTGAGGTCGAACTCGGCGGCGATTTGGGCGTACTGGGCTCCGACGGGTTGGCGGAGGTGGAGGAGTGTGCCTGCGGCATCGAAGAACACGACGCGGAGGTCCTTTGGGACCTGAAAGGGGGGTTCAGATTTGTCCTTGCGGGTTTGGGACGAGGATTCTATGTTGGATGGCTTCACACCAGAGCCTTCAGGGGAACGAGTTCCTTTTGAAGTCATGAGTGGGCTTATGTCCCACTTTTTTTATTTATAGTGGATGTAGATTTCGAAAATGACAAACGAGCTGCTAGCGGTTCTTGAATATTTTGAGAAGGAGAAGGGGATCGACCGGGCGACCATGGTTGAGGCCTTGGAGAGCGCCCTATTGTCTGCTTCGAGGCGGAGTGTCGGTCCGGCGCGGGAGTTACGGATTGAAGTAAATCCGGACAAGGGAACGATCAAAGCGATTGCCAAATTGGTCGTCGTGGAGGAAGTGGATGCGCCTTTTGATGAGATTGCATTGCAGACGGCGCGTCGGATCAAGCCGGGAGCGGAACTGGGAGAGGAAGTGGACGTGGAAGTCACTCCGAATGATTTTGGACGAATCGCAGCGCAGACCGCGAAGCAAGCAATGATGCAGCGTCTCCGTCAGGCGGAGAAAGCGATGATATACGAGGAGTTCAAGGATCGAGCGGGCGACATCGTTGCGGGAACCGTGCGGCGTTTTGAGCGGTCGGATGTGATCATTGATTTGGGCAAGTTTGAGGGTGTGATGCCAGCGCGGGAACGGGTAACGACAGAGGAGTATAACATCGGTGATCGTTTGAGGGCTTACGTGGTGGCGGTGGAGAACGGATCGCGTGGGCCTGAGATCATCCTTTCGCGGAGTCACCCGAATTTTGTTCGTCGCTTGTTTGAATTTGAGGTCAGTGAGATTGCGGATCATACAGTTGAGATGCGCGGCATTGCCCGGGAGGCGGGATATCGAACGAAAGTGGCGGTCTGGAGTTCGGACGAGAAAGTTGATCCGGTGGGTGCGTGCGTGGGATTGCGTGGGGCGCGCGTCAAGAACATCGTTCGGGAGTTGAACAACGAGAAGGTTGATATTATTCGGTGGAGTGATGAGCCCAAAGAGTTTGTGACGGAGGCTTTGAAGCCTGCGATCATCAGGAGCATCACCTTGGAGGAGGACATCAAGAAAGTTCGGGTGACGGTGGATGAAAGCGAATTGTCGAAGGCCATTGGGCGGAGAGGGCAGAATGCGAGATTGACGTCCCGTCTATTGGGTTGGGATGTTCAGGTTGAGAAAGACGAATCGGCGCACGAGGCCTTTGAGGCGCGGGTGGAGGATGCAGCGGCCATCATCGGAGAGAAGTTGTCCTTGGAGCACGATGTAGCGTTGAAATTGGTGCAGGGTGGCTTGGTGAGTGTGGAAACGATTGCCGCGGTCGATCCCGATGATATTGCGGAAATTCTCGAGGTTGACGAGGAGGAAGGGCGGAAAATATTATCGGCGGCCGTCGAAGCGATTGGGGGGGGGACGGCGGATTCCTTGGTTGGGAATTCGGAGACGAACAAGAGCGAAGACTCTGGGGCGGCTAGTGAAGCTGCGACAGGGGATGGTGGGGTTGCTGAGGTGGTTGGGGGCGACGGTGGGGGGACGGAAGCCAGCGATGTTGGAAGCGAGTCTGAACAAGTGGTGTCTGACGGCGAGGCGACGAGCGACGGGGACAGCACAGAAGACGAGGTGGCGAGTGATGAGAATTCCAAAGAGAGTGTTGCCTTGGAGGGCGGCAGTGAAACGCAGGTAAAACCCGAAACCGCATAGCCGTCATGAGCTGTGCCCTGAACAGATCCGAATTTTTTTCTAGAGACTTACATGGCTTCCGAATCTGCATCCGAAAAATCGAAAGCGGCCGTCGCCGCGGCCAAGAAAAAGGCCGAGGACGACAAGACTGTCATTGAAGAGGAAGCGAAGAGCAAGCAGCGGGAGACCAAGACGAAGAAGAAGGAAGTTCTTTCTCTCATAGATGATGAGCACGCGGAGGAAGAAGAGGTTGAGGTAGAAGAGAAGGTCGAGAGTGTTGCCTCCGAAGAAGAGGCGAAACCGGAGAGTGCCGAGGAAGGTGACGAGGCGGACAATGAAGCAGAGGAGGAAGAGGTTGATCCTGCGAAAGTGATCAATATCAAGCCGCCTATAATCGTGAAGGATTTGGCGGAGGCGATGGGTCTCAAGCCTTTTAAGATCATCCAAGATCTCTTGCAGTTAGAGGTTTTTGTCAGCCAAGACAAATCGATTGAGCCGGACATCGCCGCTCAACTGTGCGAGAAGCACGGGTTTGTATTTGAGCGTGAGAAGCGGGAGAAAGGCGGGGGAGTTCACAAGGTCGAAGAAGTCATCGAGGAGCCGGAAGCGCCGGCGGAAGAGGAGGTGGAAGGTGGCGACGAGTTGCAACCGCGGCCACCGATTATTACCTTCATGGGGCATGTCGACCATGGGAAGACCTCGTTAATGGATGCTCTTAGGAAGAGTCGGGTAACGGCCGGGGAAGCGGGGGGGATTACGCAGCATATAGGCGCCTATTCAATCGATAGCGATGGAAAGAGAATCACGCTGATCGATACGCCTGGTCATGCGGCTTTCACGGAGATGCGGGCGCGAGGTGCGAATGTGACGGACATTGTGGTTTTGGTGATTGCCGCAGATGACGGGGTGATGCCGCAGACCAAAGAGGCGATTGATCATGCGAAGGCGGCGGGGGTGACGATTATGGTCGCGGTGAACAAAGTTGACGTGAAGGGGGCCGACCCAATGAAGGTGCGAACGCAGCTTCAGGAGATTGACTTGACGCCGGAAGATTGGGGTGGGGATACGGTGTGTGTGGATGTTTCGGCGACGGAGGGGACCGGTTTGGACACTTTGGTGGAAATGATGGCGTTGCAGGCGGATGTGCTGGAATTGAAGGCAAACGGGTCTGCGCCGGCGCGTGGGACTGTGATTGAAGCGAAAATGGAAGCGGGGAAGGGGCCGACGGCGACGGTAATTGTGAGCACGGGCACTTTAAAAGCTGGGGTTCCATTTATTTGTGGGCCGCATTCGGGAAAAGTGAAGTCGCTCATCAGTGACCAGGGGAAGCAGGTGAAAGAAGCGGCCCCTGCGACTCCGGTGGAAGTATTGGGGTTTAATGGTGTGCCGAATGTGGGTGACGAGATGGTAGAGATGGAGAACGAGCGTGCGGCGAAGCGTTTGAGTGAGGCACGGCAGGATGATTTGCGGAAGGAAAAGTTGGAGCAGCCGAAGCGGAGCACGCTTGAGTCTTTGTTTGCTTCAATTGATGACGCAACGAAAAAGGTTTTAAAGATTGTTCTAAAGACGGATGTGGCGGGTTCGGCGGAGGCGATTATCGGGGAGTTGAAGGCTGTTGATTCGGAGAAAGTGGACGTCGATATCCTGCATTATGGAGCGGGGCCGATCACGGAATCTGACGTGTTACTTGCGAGTGCATCCGACGCGATCATCATTGGATTTAACACGAAGGTGGAGGGCAAAGCGGTGAATGCGGCTAAGCGGGAGGGGGTTCAAGTCAAGCTCTACAGCGTCATTTACGAGTTGATTGATCAGATGAGAGAGGCGATGCTCGGTTTGCTTGATCCTGAGATGCGGGAGAACGTGGTGGGACATGCGAAGGTCAAAGAGATATTCAAGTTGTCTGGTGGCCGAGTAGCGGGGTGTCTCGTCAGTGATGGGAAGATCCTTCGCTTGGGGCAAGCGCGGGTATTGCGTGGTGATCAGCCGGTTTATGACGGGGCGGTGCAGACACTTCGGCGTTTTCAAGATGACGTAAATGAAGTCCGCAACGGCTTGGAGTGTGGTATTCGTCTGGGGAACTTCAACGAGTATGAGGTCGACGACGTCATTGAGTGTTACGAGTTGGAGAAGATTGATCAAACGCTGTAGGCGACGGTGGGTCGAGCGAGGGCGTCTTCAATAGGCGGGGAGCGGGTTTGCGTGACTGAGAAAGGAATTCGACGGTAATGAAACATCGGCTGTTGCGAGTCAAGGAGCTGCTCAAGCGTGAGTTGAGTGAGATTGTCCAAAAGGATTTCGTGTTTGAGGGGGTATTGGTGACGGTGAATGAAGTGGATGTCACACCGGACTTGCGGCAGGGGCACGTATACGTGAGTGTCATCGGCCCGGAGCACCGGCATGAGGAAGTTTTGACCAAATTGAATCAGAACCGGGGCAGTATACAGCACAAGATGGGCCAGAGAGTGGTTTTGAAGTATACACCGCACCTGCATTTTAAGTTGGATGATTCGATTGCGAGAGGGGTGAGGGTGATGACCATAATGGATGAATTGGAAGCGGGCGAAGGATCCGAAGCGGAAGCGATGGATCGCCCTGAACAAGGAGGAGAAGAGTGTGAGTAAGCAAGGGAATGTGACATTTGAAGAACTGGGGGCCGTTTTTAGGGAGCACGAACGCTTTTTAGTGGCGAGCCACGTGCGTCCTGACGGTGATGCGATTGGCTCGACCCTAGCAATGGGTTATGCACTGCGGTCGTTGGGAAAGGATGTGAAGATGGTGAATCAAGACGGTATACCCGGAGTATTTCGTTTTTTGCCAGGGGTGGAAGTGATTGAGACGCCTGATGCCTATCCGGAGGGATTGGATGTCGAGGTGGTCTGTGCATTGGACACGGCGGTGCAGAATCGGGTTGGTAGTGGCGTCCTTGGGCTCGTGGAAGGCAAAGACGTGAAATGGGTCAATATTGACCACCACGTCAGCAACCCGTGCTATGGCGATTGGAATTACATTGACGGGGATTCACCTGCAACGGGACAGATCTTGTATGAGTTGGTGGACGCGTTGGATATTCCGATGACGACTGAGGTGCGGGATGCTCTATGGACCGGGATCACGACGGATACGGGGTCTTTTCAGTATCCGAGCACGACAGCGAAGACCTTTGAGATTGGGGCGCATTTGATTCGTGAAGGAGTGGATGTGGGGAAAATATCCGAGCGAATTTTTGATAGCTATCCCCGGCGGCGAGTAGAGCTTTTGCGGGAGCTACTGAATGTGTTAAAGATCAGTGAGGATGGTCGGGTGGCGAGTTGGGGCCTAACGATTGCGGCGCGCGAGAAAGTGGGAGCGCATCCTGAGGACACAGAAGACTTGATCAACACGATCCGTGGGATTGAGGGAGTGCAGGTGGCGGTTTTTTTCGAGGAGCTGGATGGCGGCTACATTCGAATCAGTTCTCGGTCTAAGACGCTGCAGGTGGATGTCAGCGAGTTGTGCAAGAAGTTCAATGGGGGGGGGCATCGTTTAGCCGCGGGGGCGCGTGTGTTGGGAACGATGGAAGAAGTGGAGACCGCTTTTTTAGATGCAGTCAATGAGTGTTTCAAAGGATAGCGTCTACGGAGTCTTGTTGATTGACAAGGAGCCTGAGATGACATCGCATGATGTGGTAGCAGTGGCGCGGCGAAGTCTTGGAATGAAGAAGATTGGTCATTGTGGGACGTTAGACCCAATGGCGACTGGACTATTGATTCTTGTGGTGGGCCGTGCGACGAAGATTCAGGATTTATTGATGAGTGAGGACAAGGAATACGTGGGGACCGTTACTCTGGGAAAGGAGACAAACACGCAGGACAAAGAGGGAGCAGTGGTTGAGGAGAAAGAAGTGCCATTGATGAGCGAGGAGGAAGTGAGCGAGGCGTTTGGCAAGTTTACCGGGGATTTTTATCAGACGCCGCCGATGGTATCGGCGATCAAGAAGGATGGCGTACCACTATACAAGCTGGCTCGGCAGGGTAAGACGGTGGAGCGGGAGGCGCGCCTGGTCCACGTTTATGGTTATGAGATCACGCGTATGGAGCTGCCGGAGGTCGACTTTCGGGTGAAGTGCAGCAAGGGTTTTTATGTGAGAACGTATGCCCATGATATTGGGAAGGAATTGGGCTGCGGAGGGCACTTGAGTTCTTTGAGGCGTACGAAGTCCGGGCGGTTTGAAGCTGAAGGCGCATTGACATTCGAGAAGTTGAAGGCGGGACCAAGGGAAAGGGTCGTGGAGCGGCTGCTAAGTTTGCCTGAGGTTTCGAAGCTACGGGGCGCATAGGTTTCGGGAAGGGGACGATGGAGTTACTTCGCGCGATTGACGATCTCCGGAGCGTGCCAGGACCGATTTGTCTTGCGATCGGTGTTTTCGACGGGGTGCATATGGGGCATCAAGCCGTTATTCAGTCGGCGGTTGATACCGCGATAGGAACGGGTGAGGGAAATGCGGTAGTGGTGACCTTTGATCCACACCCAATTCGAGTTTTGCGGCCACAAGATGCGCCACGTCTGCTTACCGCGACGAAACACAAGATAGAACTACTCGAACGGTTGTTAGGTATTGAGTATTTGTTGGTGGTGCCGTTTGACTTTTCCTTTTCCCGGTGGCCGGCGGTGCGGTTTATCGAGGCCTTGACCAGCGCATGCGAGCCGTTGAAGCAGATCAGTGTCGGTGCGGAGTGGAGTTTTGGGTATGAGCGCACGGGGGACTTGGAATTGCTGCAGACACTGGGGGAGCGGCTCGGATTTGAGGTTACAGGGGTGACGCCTGTGGAGGCGGACGGTGAAGTTGTGAGTAGTTCGGCGATCCGTGTGGCGGTTCAGGCGGGCGATTTTGGAGGTGCGGCGCGGCTCTTAGGACGCGAATACACCGTTTTGGGGACAGTGATTGAAGGACGGAAGTTAGGGCGCGAACTGGGCTTTCCGACGGCGAACCTCACTGTCCACAACGAAGAGTTTCCTCCCCTAGGGGTTTATGCTGTTCGCGTCAGGATCGGGAATCGGGAGGTTTTGGGAGTAGGGAATCTAGGGCATCGGCCCACGGTGACGGGGGGTGAGGTCAAGCGGATGCTGGAAGTCCATCTTTTTGATTTACGGGAGGATTTGTATGGGATGGATCTGGAGGTTGAATTTGTGACGTTTTTGCGGGCTGAGGAGAAGTTTGAGAGTCTTGATGCCCTGAAGGCACAAATCGTACGCGACGCGGCGGCGGCGAGAAAGGCGTTTGAATAATCAAACTGAGGGGAGAGTGTCGACCAACCCTTTGCGCATTTTTTCGACAGGGGCGCTACGATTGAACCAGTATTCGAAGGATATGGCGCCCTGCCAGAGAAGCATTGAGAGGCCATTCGCGGCACGAGCGCCCTTTGCTTCCGCTGACGAGATTAGCTTCGTTCGCGGCGGGCTGTAGACCATGTCGTAGAAGAGGTGGTGAGGTTGGATGAGGGAATGGTGGAGAAGATCGGGATCGGTGCGTTTCATTCCGAGCGAAGTGGCATTCACAACCAGGTCGATTTCGTCGAGCTCGAGCTGCAATGCTTCATCGTCCCAAGGGATTGCTTTGAGGCGATCACCGGGTCCGCTTACGCGTTCGTCGATGAAATATTCCTGGAGTTCATCTGCAAGCTTGGCGGCCTTTTCTGCGGTGCGATTGACGAGGATGAGACGTTCGCATTTTTCGACGGCGCACTGAACGGCGACGGCACGCCCGGCGCCCCCACCAGCGCCGAGGATCATGATACGGAGGTCACCGACGTCGACTGAGAATTCTTCGCGGATCGCTCGGACAAAACCAGGGCCGTCGCTATTGAAGCCGATGAGGCGATCATTTTCGACAACAACGGCGTTGACGGCGCCGATTTTTCGTGCGAGCGCGTCTACTTCATCCATGACCTCAAGGGTGGCGGTTTTATGTGGGATGGTGACATTGGTGCCGATGAAATTCTTCGAGGGTAGGAGGCGAAGAGCGTCGTGGAGTTGATCGGGTTCGATTTCGATTCGGGTATACTGGGACTCTATGTTTGCGGCCTCGAGGGCTGGGTTATGCATTTGTGGGGAAAGCGAGTGGGCGACGGGTGCTCCAAAGACGGAGAGGCGCGCCGGCGGAATGAGACCGGTGGTTGCGGATTCCCAATTTTGGAGATCGTTGAATGTGTAAACGTCTTTCACGATGGAAACAGTGTCTGACAACGGGCGCGGATGCGTCTCGTGGTTTCGGATTGGCCGATAATGATGAGGCTAGGGATAAGGTCGACTCCGTGGGGGACGCCGGTGGCCGCCACCCGCAGGGGAAACATGATTTTTCCCGGCTTAAGATCGGAGGCCGCCGCGCACCGCTTGACAGCATCTAGGATCCCGTCTTCGGACCAGGTTGCATCATCCAAAAAATCGGCGAGGGAGGGGAGAATCGCTGCGTTTTCCGCATTCGCAGCTACTTTTTCGGCGGCATTTTGATGGACTTGGTCACTGGTGTCTGCGAGGGGGCTCAAAACAGGATCGATTTGCGAAAGAGTCTCGATGCGAGGTTTGGCGAGAAGGAGGGCGTCGTCGGGAAGGTCGAGATGGAAGAAACCGGAACGGGCGGAGCTGATGAATGAAGAGTCGTTCATATTCTGGATGTACTGTTGATTCATCCAGCGACACTTTTTGAGATCGAAATGAGCGTTGCTCCGATTTATGGATTCGATATCGAAGAGCCGGACAATTTCGGAACGAGGGAGAATTTCGCGGTCCTCACCGGGAGACCAACCGAGGAGCGCGAGGTAGTTGAGCACGGCGTCGGGGAGGAATCCCTGTTCGATATACTCGGTAATGCTTGCCCCCTGATCCCGCTTGCTCATCTTGGAGCCGTCGTGATTCAGAATCAGTGGAATGTGCGCGAACCGCGGTGGACGAGCATCGAATGCCTTGTAGAGATCCAGGTGGCGTGGTGTATTAGAGAGGTGATCCTCTCCGCGTAGGACGTGCGTGATCTGCATTTCGATGTCGTCGACGACATTGACGAAGTGAAATATGTAGGAACCATCGGCTCGCCGTATCGTCATATCGGGTTCTTCCCGATCATTGAACTTGGTATCTCCTCGGATGAGGTCATGGACGGTGAGGTCCTGTTTGGGGGCCTTAAAGCGCATGGCACCATCTTCTTCGTAGACGAGATCGGAATCTTCAAGCTTGGCGAAGTAGTTGTCGTAGATGTTTTTGCGCTCGCTCTGGCGATAAAGGGTGTGGCCCTTGTTTTTGCCGGGACCTTCGTCCCATTCGAGGCCGAGCCATTCGAGGCCATTGAAGATGGCCGCGACGGCTTCAGGGGTATTGCGTGACTCATCGGTATCCTCGATGCGGAGGACAAACTGGCCATCGTTGTGGCGGGCGTAGAGCCAGTTAAAAAGAGCGGTACGTGCGCCGCCAACGTGAAGGTAACCGGTGGGGGATGGGGCGAAGCGTGTGCGGACGGGTTCGAGTGACATAGGCGTTGAGAATTTAGGCAGAATTAGCAGAAATAACAGAACTAATGCATTGAGGAGAACTTGAAGTGGCGCTTGGCGCGGGTTTTCCTTGCGTTGACGAGGGGTGAAGCGGATAGGGTGACTCTATGCCGAAGATAAAGCCTCATTGGCAGATTGTGATGGCGCTGATTCTTGCGACCGTTGTGGGATTAGTGTTGCAGAGATACTTACCGGAAGACGGAGAAGGGAACGGGGCGAGCATCGTCTTGGCAACGTGCAGATTTCTAGGCGTGTTGTTTCTGAATGCCTTAAAGATGATCATTGTGCCCTTGGTGGTTGCCTCAGTGATACTGGGCATTGGAAGTTTGGGGACCATGGAGGGATTTGGGCGATTGGGGGGGAAGACCATTTTGTTTTATGCGTGCAGCAGCTTGCTGGCGATCATCATTGGGCTGACCTGGGTCAACACGGTGAAACCGGGGCTCGTTGATGGGAAGCCGAACGAGGACATTGCGGAACTGATCAATCGAGACCGTGAGGCGGGTTCGCCGAGCACGATGGAGCAGGTGGAAGCGGCCCGGGAGCGTGGAACAACAGATGTCTTAGAAGTTTTCAAACGTATGATTCCGGTGAACGTCGTGGCCGCCGCCGCGGAGGGGCAAATGCTTGGTTTGATTTTTTTCAGCATCTTGTTTGGGGCGGCGATGACGCGAGTGAATGAGGATACGCGTGGGGTGCTAGTGACGTTTTTTTCGGGCGTGAACGACATCATGATTATGATCACGAATGGAATTATGAAATTTGCCCCGATCGGGGTCTTCAGTTTGCTTGTTCCGGTGGTCGCAGCGACCGGGGTGGGGCTTTTCAAAACCTTGGGGATTTACTTTTTGGTGGTAGTGGGAGCGTTGGGGACGCATTTGGTTTTAGCGTTGCCGGTTTTGTTGAAACTAGTGGGTAGGGTGAATCCGCGTAAGCACTTTGGGGCAATGAAAACGGCCTTGCTCACGGCATTTTCGACGTCTTCGTCGGCGGCGACCTTGCCGGTGACGATGGAGTGTGTGCGTGAGGAAGGGGGAGTATCGAAGCGGGTTAGCAGTTTTACGCTGCCGTTGGGTGCGACTGTAAACATGGATGGAACGGCGCTGTATGAGTGTGTCGCGGTAATTTTTGTGACTCAGGCGATGGGCTGGGACTTAACGTTTGCCGAACAGTTTACGGTTGTCTTGCTTGCCTTGCTGACGAGCATCGGAGTCGCCGGTGTGCCGCAAGCGAGTTTGGTGGCGATCATTATCATTTTTCAGGCGGTGGGTTTTGACGCCGCCCAGACTGCCGCGGGGGCAGCTGTGATATTGACAGTGGACCGCATTCTGGATATGAGCCGGACGGCGGTGAACGTATTCAGTGACTCCTGTGCGGCGGTCGTGATTGCCCGAACAGAGGGCGAGGAATTGCCCCGCTTGCGCGGTCGTGGAGCCTTTGAGGCGGGTTAAGGGAGCTTGAAGAACGATTCAGCGGTCTGAGTGGTGGTGTTGGCGAAGTCTTGTAGCGAGATTCCTCGAAGGTTTGCGATGTATTCGGCAGTGATACGGGTAAATGCGGGTTCACAGCGTTTTCCGCGATGGGGGACAGGGGAGAGATAGGGGGCGTCTGTTTCGACCATTATTCTATCCAAAGGAAGATAGCGGGCGGCATTCTGAACTTCCGGGGCGTTTTTGTAGGTCGCGATTCCAGTGAACGAGACAAGGTGTCCGTGGTCAATTAGTTTCAGGGCGTCTGCGGCAGTGTTTACGAAGCAGTGGAACACTGCATTCAATCGACTGTGATAGGGGGCCATGACTTCGAGAATCTCGTCGTAGCTATTTCGTTGGTGAATGACGACGGGGAGGTTTAGTTCAGCTGCGAGATCGAGTTGTGCGATGAAGACTTCTTTCTGGCGTGAGCGATATTGGAGTTCTGTGAGTGGTTTGGGTGCGGGATGATAGAAGTCGAGGCCGATTTCGCCAATGGCGATAGCTTTGTTGTGTTTGGCCATACGCCGCACTTGTTCAAGCCAGTCATCCTGATTGAGCGCAGGGGTTGAAGTGGGGTGGACTCCGACGCTGGTGAAGACGGAAGGATGGGCGTCGGCAATTTTGAGGTTACGAAGGCAGTCGTCTAGGTCTGTCCCGATACTTATCAGTCGATCGACCTCAGCTGATTGTGCGTTCTCGACCAGCTCTTCAATCTCCTTCTCTTGATAGCGATGGCTCGCGAGGTGGCAATGAGTGTCGATGAGCATCCCCGTGCGGGTGACTTACCATTCGATCACGGTGGCGGCCCAAGTGAGGCCGGCGCCGAAAGCCACAAGAAGGATGATGTCACCTTTTTTAATTGCGCCGAGACGGCTGGCTTCGTCGAGGGCGATTGCGACTGCGGCAGCGGAGGTATTGCCGTATTTGTCGAGATTGACGAAGGTCCGTTCTTCGGGGATGCCGAGGCGATCGGTGATGGCTTCGATAATGCGCCGATTAGCCTGATGAGGGATGACCATATCGATGTCGTCTGGGGTTAGGCTGGCGGCTTCGAGGGCCTTTTCGGCCGCGGCGCGCATCGCATTGACGGCGTATTTGTAGACCTCACGCCCCTCCATGCGAATGGTGTTCAGCTTGTCATCGGCGTTCTGCGGATTGATCGGACAAGCCGAGCCGCCGCCTGGGACGACAAGGATATCGGTTTGATCCCCGTCGCTATACATCACGCTAGAGAGGACACGGCCGGATTTCTGTGAGGAATCGCTGTCACTAACGACAACGGCGGCGCCGGCGCCGTCTCCAAAGAGGACGCAAGTGTTGCGATCTTCCCAATTGACCATTGAGCTGAGTTTTTCGGCACCGATGATGAGAGCGGTTTTTCGATTGCCAGAGTTTACGAAGTGGCGGGCCACTTGGAGGGCGTAGAGGAAGCCTGAGCAGGCGGCAGCGATATCGAAGCAGACGGCGTTCTTTGCCTGCAGTTTTCTTTGGACGAAGCAGGCGGTAGAGGGAAAAAACATGTCGGGTGAAATGGTGGCGACGATGAGGAGGTCGATTTCGTCGGCGGTGATCCCGGCTTGTTCCATCGCTTTTCGAGCTGCCTTAGTAGCAAGGTCGCTCGTCGCTTCGTCATCGGCGGCGATGCGCCGTTCCTTGATACCGGTGCGGGTCGTGATCCATTCGTCGGAGGTATCGACGAGTTTTTCGAGTTCGGCATTGGTGAGAACCTTTTTCGGGACATAGCTTCCGGTGCCGGCGATCGCGGTGATGCAGGAGGCGGCATTTTCGAAATCGGACGTATCCTCAGGCATGAACTTGGCAGTGATCTCGGATGGCTTCTTCGATAAGCGGGTTTACTTTGTGTTCAATAGCCTCGCCGGCGGCACGGATGGCATTTTTGATAGCGACGGCGGAGCTAGATCCGTGCCCGATGATGACGGTTCCATTGATACCGAGCAAGGGACTTCCGCCGACGGACTCGTAAGAGGTGCGGTGTTTAATGGCGCGGAAGGCGCCGACAGCCATAGAGGCGCCGAGGACGCGGAGAGGGCTTCGTTGCATTTCGAGTTTCAGCCATTTAGACATGGCTTTAGCGGTGGCTTCGCAGCTTTTGAGGATGACATTCCCGATAAAGCCATCACACAGGATGACATCGACGGGTGACTCGAAAAGGTCATGACCTTCGACGTTGCCGATGAAATTGAGAGAGGTCTCTTTGAGAAGAGAGAAGGTTTCACGAGTGAAATCATTTCCCTTATCGTCTTCTTCGCCGACAGACATGAGTCCAATGGCGGGATTATCCACGCCGAGGACGTGGCGGGCATAGACGTCGCCCATAAAGGCGTAGTGGAGGAGGTGAAGGGGTTTGGCGTCGACATTGGCACCGGCGTCGAGAATGTTGCAGACGCCGTGTTCATTTGGGAGGGGAGAAGCGATACCCGGTCGGTCGACGCCTTCGAGGGTGCGTAATTTGACGGTGGCGGCGGCGACGGCGGCCCCCGTATGGCCTATACTGACGACAGCGTCAGCTTCG
The DNA here is from genome assembly GCA_039182965.1 of Verrucomicrobiota bacterium. Lineage (GTDB taxonomy): Bacteria > Verrucomicrobiota > Verrucomicrobiia > Verrucomicrobiales > DEV007 > JBCDBW01. The sequence continues at coordinate 74,699 of JBCDBW010000004.1, forward strand.
CCTTTTTTAGCGAGATCGATCGCAACGCTGATTGAGGAGTCACGCTTAGCTCGGACCGACTGAGCTGCCTTGTCTCCCATATCAACGACCTGAGAAGCGTGGATAACGGTAGTGCGACGCCATTGGAAGTCGTGGGTTGCCATTTCCTGGCTGATGGCATCGGTATCACCAACCAGCAGGATTTGCTCGATTGAGGGAAATTCCTGAAGAGCGAGTTTTGCTCCCTCGATGACATTTTTAGGGGCGAAATCGCCTCCCATGGCGTCGACGGCGATTTTCATGGTGAAGTAGGTGGGGCGGGGGAATGTGCAGCCGGAGGAGGTATGGTATTGGGTGTGCTGTTGGTCAGCAAGCGGAATAGCGGCGCTGGGGCCAGACCGAGTGGGAAGGTCATGGCACGAATGGCGGGCCTAACTGGGAATAGCGCGACGGCCTTTAGAGGGAGTCGACACTGAGGACTTGGCGATCCTTGTAGTAACCGCAAGAGGGGCAAGCGGTGTGCGATGGGACGGCACTGCCGCATTCGGGGCAGGATTTAAGCTGGGGAGACTTCCAGCGATTGGCGCCCCGGCGCATTTTTTGTTTCATTTTGGACGTTCGTCTTTTCGGCGCGGCCATGGTCGTAAGTCAGTTGAAAATTATGGTTATTATTGTAATCCCTTCAAATCAGGAGTTGGGATTCGAGCGATCGGTTGGTTTCCAGTCATCGAGGGCGCTCCAGATTTCTTTTTCCTGTGTGAGGGAATCGTTGGTAGAGGGGTGGTAATCGTCCTCCGTGAGAATGGTGCCGCTAGGCTTACATTCACGGGGGGAGTCGGCCATTTCACACCGTGGATATCCCGGAAGGTCGAGCAAAATATCTTCGCGAAGTCGTTCCGTCAAGTCGATGCTGGCCTCATTTTCAAAGGGGATGAGGAGAGTTAGGGCCTGGATATGGATGGATTTCTCGAAAAAGTCGAGGCATCGGACGCAGCGGAGGTGGAAGGAGGAGGAAATGGTTCCGGTAATTAAGAGCTCATTTTCCTGGAGGGAAGCTTGGAGGTGGTAGCGTAAGGGGGAGGCGGCCCGGATTTCTTCTCCATCGATTTGGAACACATCTATGGGAAACTCTCCCGTGAGTTCGACATCTTCCTCGAGGACTTGCTGGCGGTAAATGATCATGCGTGTATGGGAATCGACTGATCAAGAATCGGCATAGTGTTTTTCAAGGGCAATGCGGGTAGGGGTGGGGACGAACGGGGATACGTCGCCCCCAAGGCGGGCGACTTCCTTGACGATACTTGAGCTTAGGTAGGTGAATTCTTCGGTGGGCATGAGAAAGATGGTTTCAATCTTCGGTTCGAGGCTTCGGTTCATGAGGGCGAGTTGAAACTCGAACTCAAAGTCGGAAACGGCACGGAGCCCGCGAATAACAGCATGGACATTCTCTTGGCGGGCGAAGTCGACGAGGAGTCCGTCAAGGCGTTTGACGGTGAGTTGGGGGCCAAACCTGCATTCGGCGACGGCTTTTTCGACCAGATCGATCCGTTCTTCGATATTGAACAGTGGATCTTTGTTTTGGTTGTTTGCGACGGCAATGACGACGTGATCGAAGACACGGCAAGCCCGTTCGATGACATCGAGATGCCCCTTCGTGACGGGGTCAAAGCTACCAGGGTAGATGGCCTTATTCACTGGCGTTATTGTAATCATGGACTGAGTGGATTGCACGGAGCGAATTCATCGCTAAGGTAGAGCCGTGAGTTCGAAAGGGGTGATCGAGCCTGATTTTTTGATCAAGGCATACCGGATGGGGATATTCCCGATGGCGTTGGATGACGGGGAGATTGCGTGGTTTTCTCCTGATCCGCGGGGAGTGATTCCTCTTGAGGACTTTCACGTGCCGCATGGTCTTAAGCGGAGCCTGCGGGAGGAGCGGTTTGAAGTAAGGATGGATACTGCCTTTGGGGATGTGATTTTAGGATGTGCAGACCGTTCGGAGACATGGATCAGTGATGAGGTGGTGAAGAGCTATCGGGAGTTACACGAATTGGGGTATGCCCATTCGGTGGAGGCGTGGCGGGACGGTAAATTATTGGGAGGACTGTATGGAGTATCGATCGGAGGAGCTTTTTTCGGAGAATCAATGTTCAGCTATGAGACGGACGCGTCGAAGGTGGCGTTGGTAGCGTTGGTCCATCATCTCTTGGAACAAGGGTTTATTTTGTTGGATACGCAGTGGAGCAACCGGCACCTAGAGCAGTTTGGGTGCGTGGAGATTCCGCGTGAGGAATACATGCGGCAGCTGGAAGCGGCTTTGTTGCTAGAAGTCGACTTCGTCGCTTAGTCTAAAACAGGAGATTTGCGAGGTCCTCGTCGTCGAGCACGTCAATATCCTGAACGGCCAGTAGGCCGTCCATGTAGTCAATCATTTCGACTTCTTCTTGGAATTCCTCGACGGTGAGGTCAGCACCTTCTGGGGCAAGATCGAGGAGGGTAGCTTCCGGGACCGCCTCGGCAGGGATTGCGGCGACGATGGGGGAATGGCTGCTGCTACCGGGCTGAGATGCTGTGAAAAGGGCACCGGCGGCGATGATCACGGCCACAAGGCAAGCAGTAGCGAAGGCAAGACGTGGGAGCGTGAAGAACTGAATCAGTGCAGAACGGGTCCGTTGCTCGCCGAGGTTGCGTGCTTCGCGCACGGCATTTCGAGCAAAGAAAGGGCTGGGCTCCGGCTTGGGTGCCTTCAGAAGGAGCTTCCACGCTGGATCCTGATCTTCCGGGATATTCATTGGCTGATGAAACCTGGTGATGGGAGAAAGGTTGCGATAAAACCGCAGATTTGCGATAGGCGCCTGATCTACAGAGCTGGAGCTAGATGCGAGACATCTCGAGGAAGCCTTCGAGCTGGCGGATCCGGGTGGGGTGACGCATTTTGCGAAGTGCTTTCGCTTCGATTTGGCGAATACGTTCGCGAGTGACCTGGAACTGGCGGCCTACTTCTTCGAGGGTGCGGCTGTAGCCATCAACGAGACCAAAACGTTGCTCGAGGACTTGGCGTTCGCGTTCGGTGAGGGTATCGAGGACGTCTTTGATCTTGTCTTTGAGGAGACTCATTCCGGTCATCTCCATGGGGTCCTCGGCGCCTTTGTCTTCGATGAAGTCGCCGAAGGAGGTGTCGTCGCTATCGCCGACTGGGGCTTGGAGGGAGATGGGTTGTTGGGCCATTTTGAGGACCGCGCGGACGCGTTCCACGGGGAGATGGATTTCGTCTGCGATTTCTTCCGGGCTTGGTTCGCGACCATATTCCTGGACCAGCTGTTTCTGGACCCGCATCAGCTTGTTGATCGTCTCGATCATATGAACCGGGATACGGATGGTGCGGGCTTGATCGGCAATAGACCTGGTGATGGCTTGGCGAATCCACCAAGTAGCGTAGGTGGAGAATTTGTAACCGCGGCGGTATTCGAACTTTTCCACGGCCTTCATGAGTCCCATGTTTCCTTCCTGGATAATGTCGAGAAAAGAGAGGCCGCGATTAGTGTATTTCTTTGCAATGGAAATGACGAGGCGAAGGTTGGCTTCGACCATTTCGGTTTTTGCTTTCAGGGCCTCGCGCATCCAATGGCGGAGTTCGCGATGACTGGCGTCGAACTCCTCTTCAGTCTGCCAAGCGCGAAGGCGAAAATCTTCTAGTTTTTCCTTTGTAGTCTTGTTGCGGGGGTTGCGTTTGAGACTGCGGCGCAACGAGCAGAGTTCAAAGTAGTGGTTGTCGGCGACACTGACGAACTCCTCGGTGACCTTTTGCTTGAAGTAGAAACGTCCGAAGATGCGACTGAGAGATGCATGTGCTTTTTCGAGGCCAGCCTCGAGTTTGGCCCGTCCGCGTGGTTTTGGTACATTGAGTTTTTGATAGAGGCCGGCAGCTTCGGTGTGAACCTGATTGAGTTGTTGGCACAGTTTGGGGAGCGCTTTCATGTAGCGTTCCCGGCTTTCGATTTTCTTATCGAGAATGACGCGGTCAAATCGCTCGTGGGAGTTGATCAGTTTATCAGCGAGTTCGAGGTAGGCGTGTGCGGTGAAGCCGAAGCTATTGATGTATTTTTGGACGTTTTGCTCTGCATTTTCGATGCGTTTCGAGATTTCGACTTCTTGCTCGCGGGTTAGGAGCGGCACCTGCCCCATTTGCTTGAGATACATGCGAACGGGGTCGTCGAGGATATCGAGTTTAGTATCGGGTTTTTCGTTGTCTTCTTTGTCTTTACCAGGGTCTTTATAGTGGTCGACCTTAGCGGCATCGATGATATCGAACTCCATGCTACGGAGTCGTTCCATGATTCCGTCGATAATATCGGGTTTGATTGCGCCCGCTGGAAGGGCCTCGTTGATATCGTCGAAAGTGAGGTAGTCTTGTTCTTTAGCGAGTTTGACGAGTTCGCGGATTTTCTCCTGAATCTCGGGTGCATCGATGCTGGTGGCATCGGCGAGCGCCTTGGCGGTGGAGTCGACGAGTGATCCCTGGCCCTCATTTTTTCTAGGACGACCGCGTCTTCGTTTTGGTGGATCTTCCAAACCGGCCGACACGTGAGAATCTCCGTTTGTGGAGGCATTTTTTGGCGGACGGCCCCGTCGTTTCTTTGGGGCATCCGAGACGGCAAGGGCAGCTGTTTTGCTTTTTGGCGGGCGGCCGCGTTTTTTTGCCGCGGGTTTGGCGGCGGTTTTTTTCTGGGGCGCCTTGGAAGAGGCAACAGCCTTTTTAGCGGCGGTCTTTTTCTTTGCAGTGCGCGCGCTTTTCTTCGGAGTCGCTTTGACGGGCGACTTGGACTTTTTCTTTGCGGCGGCTGCGCGCGAGCTTCGGGTGGTTTTTGTTCTGCCTCGTGGTGAGGAGTTGGGTTTGGCCCGCGATGCGGGTTTCTTCGACGAAGCTTTTTTGGTAGCCATATCTGCGCTGAGGAGAGAAAGGGTGGGTTGTCTTTCTTTAAGCACTAATCGTGCCTGGGAAGGGACCGCGCAATATCATTGAGGCGTCGTTTCAGGTCAAGCGATTCTTTGGTGAGTTTTGAGACGGTATCGGTGGGCAAACCGGGTTCTTTGATTTGGCTAATTATTTGGTCTAGCTGGCGGCGCAGCGCTTGTCGCTTTAGTTTGGCGATGCATTCTTTTGCGGTATGCAAATCCGAGGGTGGGGTTTCTTGGGCGAGGATTCCGGTAAGGAATGATTCTTGTTCATGGGGGAGAGAGGAGAGGAAAGTATTGACTGCGGTCTGGTCTTCTGGATCGAAGGACGCGTGCCAAAGGTTTCGAACGACATCTGTGTGTGGAAGATTCTCAAGGAAGGCAACAGATTCGTTTTTTAAAATTGAATCACGAGTATCCCGATTGGTTAAGAGAGCGTGGGTGAGGTAGAGTAGGTTAGGATTATCGATTTCGACGGCGTTGCCGCGAGGCCGTTCACTGTGCGCGTCGGGATTGTAGATTCGCTCGTTGCGTTTCTCTTTAGTGATGAGAGTCCGGAAGTCGTTTTCCGGGAGGGCAAGACCGGCACAGATTTTTTTGATCACGGCGTCTTGGAGAATGGGGTCTTCGATGAAACCAGCTCCGACGGCAAGGGTGGTGGCGACGCGGCGCCGTTCTGTTGGCGAAGCCATGTTTACGCTGCTGCTTTCGTGGTCGATTTGGTAGTCAAAGAAGTCGCGGGCATGGTCGAGGAGGTGTCTGAATGAATCCGGGCCGCTTTTCTTGATGAGGGAATCGGGGTCTTCCCCTTCTGGCATCTGGATCACGCGGGCGATAAGGCCTGTTTTTGCGAGTTCGGCAAACGTGCGGGCGGCGGCTTTGTATCCGGCCTGATCGGAATCGAAGCAGAGAACGGGTTCGGCGTCGTGTCGCTTAAGAATGGCGGCGTGTTGTGGTGTGAACGCGGTACCGAGGGGCGCGACGACGTTTGTTATTCCGTGAGCGTGGCAGGCGATGAGGTCAACTTGCCCCTCGCAAACGATAACCCGTCTCTCGCGCAGGATATCGCGTTTGGTTTTATTTAGTCCGTAGAATGTTTTGCCTTTGGTGAAGATGAGAGACTCGGGGGAGTTAATGTATTTGGCGGCTTTGGCTTCGGCATCGAGGAGGCGACCGCTGAAGGCGATGGTGTCGCCATACTCGTTGGCGACGGGGAACATGAGGCGATCGCGGAACCATGGGTAAGTTTCGCCCGGCCGAGTGTTTTCTTCATCGGCGCGTCGGAGAAGGCCACCTTCGACGAGAAGTTCCTCGGCGTATTGGTGATGGGTGGCCCACTGCTTGATCAATTGGCCCGAGGATGGGGCGTATCCCAGTTGCCACTCGCGGGCGATATGAGAAGAGATGCCGCGGGCTTTCAGGTAATCGCGTGCCGGGGCGGCGATCTCTTTTTTGTTGAGGAGGTGGTGAAACCATGCGGCGGCGTCTTTGTGCAGCGCAAGGAGTTTGGTACGGCGGCGGCTGCGTTCGTCGGCGAGGGGATCGAACTCCGCTTCCGGGACCATAATTCCGGCGCGATCGGCGAGGCGTCGGATGGCGGTTGGGAAATCGATGTTTTCATATTCCATGACGAAACCGGCGGCGGTTCCTCCTGCCTGACAGCCGAAGCAATGGTAGTTTTGGCGGGCGGGGTTGACGTTAAAGGAGGGTGTCTTTTCGTTGTGGAAGGGGCAGAGAGCGCGGTAGTTGGTGCCGACGCGTTTGAGAGGGAAGTAGGAGCCGATGAGCTCGACGATATCGGTGGCGGCGAGCACTTCCTGAACGGTTTCTTCGGGGATGCGTGGCATTAATCCGGTTGACGACGGGCTGAGAGGGCGACGATGGTAGGGTTGGTTATTGGAGAAGTTTTAAGCCTTAAGAGATTCTTTCACCATGAAAATGCGATCGGACGTCTTTTTTTTAGTCATGCTTGGATGGATGTGGGTAGGGACGATTGGAGTTCGTGGCGAGGCGGAGACGGGAGAGGATCGAGTGGACGCGGAGGAAGTGGGTGAGGTCGGGTTGGGGGAGATTGGTGATGAGGATGAGGTTGCAGCTGAAGGGGCCTTGGACGGGTTGAAGGTCAAGGAGCAGTCTTTTGCGGGGAAGGTGGTGGTGATTCCCGTGCAAGGGGATGGCGATTTGATGAACAAGGGAAAATTTCAGTTTATTCGCCGGATGCTTGAGCGGGCCGACGAGGAGGGTGCGGAGGCAATAATCGTGGAGATCGACACGCCAGGTGGTAATGCGTGGGAGTCTTCGGGATTGATGATGGAAGATCTATCGCGGCTGAAGGTTCCCACGTATGCCTTCATCAACACGCGTGCGGCATCCGCGGGCTCGATTATTGCGCTTGGCACCGATACCATTTACATGGCGCCAACCTCGTCGATAGGAGCGGCGCTGACGGTCATGGCGGGCGGACAGGACGTGGGTGAGACGTTGGAGAAAAAGCTTACCTCTTTCAACAAGGCACAAGTTCGAAGTGTGGCTAAGAAGAAGGGGCATCGCGTTGAGATTGCCGAGGGTTTTGTTTCGGATGACAAAGACGTCGTGGTGCAGGTGGGAGAAGAAGATCGTGAAGACTACCCGATGGGAGTCTTGGTATTGGCGAAAGAAGGGGAGGTCTTGAGTTTGGATCATGAGGAGGCAACACGCGTGTTTGAGGGGCGTCCGGTTTTGGCCAAAGGGATTGCTGAGGATGTGGACGATCTGGTTCAGCAGGAGGAGCTGGCCGGGGAGATTGTTATCGCGCAGCCGTTGGGATTTGAGAGTATTGCGATGTGGGTAACGCGATTGGCGCCGATCCTGATTATCGTGGCGATTGCTGGTGCGTATATGGAATACAACGCACCCGGGTTTGGTTTACCGGGAATTGTCGCCGTGACGGCATTTTCGCTGTTTTTCTTTGGGCATTATTTGGCAGGCAAGATGGCGGGATTTGAGATCGTGGCGGTTTTCGTTCTTGGGATTGTTCTGATCGCGGTGGAGCTTTTTCTTTTTCCGGGCGTTTTTGTGATTGGGTTAGCGGGAGTCTTAATGGTTTTGGGGGCGCTGCTGTATACGATGGCGGGAGCGGCGCCCGGCGGGGGGGCTTTTTCCGTG
>JBCDBW010000005.1:0-79594 GCA_039182965.1 Verrucomicrobiota bacterium
GAATTGATTACGAATCATTGGGTCTGCCCTGTTGGTTTTATCGACAAGCGAACCGACGAAGGTCGCCGTCGTTTGGACCAGATTTTTCGTAGGGCAACCATTTTGATTGTTCCCTCGCTAGCCGAGTGTTACGGGCTCGTATACTGTGAGGCCAATGCATACGCCCTGCCTGCGGTAGGCTGCGATGTCGGCGGGGTTTCTACCATCATTCGCGATGGAGAAAATGGTTTTCTTGTCGAGCCGGGCCGATTCCAGGCATGCGAGGCAGACCGCTTAGTGGCCCTTCTCAAGAGCCCGAAGGATTATAAACGCATGGCCAGCCAAGCAAGAGGCGAGTATGAAAAGAGGTTGAACTGGAAAGTGGCCGGTAGGCGTGCATCGGAGATTATTGAGGCGTGTGTTGAAATCCATCAGTCGGGGATCAAAAGGGAGGCACCTGAGAAAGCTTGATTGAGGCCTGCCATTTGACGGTGGCAGCCCGAGCCTAGTTCTTCAAGTAGCGATCATTACCACTCCTTGCTCGATCAGAATAGAACTGTGAGTGTGCTCACCTTGAGTCGTTGGTTAGTTGCGCCGTTGATTGACTGAATTCTCCTCTACTTGTTGCCTCAAAAGTAAATGACACCCTGTGATCTGTGAGAGTGGGGTATCGTTGACGCAAAAGTCATGACACCGTGTTGTTTTGTGTTTTAGCTTCTCGGGTCGCGGAGTGCAAGGAGCCCGTAGGGCGACTGGAACGCAGGGGCCCAAGAAGCACGCGCCGGAGGGCCTGCTCCAGCTTTCGATTCAGTTCAAAGGGGTTGAGAGCTTAGCGCTCGCGGCGCAGAGCAGCCTTGGTTCGGGCGCTCAAGGTAGTGCTCTTCAGCAACCGGTCGCACGGGGTTTGCGGGGTGTCGTGACGCCGTTGCATCTTGGCTCCGTGCCGGATCTTGCTCACCAGTTTTGCCGAGGTGGAGAAGAAGTTGTGCAAAGGCTCCCAGTAGTCTCGGTAGATGAGATTGATCCTCTCGAGCAACGCGGGCTCTTCGAGCCGGTCGTATCCGAGCAATTGGCGCACATGCGTCCAGTTCTTCTGCTCGACGTGCCCGTTGTCGTTCTTGTGGTAAGGACGCGAGCGGGTAAATCCGACCGTTTGGGGCCGTTGGGTAAAGTAACTCACCAGATGCCAGTTGAGGAACGCACTGCCGTTATCGCAGTCAAAGCCGAGGATATCGAAGGGCAAGCGGCCCTCAACATCCCGGGTGGCTTCCACCACCCCGGCGGCTCCTTTGTTCCATACCGCTCGCAGGCTCGTCCAGCCGCTGTAGATGTCGGTGTAGGTGACACTCCAGATGAAGCTGCCTTCCATCGAGCTGCCGCAATGCGCCACGCTATCTGCTTCCAAGTATCCGGGGGCGGTGACGTCCCAGTGATCGGTGCGGATGGGGATTTGCGTCTCAATGAGAGTGCCGGGCTTCGTCCCGCATCGACCTTTGCCGCCCGCCCTTGCCTTGCGAGGGGCCAAGAGACGATCAATCTGGGCTGCGCTGATCGCCTTTATCTCTTGGCGCACCTTCCGGCTCAAGGTCCCGTGTTCGGCCTCATACTACGGCAACCACAACGGCACCATGTCAACCAGGCGTTTGCCAGAGGGTTGCTCGCCGGCCTTCCAGATCGCAAAAAGCACTTCCACCACTTCCTTCCCATAGATTGTGGGGCGCCCTCGACGCGTCCCCAGTTTACCCCCCCCCAACCGGTTTTGCCACCCAGTAGCTTGATGGCATGCTTGCGGCCGTATCCAAACTGCTCGCACAGCTCATCGATCATCACACTGCGTCCCGCCCGCCCATGCTGCATATAGCGCTGGCGCAGCCTCGGGAGCATCTCTTCTCGTATCTTCTGACTCATCGGCATCCTTTCGATTGCCGGTGTCATCCTTTATGAATCAACGTTCTTCCGCCATCCCCACATATATTCAACACAAGGTGTCATTATTTATGAGGCAACAGGCTCTAGCCCGGATATTTCACGAAAGAATCGCGTGGTTGTTTGAATGTCGTTAAAGTTGAGTTACTTAAGGCCAACTGGACGACCAACCACGCGATGACAGATTGTAAGCAGCTTTCCTTTGGGTTTTCAAGGTGTAAGGGACCTAAAGTGCTCGCCGATTTCGATGGCGGCGACATCAGCCAGGAAGGTCGGGTGCTGCTCTTGCGGGAGGTGGAGCGGCAACTAGGGCTGCTCGATCGGGCGGCCGAGCTCTTGCCCGATGATCGGCAGGCCGGCCGGGTGGTGCATGAGAAGCGCTCGCTGATCAAGTGGCCCAACCAGCTGCGTTTGCTTTTGAGCACCCTGGCCTACGTGCTCGTGGACACCTTGAGAACAAAGGCTCTCAAATCATCCGAGTTAGCTCACGCCCAGGTCACTCGCATCCGGCTCGAACTGCTCAAGATCGGTGCCGTCGTGATCAGGAACACTCGCCGGATCATCGTCCAACTCTCCACCGGCTACCCGCGGCGCTAGGTCTTTGCCACCGCTCACGCCGCGCTTATCGGCGACACCTCCTGATGGCCCGATGGCGCTGTCCCCGGCGCCGGAAAAACAACGGGGGCAGGGACCAGTGTGCCCAAATCGCAGAAAATCACCCCTTCAGCTCACCCCTCACCACCGCAATACGCCAACACTGCACCTGTCCATCATTACCACTCGCCATCCTTCCCTTCATGAAATATCCGGGTTAGTTCATTCCTCATATTACACGATCGGATCGCTATTAAAGAAGGTTGTTGCGTGATCTGTCTCTATGACACAAACCAAAACGATCCGAAGATCAAACCCAGCGGGACCAAGACGACGAGCGCTGCCAAAACCAGATTTAGAAGCGCTTTCCATGCGGAAAATCCCTGCACTTGTCCCAGTGCATGGAGAAAAATAAAGAAAGACCAGACACCGACCACGAATTCGACCAACCCGAAGCCGATCAATTGATAGGACAAAAAAGGATCGGCATCAATCATGGGGGTCTCGGAGGTGAACAATTCTTCTCCAAAGGTAAAAATCTGAGGGATCCACAGGCAAAGGCTCCACACGATTGGGACACTTGACCACGCGTATGCCGCCCGAATCTCCTCCCCGTCGGCCTCTCCACGAAGCCAAGTTCCGGTCCAGCGTATCAGGAAGCCGAAAAGGTAGAGTCGTATGATGCCTCCAATCGGGCCAAGAAAAACGGCGAGCCCAACTATTGCGGAGATCGATAAGCCATCCCCATAGTCTCTTAAGCCTGCACGATTGAGCGACTCGGAAATCCCCGTGATCATGGCGATCAAGATCACCAATCGCGTTGGATCCGTGTCGATCACTTGTTGGATGGTAATCCTTGGATGCAACCACATGTGAATCCAAGGGTTCAGTTGTCTGTGTTCAATTGCAGGGTCCGGTGACAGCGGCATCTCTCTCATTCTGCTCAATCGTCTGAAGCTCGCGAGTGTATTGCATATTGAGCGGTTGGGTTCGATGCAAAAGTGATGCTTGGTCGAACAAGTCCTCCAACCGCCTCGCAGTGCCCCTGGGATGGCGTCATTTGGGGTTTTTCAAACGGCCAAGATCGAGCGCCTGAGATTGCGCTGGTGAGTCTGAGGCGCTTGCTAAGATAATTAGGAGTTAGGCGACGCGCCGGGTCCGGGGCTCCAAAACAATGAAACGATTCGAAGAGTGACTTTTTCGAACCCGGAGTTGGAAGCGCTAGTGGGTCCGGATGGCACTGGGATTTCGTATTCAATGGTCCTCGTTCACCTTGGCAGGCGTCACGAGGAGCCCGGTCGTGCAGTGTAGGGATTTGGGAGAGCGGGGAAGTTTTTTGAGTTGGGAAGCGTGGAAAAGAATCATTAGCATCGATGATCATGAACGGTAAATCGCTGGTGCTAGCAGGATGTCTTGGATGGGCGGCGTCTCTTTGGGGACAGGAACAGGCAAACATCGTGTTTATGATGGCGGATGACCTTGGGTATGGAGATTTAGGGTGTTATGGGGTGACCGACATCGAGACGCCGAATCTTGACCAGATGGCAGCGGACGGGGTTCGGTTGACAAATTTTTATGCAAACGGGGCCGTGTGTTCACCGACGCGGATTGCATTTTTGTCAGGGCGGTATCAGCAGCGGGCGGGCATGGAGAACGCACTATACTATCAGGAGATGGGAAGGGGGCTGCCGGTGGACGGCGAGACCATTGCGGATCAGATGCGATCGGTGGGGTATGCGACTGGTTTATCGGGGAAGTGGCATGTGGGCTATGATCGCGGGCGTCGCCCGTGGGAGCAAGGTTTCGATCACTTCTTTGGTTTGTTAGGGGGCAATCATCACTACTTTGAGCACATGGACCGGATCGGGGTAGCGGATTTATGGTTGGGGAACGAAGTGGTGGAACGGGAGGGGTATACGACGGACTTGATTACGGAAGATGCGATTTCATTCATCGAGCAGGTGCGTGGGAAGCAGCCATTTTTTTTGTTTATTGCGCATCTGGCGCCGCATTTTCCGTGGCAAGGACCCGGAGATATTGGCAAGGACGTGCGGCCGAAGAAGAAGTCTTGGCAGGAGGGGGATCGGGCGACCTATGTGGCGATGGTTGAGCGGATGGATGAGGGTATCGGGCGGGTTTTAGAGGCAATTGACCGGATGGGAATCGTGGAAGAGACACTGGTGGTGTTTACGTCGGACAACGGGGGGCATACCTATTCGCGAAACGGGCCATTTCGAGCGGGGAAGGCGAGCATTTGGGAGGGCGGGACGAGGGTGCCGTGTCTCGTGAGATGGCCCGGTGTGGTTCCGGCGGGAGTGGTCATGGATCAGGTGGGGATTACCATGGATTGGACGGCCACGTTTCGTCGGCTGGCGGGAATAAGAGCGAGCTCGGCGGGGGAGGATGGGATGGATTTGCTTCCGATTTTGCTGGGGGAAGAGGAGAAGGCGGAACGCACTCTATTTTGGCGTCGGAAGAAAGGACCGGTGCGGAAATCGGTTGAAGAAGGGCGGGCGGTACGAAGTGGAAAGTGGAAGCTTGTGGAGGAGACGGAGGGCGGGAATCGGTTTTTGTATGATTTGGAGGTGGATCCCGGAGAGAGTGAAAACCGGGTGGGTGAAAAAGCAGAGTTGGCGGCGCGGTTAGCGCGCATGCTGGATGAATGGGAGTCGGAAATAGATGGGGGAGCTGGTGTTCGCGGGCGACCTCCGAATGACTGATACCAGTTTAGGAAGCAGTGGGGCCGGACCATTTTTGGATGCGGATGCGATCGAGGATGATGGCGGCAAGAATGACTGTGCCGAGGACGATTTTTTGAGTGTAGGATTCGACACCGGTAAGATTCATTCCGTTTTGGATGACTGCTATGATGAAGGCACCGATGAGCGTGCCGAAAATCTTACCGCGGCCACCAGCGAGGGAGGTGCCGCCCACGACCACAGCGGCGATGACGTAGAGCTCATACATGAGGCCGTATGTGGGGGCACCGCTGTCAAGTTGGGAGGCGAGGACGATTCCGCCGAGACCGGCTAGAGCTCCGCAAATGATGTAGGTCCTCCGGAGGACGCGATGTACGGGTACTCCAGAGAGGCGGGCGGCCTCGGCGTTTTGTCCGACGGCATAGATGTATCGGCCGAGCAGTGTGCGGGTCATTGTGAAGTGTGCGATGACGTAGAGTGTGAGCATCAGGACCACGGCGTTGGGGATGCCGGCGAGGGAGGCGTCGCGGCCAAGCCAGGTGAAGGAAGGGGGTACTTGGTCGATGGATCGTCCTCTGGCAATGAGGAAGGCGAGTCCGCTGGCAATGAGCATCATGGCGAGAGTTGCGATGAAGGGGGGGACGGCGAAGCGGGTGACCACTAGACCCGAGAAGGCGCCGGCGGCGGCGCAGAGCAAGACGGCGCCGAGTCCGCAGAGGAGGACGGCAAGGATCGTGGCGTCTTCGCCTCCGGCGAGGTTTTGCACAGCCCAAGCGACGGCGACGGCGGAGAGGGCGACGAGGCTCCCGACGGAGAGGTCGATTCCGGCGGTGAGGATTACCAGGGTCATTCCGATGGCGAGTATGGCGATGACGGCGATTTGATTGGCGATGTTCAGGAGGTTATCGCGTTTGAGGAAAGCGGCGCCTTGGGAGGAGGGGGCGGTAAGGACGAGAGGGGTGCCGAGGTCGGGATATTTGGAGGGGAGATCGTCAAAGACACTCCAGGCAGCGGTGGCGTCGGTTGCGGCAATGACCGAGAGTCCTGTCGCGGCAGTGTTGAGTTGTTCGAGGGCCTGGCGGGCGTCCGCGGGATCACCTTGGACAGTTTTCAGGATCGTGGCGTCGGAGGGTTTGAGACCGGTGGTGAGTTCTGTGACAAAGGATTGGTCTGTGGCGGTGTCTCGGGCGACAATGAGGATCGTGGGTGAGTTGTCGAAGTCTTGGATGATTTGTTTGGCAAGGATGCGGCCGGCGTCGGCTCCTTCGGGGTCTTGCTTTCCCCAGGTCAGCCAGCTAAAGAGCACGCAGAGTAGGAGAAGGACGACAATCATGCCGTAGTCGTTGAATAGGGGGCGGAGGGTGGTGATGAGATTTTTAGCCACTGAGTACTAGACCACTAATCGTTCTTGAGGCAGGAGGGGTGTTTGGGAAGGCTATCCTTTCAGCCTAGCCCTATTACGCGCTTTGCGGCGAGCCAATCCAGATTGGCTTCGCAGGAGAAGGTGAGCAATCCGATTGCACGTGATTTGCCCTGGGGGAGGGAGTGGAAAGTGTTGACCAGCCACTTAGTTCAAGTCGGGGTCCTTTTCGGCGTCGGCTTGGCGGTAGAGGGCAGCGGGAATGAGATACTCGGCGGGGACTTCTTGACCGTCGAAGTGGGCGACGATCAGTTCGACGGTTTTCCGGGCAATCTGGTCGGGGAACTGCACAGGATCGGCGTAGATCTTGCCGTCGCGAATCGCGCGTTTGCCGTCGGGTTGGCCATCGAACGCGATGACTGTGACTTGACGGAGTTTATCTGCCCGTTCGAGTGCGGCGACGGCGCCGAGGCCGGAGGGGTCGTTGATGGCGAATATGCCATCGAGACCCGGGTGGGCTTGGAGAGCATCCTCAGCGGCTTTATAGCCTTTGTCTTTGACGCCTTCTCCAGGGAGTTCCGCGACGATCTCGATTTTTGAATCGGGTATCGCGCTATTGTGTTGTTCGATGATCTCTTTAAAGCCGTCGACGCGCATGATGCAGGATTCCACGGAGCGGTAGTCGAGGATGGCGACCTCGCCGCCCTCGGACCCGAGGGCTTCGATCATGGCTTCTCCGGCTAGTTGCCCGCCTTGGAAGTTATCGGTCGCGACATGGGAGACGATATCGACGCCCTCGGCTTGGCATTTGATGTCGAATGTGAAGACAGGAATTCCGGCTTCGTTGGCCTCTGCGATGGCGGGACCAATGGCTTTGGAATCGCATGGATTCAGGGCGATGGCGGCGACGTCCTGGACGATGAAGTCTTTGACTTGGTTGGCTTGTTTTGCGGGGTCTTGATCGCCGGAGAGGAAAACGACGTCGTAGCCGTATTTGGAGGCTTCCTCGGTCATGACGTCTTTGATGAGGATGAAATAGGGATTGGTGAGGGTAATGCAGGAAGCGGCGATTACCGGATTGTCGCCGGACGACGTGGAGGATTGAGAGGTGGGGGAGTGGTCCTGGGAGCTTCCGCATGCGGCAAGGGTGGCGAGGAGGAGGGAGGTGAGGAGGTGTCTTCTGAAGCGGTTCATATCGGGAGGGTAGCGAGAGTTGAGAGTGGCGTAAAGGGCGGAGCGTGAGGTGATCAGCAGGAGTGATGGAGGGGAACTCGATTCTCCAGTCTCCCAATGAACTTCAAGAGTCCATATCCAGAATTCACTGATTTTGGGGGGGCTTGGTGGCAATGGGTAAGAGCGGGGGGAAACAGGTACGGGGTGGGATATGATTATTAGTATGATTGGGCGGGGGAGGCGTGGTATTAGAGAAGGATGGCCGCATTTGAGGACTGCAATTGGTATGATTATCCGCGGTATTATGATGTTGTGTTCGGGGCGGACACTGCATGGGAGGCGGATTTTCTTGAGCGGGTATGGGGGCGGCATGGGGCGACGAAGAGGCGGGGGCGAACGCGGGTTTTGGAGCCGGCCTGCGGGACGGGGCGCTTGGTGATTGAGATGGGGCGGCGCGGGTATGACGGCGTGGGTTTTGATTGCAACGCTGCGATGGTGCGGTATGCGGCCCGTCGGGTATCGCGATGTAAGGGGCTACCGGTCTCCATACGCGAAGGACGGATGGAGGCGTTTCGCGTGCGCGGGCGATTTGACATGGCGTTTTGTTTGTTGAGCACGTTCAAGTATTTGCTCAGTGAGGTGGATGCGTGCTCGTGTTTACAGGGTGTGGAGCGGGTCTTGAAGCGAGGCGGTCTGTTTTTGTTGGGCTTGCATTTAACGGACTATGAGCGGAGGCGACCGGAACACGAACGGTGGGTTGGGGAGCAGGGGGAATTGCGGGTTGTGTGCAATACGCGGACGTGGCCTGCGGACCTGACGATGCGGCGGGAGCGTATTCGGACGCGATTGACGGTCACGCGCCGCGGCGTTAGTGAGCGGCGCTTGGAAAGTGATTGGCAGGCGCGGACGTATGATCTGAAGGAATTGAAGCGATTGATTGGGAAGGTGGGGGGGCTGCAGATGGTAGGGGGGTATGATTTTGGAGAGGCGATGCCGGAGGAGAGGAAGTTAGAAGAGGGAATGAGCTATGTGGTTGCCGTGCTGCGAAAGAGTTAGGCAAGCGGCAATCTGCAAGCAGGGATACTGGAGGGAGAGAACTTTCTTCACTCCAGCCCTTTCCCCGGGGAGAGGAAACTCTCGTGGCGGATTGGGAGTCTTTTTTGCAGAGGGGGTGGGGGGTGAGCTAGAGCCAATTCTTCGCGAGGGTGATTCGGGAGTGAGTCGGATCGGTCTGGAAATCGATTTGATCGAAGACCTCGTTGATGACGTGGCCGCCGAGGCCGCCGATTCGGGTATCGGGTGAAGGCTCGGTGATGAGTTTATGGAACTCCTCGTTTGAGATCCCACAGCCTCGGTGGTCGATGTTGAAAATGAGGGCATCATGCTCGGTTTTCACGCGACAAGTGACGGGGCCTTCTCCGCCGACGGCATCCGTGGGACAGGGATACGCGTGGCGCACGATGTTCGTGAGGACCTCATCGCAGCCGAGGATAATGAGGCCGGTTGTCTCGCTATCGAAGCCGGCGTATTGGGCCCATTCCTCAAAGAAGGCGCGGGCTTCGCTGATGTTGTTGGGGTTGCAGTTGAAGGCGAGATCGGTAGGGGGACGTGGTGAGAGATCGGAGGCCATAAGGAGAGTGGCATCGTCGAGGTAGGCGGGGCGGGGGCCCCCGAACTCACGCCATGCGCTGACCACTTGTTCGAGGGGAGAAATGGAGCCGTCGAGCATGGTGAGGTTTTCGAGTGTGGATTCGAAGGCTTCGTCTTCGAAGGCTTTTCCACTGTCTTCCTGGGTGAGTTCCAAGATGCCGTCGGAGTAGATGAGGAGTTGCTGGGCGGCGCCGAGGGGTGCTTTGGTGGTTTGGTAGGCGACGGAGGGCGCGATGCCGAGCGGGGGATTGGTGGGGGCGGTGACATCGCGCCAGGACAGTCCATCGAAGAACTTTGGATTGGGGAGGCCTGCGATGCAGAGGTGGGCGCGGCGGCGGGGGACGTGAAGGAGCACGCAATTGATGGCGATGAAGCGCCCGGCGGTCATAAAGCGGCAGAGTTTTTCATTGAGTTCGGTCACCCATTGATCGAAGCCGATGGCGAGGCATCGTTGGGCGGTGGAAGCGATGAGGGTGGATGCGCGGGTCATATCGAGGGCGGCGGGAAGGCCTTTACCGGTCACATCACCAATGCCAAACAGGACGTGTTCTCCTGGATCGAGAACATGCCAGAAATAGAAATCGCCGCCGATTTCGCTGGCGGGTTCGTAGAACGCTTCGAGCATGAGGTTCTCGAACTGTGTTTTTGGTTCGGGTAGAAAGGATTGTTGGATTTCCCGGGCGAGATCAAGTTCCTGGCGGGCTTGGGCTTCGCGGATGGCGATCTTTTGGCTTTCGAGCCGGAGTAGGGTTACGGAAATAAGGCTTCCGAAGGTTTCGAAGATGTCCTGATCTTCAGCGTCGAAGTGGGGTGTGTTGTTTGGATTGATGGCCTGCATCACGCCGAGGCAACGATCGCCTTCGAGGAGGGGGATGGTGAGCATGGCGCGAGTCACTAGGCCTGATTTGTCGGAAGCGGGAGTGTAGTGGCGTGGGTCTTTCTGGGCATCCTCGATATTGATTGGTTCGCCGGTGGTGAAGACCTGTCCGGCGATGCCCTTGCCGTGGGGGACGATGACAGGGCCGCTTCTATTGATCTGGCGGGTGGAGCGGATGCGAAGATCGCCGTCGGTTCCTTCCACGCGGAGGAGAATCGAGCAGACCTCACAGTCCATGACATCACGTGATGTGGAGAGGATGTCGTCGATGAGATCGTCGACGTTTTCGGTTGAACTGAGCCTGCGGGCCACGTCGATGAGAGCGGAGCGGCGCGTGCGGCGCAGCTCCTCCTGTTGGGTGAGGGGGGTCACTTTGGCGTGTAGCGTTTGTTGAAGAGTCCGCCGCGGAGTTGGTTTGTGGGCGGATTTGTGGGCGGCTGATTGGTTTGCGGTAGCGCTTCGAAAGTTTCGTCAGGTGGTGGGAGCTGCAGACGGGAGTCCCCGGTGGGGTCGTTGCCTTCAATAATGACGGGATAGGGGCCTTCGTTGTCGCGGAGATAGTTGAGGATTTGTTCTTTCGTGGGGACTTCGTTTCGTTTGTTTCCGAAGATGAGGCGATTTGGTTTCTCTGCGAGAGTTCCGGTGACGTATTCACCCCAGACGATGAAGGCTTGGACTTCGAGGAGAACGGTATCGAGTTTTGTCATGGTCTCGTTGAGTCGTTCGCGCATCCCAGCTTCTCCTTCTTCGCCGGTGAGAATCATTTTCACCTCATCGGCGATCTCATTAAGTTTGACACGAAGGCCGGGCTCGCCGTCGGAACCCGCTAGCGTGGCATTGAGTTCTCCCGAGAAATCTTCGAGGTTTTCGAGGAGGGCGGCGGCCCGAACCTTGAGACCTTTTTCCGGATCGTCTTCCGGGCCGGAGACAAGCTCTTTGAGGTCGGCGGAGAGTGTTTGGAGATTATCGGTGATGGCATCGAGCTTTGTTTTGAGAGTTTCGTCGTCTTCCCCTGCACCTTGGAAGAGCACCTTGATGTCGTCGGTAATCACTTTGAGATTCGCGATCGTTTCGGAGAGGTTTTGGGCATCTTCTTCGGGTTTGAGGGATTCTGCGAAGGTTTTGAGGCTGGCGGAGATGGAGCCGATATCCGCGACGATCTCGGTTCCGTTGGGAATCATTGTTTCGATGAGAGAGGGCGGGGCACTTGAAAGGAGGCGGGCGTTGTCCTTAAGGGGGCCGCCTTTGTCATCGACCCGTTCGATGGCGATATATTTGGCCCCGAGCATGGAATCCGAGGTGATGTAGACCTTGATATGAGAAGGAATCGCGACTTTTTTGGTGATGGACAAGTGAAGGCGGACGATGGCGTCGGGTCGGATGCGGTCGTTGGGTGCGAGTTGTTGGAGTTTATCGACGACGCCGACTTTGTCGCCTGCGTAGAAAACGGGGGAGTGGGCAGTGATGCCGGCGACATTTGCGAAATCGGCGGTGAAGGTGAGCGTGGGATTTTTGAATGGGTTTCCGCTGATGGAAAAGACGAGCGCCCCGAGGAGGGCGGCGGCGCAAGCGATCACCGAGGTGGCGACGATGGCGTCTTGTTTATTCTTCATTAGGGCCTTCGGGACAGGATGGGGCCAAGTGATTAGTTTGCAAGGAGCATGTCGGAGTAGTTGTCGCCTTTCGAGCGATAAGGGATGGGTCCCTCGGAAGTGCCTTGGATGAACTGCTGGACCATGGGATCTGCGCTCTTTTTTACCTCTTCGGGTGATCCCGCGATCACGATCTGGCCTTGTCGATCGCCGGTGCCGAGCATGATGATGCGGGTGGCGATGCGGAAGATGCTGGCCATATCGTGAGTGACTACGACCACAGTGGCGCCGATTTTCTGGGTGAGTTTTTGTGTGAGTTCATCAATGACTGCGGTCATGACGGGGTCGAGTCCGGCGGTGGGTTCGTCGCTAAAGATGAGCGGGGGGTCGAGCACGAGTGCGCGCGCGAGAGCAACGCGTTTTTTCATACCGCCGCTGATTTCGGATGGCTTTTTATCGCCGTGCCCTGTGAGTCCGACTTGTTCGAGTTTCATTTTTACGACGAGTTCGATGAGGCCGGGATCGAGTTTGGCGTGTTCGACGAGGGGGAGGGCGACGTTCTCGGCGACGGTAAGCGATTGGAGGAGGGCGCCGGATTGGAAGAGCATGCCGAACTGGCGCCGGATATCCTGCACTTCGCTTGGGGAAGCATTTGTCAGCTCCTGACCGAGGATTTTAATTGATCCGGACGTGGGAATTTCCGCGCCGATGAGGTGTCGGAGGAGGGTGCTTTTCCCGCAACCGCTTCCGCCCATGATCACAAATGTATCGCCGGGGTAGACTTTGAAGCTGAGGCCGTTGAGGACGGTTTGGGAGCCGAACTTGCGGACGAGGGATTCCACCTCGATGATGGGATTGGCGTTGGATGCGGAAGGTGGAGGCATGTTTTGGTTCTCTTCGGGCACGATGCGACGGCTTGTAGGTGGTGGGGACGAATTAGAAGTAGAAGATGGCGGTGACGAAGGCGTTC
This sequence comes from Verrucomicrobiota bacterium, assembly GCA_039182965.1. Lineage (GTDB taxonomy): Bacteria > Verrucomicrobiota > Verrucomicrobiia > Verrucomicrobiales > DEV007 > JBCDBW01. Next base: position 12,821 of record JBCDBW010000005.1, read on the forward strand.
GCGATAAAGACGGCGAAGAGGGAGAGCACGACGGAGCGTGTCGTGGCGAGGCCGACACCCTCGGCGCCTCCGCGCACATTCATGCCGGTGTGGCATGAGATGGTGACGATAAGGAAACCGAAGACGAGGGATTTGCTGATGGAGATCGCGACATCGCGCGGCTTGATGTATTCGAGCGCGTGGGAGATGTAGTAGGACGTACTCATATTGAGGTTGAAATAGGTGATGAGCCAACCACCGAACATTCCCACGTAGATGCCAAAGACGGTGAGGACTGGCATCATAAGGATCAGCGCAAGGAATCGGGGGAGGATGAGGTAGGACATCGGGGGGACGGCCATGACCTCGAGGGCATCGATTTCTTCAGAGACTTTCATCGTGCCGAGTTCGGCGGTTACGGCGGAGCCGCTTCGACCGATGACGATGATCGCGACGATGAGGGGGGCGAGTTCTCGGACGAGGCTTGAGGCTACGAGGCCGGGGACATACTGCGAGGCACCGAGGCTTTGCAGTTGGGTGGCGGACTGCATGGCGAGGACGAGTCCGATGGTGAGAGTGGTGAGGGCGGCCATGGGGACGGCGTGAACGCCGATGCGGACCATTTGGGAGAAAATCTGCGAGAAGCGATACGTTTTGCCCTGGAAGGGGGCGATGAAGAGCCAGTATACGGTGCCGGCGCAGAGCAGGGCGTAACCTCCGAATCCTTTAGTCATGTTTTGGCTTCTCGAGAGGCAAAGGGACGGGGGGGGTTGGAGTTTCAGGGGGCGGTTTCGAGAGACTGCCTGGCTTCGTCAATGGAAGAGAAGTGTTTTATGAATTCGCCAAGGCGTACGATATTGAAGGACGCTTCGACCCGATCTTTGAGGCCAGCGATTGCGAAGGCGCCGCCTTTTTTGATCGTGTGCTGGTAGTATTCGACAATGACAGCCCAGACGGGCGTATTGACGAAAGTGACATCTGAGAAATCGACGATCAGCTTCGGGGTGCCCTTTTTCATTTGGGCCCGCATTTTTTCCTGGAAGAGAGGGACGGCGGTGAGGTCGGCTTCGCCGGCGAGGGTCATGATTGTGAGGTCATTGTCCTCTGATTCGTCAATCGTCATGGATGAAAGTAATTGGTATGAGGGGAGGGGCGTGAGGACAAGGATATTCGGAGGGAGGAGGTATCATGCGACCAGACCCTTGAGGTAAGTGATCGCGGTGGGACGCGGAGGGGGCCCTGCGTGGCCGGGTTTGACCGGTGCTTCCAACTAGAGTTTGGTGATAAAGATGGGGAGGTCGAGATCGAGGGGGAGTTGGTCGATCATTTGGACGCGTTCGAGTGCGGGGTAGGACGAAATGGGCACTACTGTGAGATAGTAGGTTTTGCCGGTCTTAAAGCTGGCGGGGAAGGTCGGCTTCCGATTCATCATGATCATGTGGGCGACGCGGATTGTCTTGTAGGGATAGCTGCCTTTCTGGACGTCGAGGACTTGGTATTCGTAGACGGCGAACGCGTTGTTATACGTCACCTCGTTGGGATGCTCGATGGTCGACTTTTTGCCAAGGCGTAATTTGAGTTCCACTTCACCCCATTTTCCGGCTGCGTGGGGATTGGCACTGGTTGGGGAGGAAGCCTTTCTTGGAGGGGGAGACTCGATAACTTCGGGCTTCTGGGCTACCGGCTGGGTCGATGGGCGAGGTTGGAGGGGGGCTCCGGAGGGTGTGCCGTGAGAAGAAGCGGCCTGGGCGGCAGCCGCTGCTTCGGCGGCCTCTCGTTCTTTTTTCTTACGTGAGCTGAAGAAGAAAAAGCCGCGCTTTTTCTTTGGAGGTTCGGCGGCGGGGGGGGGCTCATTTTGGATGTGCCGGAGTGATTCGGGCATGGACTGAGTGGAGGCAAGGAGAGGACCGCGATGTTTGCCGGCGGAAGCGTAGTTGGTGAAATCCATGGCGACTTTTTCGGCCCAGGCAGCGGCTTCGGTAGGTCCGTAGTGAATGCCGTCGGTTTGCGGATAAGGATCGGTGAAGTGGGTGACGCGTCCGCTTTCGAAGACCATGCCACCGTGGCGATGGACATTGGACTTCATGATGGAGAGGAGTTGGTTCTGAAGTTCTTTTGGGTAGCGTTGTTCGTGAGAATGAGGCGGGGCAATCCAATAAATTTCCGCTCCTGATTGGCGGATCGCGCGGCACATATCGTCGATGAGTCCGCTGACTTCGCTTACGTTTTCAGAGGGGCTGCGGCGTTTTGATCGGAGGGCGGAGTAAAGATTGATCCCGGTTTGAACCACGACGATACTGGGGCGGTAGGTTTGGAGGAGCGTTTCGATCTTAGGGACGGCGGGAGTGTATCGGAGACGGCGTTCCTGGCTGGGAGTTTTCTCCCAGTGACCGATATTGGAGGAGATGGGAGCGAATTTACTGAGCCAGTAGTAGGGGCTGCCGCCGCCGGTGACGAAGGTGTAGACCTCGAAATTGGATTCGCGCATGCGTTGGTCGAAGGTGCGGCCGAAAGACCCCATGGAGAGGGAATCGCCGAGGTAAAGCACACGCGGAGCCGCAGCCGGAGCCTGTGTGGACAGGACACAGAGTATGCAGAGCGACGCGCTGACGGACGCGAGTCGTCGATGGTTGAGGAGAAACATCTTCGAGCTAACCGTGATAGCGCGGGACCAACGGAAATTCAAGCTATGAGTCACATAAATTTCGTTACTAAGTTCCACTTTTCCGGATAGTTATGGGAATTTAAACTCTGAACAAACCGGTGGTAAGCTGGGGATAAGCGGTGAGTGAGATGTGAGATGGAGGCTCGACGCTGGGGGATGGGGAGCGAATACTTGGGGCCATGAGTGATCGGGTGATTTTGGCGATGGACCAGGGGACGACGAGTTCCCGGGGGATCGTCTTTGACGAGAAAGGGCAAATGTTAGGGGTTTCGCAGGAGGAGTTTACACAACATTATCCGGAATCGGGCTGGGTGGAGCATGACGCCCAGGAGATATGGGACACGCAGTTGCGAACGGCGTTGGGCGCCTTGGTGGACGCGGGCCGTGACGCGAGCACGGTCGCGGCGATTGGAATCACGAATCAGCGTGAGACCGCGGTTTTATGGGATCGTGAAACGGGGGGACCGGTGTGTCGTGCGATCGTGTGGCAGGATCGGCGGACGGCTGAGTTTTGTGATGCGTTAAAGAGTGAGGGTAAGGAAGCGTTGGTTTCGGAGAAAACGGGATTACGGCTTGATCCGTATTTTTCGGGGACGAAGGTTCGATGGATGTTGGATCATGTCGACGGCGTGCGTGAGCGCGCGGAGGCTGGTGAGTTAGCTTTTGGCACGATTGATTCGTGGCTCGTATGGAATTTGACTGGCGGGGCGCGTCATGTCACGGATGCGAGCAATGCGTCGCGGACCCTGTTGTATAACATTCATGAAGGGGACTGGGATGAGGAATTGCTGGGGATCCTGGACGTACCTCGTGCGCTCTTGCCTGAGGTTGTGGACAGCAGCGGGGTTTGTGGTGAAGGCGTGGGAGCCCTGGCCGGGGTGCCGGTGGCGGGAATCGCGGGGGATCAGCAGGCGGCTTTGTTTGGGCAAGGTTGTTTTTCTCCGGGTCAGGCGAAGAACACCTATGGGACGGGTTGTTTCCTGATGCGGAACACGGGGAGTGAAGCGGTGGTATCGCGAAACAACCTTTTGACCACGGTGGGGTGGCGACGGGGGGGAGAGACTACGTATGCTTTGGAAGGAAGCGTTTTTATCGGGGGAGCGGTGGTGCAGTGGTTGCGCGACGAGCTCAAGATTATCGAGGATGCTCCGGCGGTGAATGAGCTGGCGGCGACGGTGGAAGACAGCGGTGGTGTTTATTTGGTGCCGGCTTTCGCCGGGTTGGGTGCGCCTTACTGGAATCCGCATGCGCGGGGTGCGCTGTTCGGGATCACTCGGGGGACGACGAGCGGGCATTTGGCGCGCGCAGCGTTGGAGTCGATCGGGCATCAGGTGACGGATTTGCTTGAGTGTATGGCGAAGGATGCGGGTGCGGCGGCGACGGAGTTGCACGTGGACGGAGGAGCTTCCCGGAGTGACTTTCTTCTTCAGTTTCAGGCGGACCTGAGCCGATTGATTGTGCGCCGGCCGAAGACCGTGGAGACCACGGCTCTGGGCGCGGCTTATCTGGCAGGGTTGGGTGTGGGCTATTGGAAGGATGAGGGTGAGATCACGGAGAACTGGGAGTTGGATGCGGCATTTGGGCCGGAGCGACCGGAGGTAGACGTTAAGAAATTGCGAGAAGGTTGGGCGAGGGCGGTCGCGGGATGCATTGGCTTTGCGGGCGGCTGAGCCTCACCGGAACGAATGGCGGCGCGGTGTGCGTTTGAGGGGGAGATCGACGCGTTTGCCGCCGCCGAGCGCTGATTGGTAGAGCGCGAGGATGACCTCAATGGCGCGGCGTCCTTCTTTGCCGTCGACGGCGGGGCTTTTGCCGGACCTGATGGCTTTGAGGGTGTCTTCGAAATTGCGTTGGTGCCATTCGAAAGCGATGGCGGAGGGATCGGCGGCGCCGGCGGCGGGGCCTTCGCTGGACGTCGTCATCATCGTGGCGCGCACTTTTTTATCGGCTGGAGACTTCTTTTTGAATTCCCATTCACGGAACTTGTCGTCTTCGAGGAAGACCGTTCCTTCGGTGCCGCAGAGTTGGACTTCGGCGGGGTTGCCGTCGGGATGGTAGCAGGTGGTGGAACCCTGGACGGTGCCGACAGCGCCGTTCTTGAACTGAAGGATGGCGACTGCGATGTCTTCCACCTCGATGCGTTTGTGGGCGACGCGGTCCGCGAATGCACAAACCGACTGAACATCGCCCGCGACGTGGATGAGGAGATCGATTGTATGGATGGACTGGTTCATGATGGCGCCCCCGCCGTCGAGCTTCCAGGTGCCACGCCAGGCGCCGGAGTCGTAGTATGCTTGATCGCGGAACCATTTGATATCAGCGTCCGCGAGCGTGAGTTTTCCGAAGCGTCCGGCGTCGGCCGCTTTTTTGAGGGCGATGGTGGCGGGGTTGAAGCGGCGGGGGAAGATGCCGGAGAGGACGACTTTGTTTTTCCTGCAGGCGGCGACCATGGCATCGACGCGTTCGAGGGTCACCTCGAGCGGTTTTTCGCAAATCACGTGTTTTTTTGCGTTGGCGGCGGCGACGGCCGGTTCGAGGTGAGCGCCTGACGGCGTGCAGATCGTGACGATGTCGAGCCCGGGGTGGGCGAGGAAGGATTGGTAATCGGTGTAGGGGGCGGCGTTGTATTCTTCGGCGAGGGCTTGGGCGCGTTTTTTGTTACGCGAGAAGACGCATTCGAGTTTGGCGCCGCGCATGGCTTCGATTGCTTTGGCGTGGAAGGCGGAGATCATGCCGCAACCGACGATGCCGAAGCCGTAGGTGGATTTCTTTTTACTCATGGGAAGACTGTTGTAAACGGACAACGGTTCTGAGGCACGAAATTTCAGCCCGTGCGCGATCGATGGGTCGGTCTTAAGAAGGAACCATCTCTGACGCGGGCTTGCGCTTTTCGGGAAGGACAAGTTTTTTGTTTGTGTGGCTCAGTTGGAAGCGATCGGGGAGGCGGATGGAGAGATGTATGAGCGGGGCCTTGGCGAAAGCGTACGAGGGGATCTCGCGTTTTAGGGGAGTGAATCTCTTCGGTTACTGCTTTTCGCAAAGAGGGAACGCATTTATTCTGTAGAGTGTGCATGAGAGTGATTAAGGCTTTGATGTTGGTCGCCACCGGCGTGGTCCTGACGGTGGTGGGGGCAGCGGAGGATTCAGGAATAGGTATCGAGAGCGAAGGGGAGAGCGTCGGGCCGGCGGCGAATGAGAGAGTTGCGGAAATTATGCGGAAGCGGCCCGGGCGGGGGACGCTGGCGGATGGCACTCCACCGATGCAGGCGGAGGAGGCGTTGGAGTCTTTCATGGTGCGGGACGGCTTTGAGATGGAATTAGTGGTCAGTGAGCCGGTGGTGACGCAACCCCTTCATTTGAGTTTTGATCGTCGAGGGCGGCTTTGGGTGGTGCAGTATCGGCAGTATCAATTTCCGGCGGGGTTAAAAGTGGTCCGGTATGATCAGCATTTGCGGGCGCAGTTTGACCGGGTGCCTCCGGCTCCGCCCAATCATTTTCCGGGCGCGGACAAAGTGACCGTGTTGGAAGACACCAACGGGGACGGGAATTTTGATTCTCACAAAGATGTCCTTACAGGATTGAACATTGTCACCTCTGTGGCGACGGGACGGGGAGGAATATGGGTATTGAACCCTCCCTATCTATTGTTTTATCCGGACCGAGACGGGGATGATGTGCCGGACGGTGATCCGGAAGTGTGTTTATCCGGTTTTGGGTTGGAGGACACTCATGCGGTGGCGAACAGTCTGATGTGGGGACCGGATGGCTGGTTGTATGGGGCAAACGGGAGCACGACCACGGGAAGTGTTAGCAGTTCCGTTACGCGAGGCGTCGCATGGGAGGGGCAGAACGTGTGGCGATATCATCCGGAGTCAAAAGAGTTTGAGATATTTGCCGAGGGTGGTGGGAACACCTTTAGTCTGGAGATCGATGCCAAGGGTCGGATTTTCAGCGGCACGAACAACGGAGGGACGCGCGGCATGTACTATGATCAGGGCGGCTATGGCAAAAAGAACTGGGGCAAGCATGGACCGCTAACGAATCCCTATGCATTTGGCTGGCATGAGCACATGGAGCATGAGGGAGATGGACGTCGGTTTGCACAGGCGTTCAGCCTCTATGAGGCGAATGTTCTTCCCGAGTCGCTTCACGGAAAAATAATTGCGCCGAACGCGTTGCACAACCTTGTTTGGGTGAGTGCTCTGGAGCAGGACGGCTCTGGATATCAGACCGTGGACGAGGCAAATTTGCTAGAGAGTCCGGATCGCTGGTTTCGTCCAGTTAGCGCAAAACTGGGGCCTGACGGGGCTATCTATCTGGCTGACTGGTATGATACGCGTCTGAGTCATGTTTCGCCTGTGGACGACTGGGACAAAACGAGAGGGCGGGTTTACCGGGTGCGTCCTGCTGAGGGTAAGCTTGATCCGCTTCAGGATTTGACTGCGATGGACAGTGCGCGTTTGATTGGTTTGTTGGGGCATGCGAACCGCGAAGTGCGGCGGATGGCCGTTTTGGAATTGGGGGAGCGTGGGGATGCCGGTGTATTAGGGCGTTTGGAAGAGATTGCGCGGAGCGAAGAAGACGGTCAGCGTGCTTTGGAAGGATTATGGGCTTTGAATTTGCTGGAGGGCCTGACCGATGAACTTGCCGCTGACCTGCTAGATCATCGCGACGAGCACGTGCGGCGTTGGGTGGTGCGATTGATCGGGGATCGACGGTATGCCGGTGAGGTGCTTCAGGGGAAGCTTGCGATGATGGCAGAGAAAGAGGAGGCGATCCAAGTGCGCTCGCAGCTGGCGTCGTCTGCGAAGCGATTTCCCCCCGACGAGGCGATGCCAATTGTGAGGGGATTGATTGGGCGGGAAGAGGATGCAGTGGATGCTCGTATGCCGCTTTTGGTATGGTGGACGATTGAGGTGATGATGGAATCGGACGGGGGGCGGGTTATGGAACTGTTTGAGGAAGGGAATGACGCCTGGGGATTTAAGATGGTGCGGGAGCATCTGCTAGGGCGGGTGATGCAACGTTTTGCTATGGCGGTTGGGGGCGAAAAGCTTGATGCCTGTGCCGACTTGATACGATGCGCCCCGGACGCTGATGCGAGACGGCGCCTGATACGGGGCCTTGAGGAAGCTTTTCAGGGGCGGTCGATGCCACGGTTACCGGAGGCATTGGCGGTTGCGTTGGAAGAGCATCGAAAGGAGGTTGGGCAATCGGGAGTGATCCTTGGGCTTCGCCAGGGCAGCGCCGGAGCGATGCGGCATGCCAAAGAGCTATTACGGGATGACGACGCGGATTTATCTGAACGGGTCGCGGTGGCGAGGGTATTGGGAGAAGTGAAGCGGCCTGAAATGGTGGGTGTCTTGTTGGAAGTTCTGAAGCGACCGGGGCAGTATGCCTTGAAGCGGGTGGTCCTTCAGTCGCTTTCTGCTTATGACGACCCGGCGATAGCGCGGAGTATTTTGGTGGCCTATCACAGGCAGCTGCCGCGTGAGCACGAAGTGCGCGCGACGGCGGACCGGGTTTTGGCGAGCCGATTAGACTGGGCGAAGGCGTATCTAGGCGAAGTTGACGCGTGGAAGATACGCGCGGATGAGGTGCCGCCGGACGTGGTGCAGCGATTGAGAGCCCACGAAGACGACGGAATAGACGCCATGGTGGCAAAGCATTGGCCTCTCCCGGGAGTTGCGACCACGGCAGAACAGGTCGCGGAGATGAATCGTGTGCGCCTTGCGGTGGAAGAGGGAGGCGGGGATGCGAAGCTGGGGAACGTCATTTTCTCGCAGCGGTGCGCGGTGTGTCATCGCCTCTTTGATCGCGGGGGCGACGTGGGTCCGGACTTGACGGGATATGAGCGAGGCCACTTCGAATTTTGGTTGAATGGCACGATTGCGCCGAGTCTAGAGATTCGCGAGGGTTATCAAAACTACGTGGCGCGCTTGGAGGATGGGCGAGTGGTGACGGGTGTTATCCGGGCGCAGAACGGGCAGACGGTGACGCTGAAGGATATTGCGAACGAAACGACGATACTGGACCGAGGGGAGGTGCTTGCGCTGGAAGCCTCCCCCATTTCGTTGATGCCGGAAGAATTGTTGTCGGGGCTATCCGACGATGAGCTACGGGATCTGTTTGCCTACCTTATGCGGGATGTGGAGGATGGCGGCTCGCGGCGTGATGAGTGAGAAGGGTCGATTTGGGCACGCGGGTCTTTTGCCCCGGGGTGGTAATCTTGTGTGCGGGAGAAACGCGAGGGAAAGCGCTGCCTAAGTGAGCTGGGATAAATGATTCAGGTGGGATGGACGGGGTTTTAATCGGGATCGTTTTGTTATTGTCGGTGGCGGCGTTCGTGCAGTCTTTGTCGGGGTTTGGGATGGCATTGGTGGCGATCGCGGCGTTGCCGATGGTGATGGCTGTGCGGGAGGCTATTGCATTGATCACGGTGTTCAACTTGTTTGTTGCGACCATGACGCTTTCGATGAACTGGCGCGGCTTTCGGCTGCGTGGTGCAGGTGGCGTCATTCTTTCTTTCATTATCGGGATACCGTTGGGGTACTATTTCCTCCAAGGCTTGGACGAGCGGGTAGTGATACGACTGCTGGGTGGGGCGTTGGTTGCGTTGGCACTGTTTGAGATTCTGATGTTGCGGCGAGGGCACTTTGTTTTGCCGCAGTGGATGGGCGGGGCATGCGGTCTCGCTGGGGGATTATTGGGAGGCGCCTTCAATACCGGAGGGCCGCCGATCGTGGCGTATGTTTATTCGCAGGACTGGAGCAAGGCGCAGATTGTGGCGACTTTGCAGATTGCCTTTTTGGGCGGGGGACTGTTGAGGACGAGCTTGATGGGACTTGAGGGAGAGCATTCGGTCAGGATTTGGATGATTGTGGCATGGGCCTTGGTTCCAACGATGTTTTCAGTTTGGTTGGGACACCGCCTGCTGGGGCGGGTATCGCTGCGCTGGCTTCGGTTTGGAGTGTTTGCCTTTTTGCTGTCGATGGGTTTGAAGTATCTTCTATGGCCCTAATGCAAGGGTTCTTTTTGGGGATTCATTGGACTTGTGAATGAGGGTCTTGGGAACTAGGGTGGCCATTTATTTTTGATGCAGATCTTTGTTCCAAGGGAAAGTGACGAGCAAGAGCGGCGGGCCGCGTTGGTGCCGGCGAGTGTGAAACGGCTGAAGGATTTGGGCTGCAAGATTGTGGTGGAAGAGGGAGTGGGCAGGCGCGCGGACTACGCGGACGCGGAGTATGAAGAAGCGGGGGCAACGATTTCGACGGATCGGGATGCCTCCTTGCGGGGAGCGGATGTGGTCATGCGAGTGGATGCATCGGCGGCGGAAGAGATCGGGAAGATGAAGGAGGGGGCGTTGCACATCAGTTTTTTGAATGTTTTTGAGCGGGAAGATTTGTTGTCCGCATTTGCGACCGGGAAGGTGAATGCGGTGAGTCTCGAAATGATGCCGCGATCAACGTTGGCGCAGAAGATGGATGCTTTAAGCAGCCAAGCGAACCTTTCGGGCTATGCGGCAGTGGTGGTTGCGGCGGAGCGGATGAACAAGATTCTGCCCATGATGATGACGCCGGCAGGGACGATCTCTCCGGCGAGTTATTTTGTCGTGGGGATTGGGGTGGCGGGGTTGCAGGCGATTGCGACCGCGAAGCGATTGGGGGCGCGAGTGACGGCGTTTGACGTGCGACCGGAAGCTTTGGAGCAGGCGGAGTCGCTGGGGGCGAAGGCTTTGCGGATTGATTTGGGGGAGACCGGTGGGACGGATCAAGGATATGCCAAGGAATTGACGGCGGAGCAGCTCGAGACGCAGCGGCAGGAGCAGGGGAAGGTTTGTGCGCAGTCGGATGTGGTGATTACGACGGCGAAATTGTTTGGGAGGAAGTCGCCCATTTTGATCAAGGAAGATGTCGTGAAAGGGATGAAGGCGGGGAGCATCATCGTTGATTTGGCAGCGGAATCGGGCGGGAACGTCGAGGGGACGGTTTTGGATGAGGAAGTTGTGACGGAGAACGGGGTTCGGATTGTGGGGATTGGGCGGCTGGAGGGATTGGTTTCAGCGGATGCGAGCGCTATGTATTCGGCGAATTTACACAACTTTGTGGATCATTTTTGGGACAAGGAAACGAAGGGTCTAAAGCTGGGAGACGAGGATGAGATACTAAAGGGATGTCTGGTCGTCCGGGACGGGGAGATCAACGAGTCATGGAAGAAGCGCTAGGAGGAGGAGTGAACTGATGGAACTGGTATTGCTGTTATTTATTTTCGTATTGGCGGCATTTTTGGGGTTTGAGCTGATTGCGAAGGTGCCATCGCAGTTGCATACCCCCTTGATGTCGGGAGCGAATGCGATATCCGGCATAACGATTGTGGGCGCTCTACTGGCGGGCGGTGGTGACGGCGGCGGTATGGGTGCGGTGTTAGGGATCGCGGCGGTTTTATTTGCTTCGATCAATGTTGTGGGGGGATACCTCGTGACGGACCGGATGTTGGGGATGTTCCACAGTAAGAAGAAGGAGAACAAGTAGCGGGACCGGGTTCGGGACATGGAATCAATTATTCAGATCAGCTACATCGCGGCCTCGATTCTGTTCATATATGGAATCAAGATGTTGGGGTCTGCGGAGACGGCGCGGAAGGGGAACATGCTTTCGTCGCTGGGGATGTTGTTGGCTGTGGTCGTCACATTATTGGCGGAAGAGATTGTTCATTATCAGTGGATTATCGCCGCGATGATCGTGGGTGGGGCGATCGGAGCGCTGGCGGCTCGACTGGTTCAGATGACGGGGATGCCGGAGATGGTGGCCTTGTTCAATGGTTTTGGGGGATTGGCGAGTTTGTTAGTGGGATGGGCGGAGCATTCGCGCAACTCGACGGCGGGTTGGGAGGCAGTGTTTGTGGAGGCCCCTGGCCTTGCGAGTTTCACAGCGGGAGCAATTGCGGCGGCCATCTTGATTGGCGGGGTGACCTTTACGGGGAGTCTGGTGGCCTATTTGAAGCTGAGTGGAAGGATGGGCGGAAGTCCGACACTGTTTTCTGGGCAGAAAGCGATCAATGGATTGGTGTTAGCAGGGATATTGGCTTTGGCGGTGCTGATGATGTTCAATCCGGGGCACGTCGGTCTCGTATATGGCATCATCGTTTTGTCTCTCGTACTCGGGGTTTTGGGAGTGATTCCGATCGGTGGCGGGGACATGCCGGTGGTGATTTCGTTTTTGAACAGTTGCTCTGGATTGGCGGCGGCGGCGGCGGGTTTTGTGATTTTGAACAATGTTTTGATTGTGGCGGGGTGCTTGGTAGGGGCGAGCGGCCTGATTTTGACCGTGATCATGTGCAAAGCGATGAATCGTGATCTCGCGAATGTATTCTTCGGTGGATTTGGTGCGGCTGGGGGCGGCGGCGGGGGAACCGCGGTGGAAGGAGAGATGAAGGCAGCGTCTGTAGAAGATGCGTATTATGTGCTGGAAGCGGCTCAGAATGTGGTGTTTGTGCCGGGATATGGGATGGCGGTTGCTCAAGCGCAGCACGTGGTGAAGGAATTGGGAGATATTTTGCAGAACAACGGAGCGGAGGTCATGTATGCGATTCATCCAGTTGCGGGTCGGATGCCGGGTCACATGAATGTCCTGCTGGCGGAGGCCGATGTGCCGTATGAGCAATTGAAAGAGATGGATGATGTGAATCCGATTATTGCGAATGTGGATGTGGCGATCGTGATTGGGGCGAATGACGTGGTGAATCCGGCGGCTGGTGAGGATCCGGCGAGTCCGATTTACGGGATGCCGATCATCAACGTGCATGAAGCGCGCACGGTGTTTGCGTTGAAGCGGGGTCAGGGGAAGGGATTTTCGGGATTGGAGAACCGGTTATTTTTCCGGGACAACTGCCGGATGGTCTATGGGGATGCCAAGGAGACGATCAGTGGAATGGTGACTCAGTTTAAGGACTAGAGGCCTGCGCTGAGTGGTGAGGCTTATTGGTTTCTTAGAGTAGGCCTCGCTTGAGTGCTTTTGCGACGGCCCCGGACAGATTGTGGACTTGTAGTTTTCTATAGATGTTGCGCACGTGCATATCGACGGTGTGATAGCTGATATCGAGGTGGTCGGCGATTTCCTTTTTGATGAAGCCATCGCTTAGGAGGCGCAGGACTTCGGACTCACGGGACGTGAGGTCCGTCTCGGACTGGCTTGGCGGCGAGGAATTGAACGTTGTCAGGACCATTTTGGCGATCTGGGCATTCAGGGGGGCGCCGCCGTTCATGACCTCCCTGATACCTTTGATAATGTCTTCGGTGGGCGAGGTTTTGAGGAGATACCCGGAAGCTCCCTCGCTAATGGCTTGGAACACCTTTGGTTTGTCGTCGAACTGCGTGAGCACGAGGATGTGAGTATGGGGGAGTGTCGTGCGAATTTCGGTGATGGCCTCGAGCCCACTTTTGCCGGGTAGGCCCAGATCGAGGAGGATGACATCTGGCGTGTTCTTGGATTGGAGGGCGGGTTGAGCGGCTTCGTATGACTGACAGTCGTCGAGGCATTCGATCTCATCGACGGATTCAAGGGCATAGCGGAGTGCGGTCCGGTAGGTGGAATTGTCCTCGATAATGAGTAGTTTCGTATGTTGGCGCGGCATTGGCTAACTGCCTGGGAGACTGACAAAGAGGTTGAGAGTGGTGCCTTGATGGGGTGCACTGTTGACCGTAAGGCGACCGGGGATTTGTTTGGCGCGGGATTTTAGCTGTTGAAGTTGGTGGGGGCTATCCGGATTTGTGATGCCCACGCCATCGTCCTGGATCGTTAAACTGAGGGCGCCGTTCTGGCCGGAAACGAGGATGTTGGCCTCGTCGGCTTGGGCGTGTCGGACGAGGTTGTGGAGCGCCTCTTTAAAGAAGAGGAGGAGATGACGGCGCATCTCCAGCGGAATGCGATGGGCCGGTTCCTCGGTTGGAACATCGAAGGAATAGTTCATGTGACCGAGCATCCGGGCGGCGGTTTGGCGGAGGCGAAGGATGAGGTCGCCTTCATCAACCTTGGTATTGAGGAGCCAAACGATATCGCGAATGGTTTGGGAGCTTTCGCGTGCTGTGCCTGCGATGTCAGAGAGGCGTCCGCGATCGGCTTCAGGGATGGACCCTGTTTGGGCGAGGTTTTCACTAGTGAGGGCGATGCTACCGAGATTGCTTCCAATTTCGTCATGCAGATCGGATGCGATTTGTTCGCGGATGCCGGCGATATGGCGGCGTCGAGCGCGGCGGTTCATGAAGAGGAGGAAGGCGAGAGCAAGGACGGCGAGGAGCGCGAGGACGAGAGTCGTGCGCAGGATTTGGGAATGAGAGATGCGCCGTTGTTCGATGAGCTTTTCCAAGGCGTTGATTTCCCGAGATACTTCGGGATATCGGGCGAGCCCCTGGAGCCATTCGCGAACGGGTATTATGTTCCCGTCGCGGACCATGTCGTCGACGAGGGGGTTGGGTGAGGTGTTGCTATTGGGGAGGGAATTAGAAAGGGACACCTCTTTACCGCGGGCGACATTTCTGCCGTTGGCAATGACTTGGAGTTCGGATAGGGCGAATCGATACTCTCCGGTCTCGGGTATTTGGGGCAGCTTGGTCACGGTGAGACGGACGAAGCGACCACTGCGAGCGGGTATGGGAATGGAAAAGACGCTATCACCTGGGCTTAGGATATCGGTGTCGAGTTCGGAGAAAACGACGTCGGCCGACGCGAAATCGGGTTGATGCGAGAGCTCCACCTTAAAGCGGAGAGGGAAGCCATATCCGTAGTCGAGGAAGGAGGCGAAATTCATTCGGGCGTGCGCTGGGAAGAGTCGTATTTCGTCGATGACGTAGAAGTTTCCGAGATCGACCGTGACGGTAAAATCCGCGGCCTCTGATTTTTGGCTTTTGGAGCGGAAGTCGCCGGAACGTGATTCTGAGGGGGCGAGGGGTTGGCCGAGTGAGGAGAAGCCGTCGACGAGATAGTTGGGATGCCAATAGGGGGGGCTATCGATTTGGTCGAGGGCGGATACTGTTTTACCGAGGGCAACATTACGGGGACCGGCGAATGCGAGGACTTCAGCAAGGCCGAAGAAGCCCCGATCTTTTGCTTGGGACTGGGCCTGAGGGACGAGTTCGATTGCGGTGATTTTGATAAATCGGGTCCCGATGTCATCGACGGGGATTCGGATCGGGTAGCCGTCGGTTAGAGGGAATGCTTCTTGGGACGCATCGAGAATGGTCATGGAGTCTGAGAACTCGGAGTCGGTGGCGATCTCGACTTTGAATCGTCTCGGGAAGCCGTAAGAGATCTCGGTGCGATCGGCGCGGACGAGGACGGCAGGGATGAGGAAGACCTCCTCGAGATCGACGATTTCACCGAGGTCGATAGTTACCCATTTCGAGGGATCGGGGAGAAGAGGCGAGCGGGTGCTGGACGCGTATCCGAAGGTACCGCCTTTCGGGCCAAGCGGTTTGCGGGGGAGGGTCGCGAGCTCTTGTTTGAGATCGTTGAGGCGAGTATTGAGTTGGGTTGTACTCAGGTGTTCGAGGCTGCTGTCTGCGGGAGGTGTGGTGGTTGCTTGGGAAGAGGCAAGGAGCGTAGCGAGGACTGTTACACAAACGAGGTTTCGGGCTCGTTTTTGCATCTGTGACGAGAACGGAAATGGCGGAAAGTGCCGCATAGTAGAGTGTGGAAGCCTAGCGCAGAGGGGGGTGGGAGTGCACCTACGTAAACACGTAATAGAATTGGAACGGGGTCTTTGGTAGTATAAGAATGTGAAGAGCTGGAAGAATCGTCAGAATGTTGAGAATGGAGGCGGGCATGGGGTGAGCCGAGGGTTTTCGTTCGCGAAGAGGATTCTTTGGATTGGCGTGTGTGTGGGCTCTAGCCAATGGGGAACAGTGAGGGCAGACGAGATTGATTTCAATCGGGATATTCGACCGATTTTGTCGGAAAACTGTTTTCACTGCCATGGTCCGGACAAGGAGACGCGAGAGGCGGGTTTTCGATTGGATATCGAAGAAGCGGCGAAGGCTGATTTGGGAGGATATCATGGCTTGGTCCCTGGGGATGCGGATGCGAGTGAAGTGTATTATCGGATCGTGACGGATGATGAAGGCGACCTGATGCCGCCCCTGAAGTCGAATCGGAGGTTGACGGCGGTGCAGAAGGATTTGCTGAAGCGTTGGATCGAGGAGGGGGCGGAGTATGCGGAGCATTGGGCGTATGTGGCGCCGGAGCGCCCGGAGACGGGGGTCCTTCCCGAAGGCGGGAACGAGGTGGATGGGTTTGTGAGAGGGCGTTTGGAGGAAGCGGGTTTGAAGCCTTCGGCGGAGGCGGACGCGCGGACGTTGATACGGCGGGTATCGCTGGATTTGACAGGACTGCCTCCGACGCCGGAGGAAGTGGACGTGTTTTTGGCAGATGATTCGCCGCGTGCGTACGAGAAGGTGGTGGATCGTTTGTTGAGATCGGAACGATTTGGTGAGCGTTGGGCGCGGCCGTGGCTGGACTTGGCGCGCTATGCCGATTCCAATGGATTTCAGGCGGATCAGTTGCGTGACAGCTGGGCGTATCGGGATTGGGTGATTGAAGCTTTGAATGCGGACATGCCGTTCGACCAGTTTACGATTGAGCAACTGGCGGGTGATTTATTGCCGAATGCGACCGTGGAGCAGAAGATCGCGACGGGTTTTCATCGAACGGTGACCTGCAATGTGGAGGCGGGAGTTCATCCGGAGGAGAACCGGGTTAATCAGGTGGTGGACCGGGTGAACACGACCGGGACCGTATGGCTGGGGGCGACGTTGGAGTGTGCGCAGTGTCATGATCACAAGTATGACCCGATCACGATGGAGGATTACTATGGCATATACGCTTACTTCAACAACACACCGCTTGAGGTTGAGAATCCTGGTGGTACGGGGGTGCAGTTCAGTTTTTACGGGCCGAAGATGGAGTTGCCGATCGGGGAAGCTCAGGCTCAAGAGCGAGAGGAGTTGCAGGGAGTGCTGGCGTCTTTGCGACGTGATCGTAAGGCTTTGTTAGACAACAAAGAAGACGGGCGTGAAGCGTGGGAAGAGCGGATGCGGGCGGCTTTGAAGAATCCGCCTAAATGGGAAGTCTTGGAAGTGGCTTCCTTTGAGAGCAACGGCGGGGAGGACTTTCGGATTTTGAAGGATCAATCGGTTTTGGTGACGGGGCGCGTGCCTGGATCCGTGGTGTATACGATTACGGCTAGGACTGATCTGGAAGGGATTACCGGGTTTCGAGTCGAGGCGTTAACGCATCCGGAGATACCGGGCAACGGGCCCGGGCGTGGTGATGCGAAGCGAGCGAATTTTATTCTAAGTGAGATTGGAATTGAGGTGCTTGAAAAAGGGGCGAAGAGAGGGCGTGAGTTGGCCTTCCGTGGGGCGAGTGCGAATTTTTCGCAGGTGAAGTGGGAAGTAGAGAAGGCGATCGATGGCAATCCGAAGACAGGATGGGCGATTGGACCGGAATTTGGCAAGCCGCATTGGGCGGTGTTTGAGACCGCGGGCGAGGTGGGATCCAGCGAGGGGGCGACCTTTGTCTTCACCCTGGATCAGAATTTTGGGCGAGGGCGTACGATTGGGCGGCCGCGGGTATCCGCGCTGGTAGGTGACAGCAGCAGTTTGAGTCTTCCTGATGATGTCGTGGAAGCTTTGAAACTGGAGGCCAAAAAGCGAAACAACAAGCAACGTAGAGCGATCGATGCTTTCTACATGGAGAGCAACCCGAAGGTGAAAGAGATCGATGCGGAGATTGCCCGTGTCGATCGTCTGTTCAATGAATTGGCTCCGCCGACGACGCTAGTGATGGTGGAAATGGAAGAACCGCGGGAGACGAAGATCATGAAGCGGGGCAATTATCTGGATTTGGGTGAGACGGTGACTGCGGCGACTCCGGCGGTGCTTCCGGCGATTGATCCGTCATTTCCGAAGAACCGATTGGGACTGGCGAAGTGGTTGGTGAGTCCGGAGAATCCCCTAGTGGCCCGGGTGACCGTCAATCGTTGGTGGGCGGAAATCTTTGGGGACGGCATTGTCTCGACGGTGGAGGACTTTGGGACGCAGTCTGAGCCTCCGACGCATCCGGGCTTGTTGGACTGGCTTGCGGTGGAGTTTGTCGAGTCAGGATGGTCGATGAAGCACGTCTTGAAGAAGATGGTAATGTCGAAGACGTATCGGCAGGACTCGGCGTTGAGACCAGATCTGCTTGAAGAGGATTTGGGAAATCGATACTTGGCACGCGGCCCTCGATTTCGGATGAGTGCGGAGATGATTCGCGACAATGCTTTGGCTGTGAGCGGGTTGCTATCGACGAAGATGGGCGGTGAGCCGATCATGCCGTATCAACCGCCGGGAATGTGGCGGCAAGTGGGGCGTAACGAGCCGAAGTGGGTAGACGCTCAGGATGAAGATCGTTTTCGGAGAGGCATTTACGTGATATGGCGGCGGGCGGCTCCCTATCCCAGTTTTGTCAACTTCGACGGGCCGGATCGCGGGAGCTGTGTGGTGAAGCGGCCGCGGACGAACACGCCGTTGCAGGCGCTGACGTTGATGAATGATCCAGCGTATGTGGAAATGGCGTTGGCGCTGGCTTCACGTCTTATGGTGGAGTGTCCGGGGGCGACGATGGGGGAGAAGCTGTCGCATGCTTATGAACTCGTTTTCAGTCGTCGACCTTCCGAAGGGGAGGCGCAGCATTTGGAATCGGTTTATCGGGAACGAGTGACGTATTATCGGGAGAACCCGGAGACGGCGGAAGTTGTGATTGCGGGGGCGGGGGAAGTCGTCAAGGCTCCACCGGGTGTGGATGCAGCCGAATTGGCGGCGTGGCTGCACCTTGCTAACATTTTACTAAATCTTGACGAGACTATTACGAAAGGCTGAGACATGAGCGAGATGAATGAATTGGCGGAGGGGGTTAGTCGGCGGCAATTGTTTCAACGAGCGGGATTTGGCATTGGTGGCTATGCTTTGTCATCGTTGTTTCAGGCGGATGCCAACGCGGATTCAGAGGATTCGCTGCTGCGCCGAGGGTTGCACTTTGCGCCGCGGGCCAAGAACGTGATCTACATCCATATGGTGGGTGCGCCGTCGCATTTGGATTTGTTTGACTACAAGCCGGAATTGCAGAAGCGGAGCGGGCAGCTGTGTCCTGACGAGTTTTTTGTGGGCAAGCAGCTGGCGTTTATCCGGGAGCAGCCATCGCTTTTGGGAACTCCGAATGAGGATCAGTATGCGTTCAAGCGTTGTGGTGAGAGTGGACTGGAGATTTCCAATCTCATGCCGCATTTGCAGGGGGTGGCGGACGATCTGTGTTTTATCCGGACGCTGCACACGGAGCAGTTCAATCATGCTCCGGCGCAGATGTTTTCGTTGACTGGGTTTCCGAGATTTGGGCGGCCGAGTGTTGGTTCCTGGCTTTCGTATGGTTTAGGGAGTGAGAATGAGAATCTGCCGGCCTTCGTGGTTTTAGTAACGGGGCAAGTTTTGGGGGCTGGCAACAGTGCGTGGGGGAGTGGTTTTTTGCCGACGATTCATCAAGGCATCGAGTTTCGGAGCCAAGGCGACCCGGTATTGTTTTTGTCTAATCCGAAAGGAGTGAGTGGGGCGGACCGGAGGAAGACCGTTGATTCGGTGAAGCATTTGAACAGCTTGCGGCTGGCGGACGTGGGTGATCCGGAGATTGCCACTCGCATTGGGCAATATGAGATGGCTTATCGGATGCAGAGTTCGGTACCCGATTTAATGGACATTGGCAGTGAGTCGAAGGCGGTTCACGAGATGTATGGGACGGAGCCTGGCAAGACGAGTTTCGCGAACAACTGCCTGTTGGCGCGGCGTATGGTGGAGCGCGGGGTGCGTTTCGTGCAGTTGTTTGATCAGGGTTGGGATCATCACAACAGCGTTTTTGATCGCTTGTCGAACAAGACCAAGGAAGTGGACCAGCCGATTGCGGCCTTGATTCGGGATTTGAAGAATCGGGGCATGTTGGACGAGACGCTGGTCGTGTGGTCGGCGGAGTTTGGAAGGACGCCGATGGCGCAGGGGCGGAATGGTGGAGGTGAAGAAGTGAAGATTGGCAGGGACCATCATAAGGAGGCCTACACTGTTTGGATGGCTGGTGGTGGCACGAAAGGGGGGCATGTGCATGGGGAGACCGATGAATTGGGATATGGAGTGGCACGGGATGGAGTTCATATACATGATTTCAATGCGACCTTGCTGCATTTGATGGGGATTGATCACGAGCGTTTGACGTTTCGGTATCAAGGGCGGCAGTTCCGGCTGACGGACGTGCATGGGCACGTGGTGGAAGACGTTTTAGTCTAGGGCGTCAGAAAGAATGGACTTAAGTCTATAGATTTAAGTGCGTGATTGTCAATGTTTTGCGCTATTTTTTTGCGCGTTCCTGTACGCTTGACGACTGGGGAATGTAATGGTTTAGTTAGCTATTATAAAAAATATGAGATATTTAGCTAAGCTGGTAATCGGCGTGGCTTTACTCGGATCGAATGCTTGGGGATTTGTTCCGTTTGGGGAAGATGTGAGCCAGCGGGCATGGCGTTGGGACGCGGCACCGCGGAACATTTTTGGAACGTCGACTGAACGGTCGTTGGATGGGGGTTTGCGCTATTCGGTGGAGGGAGGTGATTTGGCAACGTGGTATGGGGATTTCACCTTTACGGATGGGACGAGCTCTTCGGAGTTTGCCTCGATTGTGGCATCGGCGTTTTCGGCCTGGGAAAAAACGGATCCGAGTTCGGGATTGACGACCGATGTTTTTTTTGTGCCGGATTTCGGGACGAGTGTCGGATTCAATGATCCCACGGTCGGCGCAGAGATTGATTTATTTTCGAGTGATTTTGGCAACACATCGCGCAGCGGATTTGCGCAAGTGTGGACCGAGGTGTGGCTCAGTGATGTGATCACGTTGACTTCGGGGAAGACGAACCATGGGCGTAACGTCATTGTTGGAACTCAAATCAATATGAACAACGCGCCTGGCACGACGTGGACGGCGGATTCTTTTCTTCGGGTTTTGGTGCATGAGATTGGACATACGCTCGGTCTGGGTGATGTCGATATTGATCAGGACACTGTCAATGATGACAACCCCTTCAACGATGACGGGTTGGTGAGTGATTGGTATGATGACAACTATGACGGAACCAGTGCGGCGACTCAAATTGCCACGTTGTCGAACTCATTTGCCACTATCATCGATCCGTTCGATCCAGAGGGTACCTCTGGCTTAACGAAGTATTTGATCCCGGTGGATGCATTGGATGCGGGTTCGGGAAATGAGCCGGCTATTTTGATGGAGAGCAACGGCGACGGAGTGTTGTTTGGGTTAGCGAACGATGACTATGCGGGGCGGCAATTTTTATATCCTTCGCTGACGATTGTTCCGGAGCCTTCCGGGGCATTTTTGCTTTTGTGCGCAGGGTTTCTGGGGATGCGGCGTCAGCGGTAGAAGGCGTGAGTGCTTGGTCGCTTAGTGGGGCGAGGCATGCTAAGATCGGGAGTGACGGTGAGGGCACTATTCGCGTTTGCGTGTTGTTTGGGTTTGGGGTTCTTCCTATGGGCATGTGGGGGGCAGGGATCGCGGGACGAGCTGGGATTCGAGGACGGAGATCGGGTGATATTCATTGGGGACAGTTTGACCCATTCCGGTGCATTTCCTCGACTATTGGAGACGTATTGCCACGTGCGTCATCCGGAGCGGCGCTTGTTTTTTCGCAATGCCGGGGTTCGGGGTGATCGCGTGGCGGATGTCTTGGCGCGATATGATGACGATATTCACTGGTTTCATCCCGACCACGCAATCGTCCTTTTGGGAATGAACGATGGCGGGATGCGATCGTTCGACGATGGGTTGTTTGATCGTTTTACGTCGGGGATGGAAGCATTGTTTACGCGGCTCGACGAAGACGGTGTGGAGGTCATAGTCTTGGGCCCGACGTATTTTGATGTCATGCAATCGCGGAAAGCGACGAGGGACGCGGGAGAAGAGTGGAACATGAAAGCCAACGACTATGATCAAGCTCTGCGACGATATGGGGCATGGC
Organism: Verrucomicrobiota bacterium; assembly: GCA_039182965.1. Taxonomy (GTDB): domain Bacteria; phylum Verrucomicrobiota; class Verrucomicrobiia; order Verrucomicrobiales; family DEV007; genus JBCDBW01. Next base: position 34,563 of record JBCDBW010000005.1, read on the forward strand.
TACATGATCGGTGTCTAGCGCGAGGATATCACTTCGTTGACGTGGGTGAGAAAATGCGACGGAAAACGTTGGAGATGCGGGAGGAGGATGCGTCGTTTTCGCTCACCGAGGATGGAATTCATCCGACGATCGAGGGGGATGAGCTGATGGTTCGCTGGATCTTGGCTCAGCTGGGTGAGGGCGTGGCTGAGGGGAGTGAGGTTTGGAGTGGCGATGCGGCTCGCTTGAATGAGGAACGGTATAAGCACTTGATACGGCCCCTGAGGGAGCGGTGGTATGCGGTGAAGGCGAAGCGATATGAGTTGGGCAGCGATGAGGAGGCGTTCACGGCTTGGTTCAAGATGGAAGAGGCAAAGCTGGCGGAGCAAGAGAGGATCGCGTCGGCGCGTGAGGCTGAGATTTACGAATTGCTAGGGCGAGAACATCGCGGAATGGAATTGTCAGATGAGGCGCAATGAGCGAAAAAGAAACGGGAGCCATCGTATGAAGCGTGTCTTGTGTCTGTTGCTGTCGACTCTGTTCTTCGGAGGGAGTCTGCGAGCTCAGGAGGTGGAGGTTGTGGTTTCGGAGCAAATTAACGAACCATTCAGCATTTGTTTTGATGAGGAAGGCCATTTGTATGGTGTGGAGTTCACGCGTGGAAATCGGGTGTTCAAGGTGAGTCGAGACGGGGATCTGAGCTTTGTTGCAGGGGTGAAGTCGACGACCAATCCGAAGAGTGGCGACGTTGGTGGCGTTGACGGGGATGATCCCGTCAACGCGCACTTTCACGGAATGCATGACTTGGCGATGGGGAGCAATGGGGATTTGTATCTAGCGGACACATTCAACTATCGGTTGCGGAGAATTACCGGTGCGACCGGTGAACTGGAGACCGTAGTGGGGACGGGCGAGAGCGGCTTTTCGGGGGATGGTGGTCCTGGCGATGAGGCGAAGCTTTCAGGAGTCTATTCGCTTTCCTTCAACGCGGATGAAAGTCTCTTATATTTAGCGGACTTAAAGAACCGCCGCATTCGCGCCTTCGATCCGGATGAGGGGACAGTAAGAACGGTGGTGGGGAATGGGGAGAAGGGGAGGCCTACGAATGGGACGAGAGCCTTGGACGCGCCGCTGCCCGGCCCGCGCGCGGTGGCGTTGGACGGCGAGGAGAACATCTACATTGTTTCGCGCGAAGGGCATGCCCTGCGGGTGGTGGGGCGAGACGGGCGTTTACGGACGTTGGTCAACGAATCCGGGAAGAAGGGATATGGGGGAGACGGCGGGAAGGATGCCAGGAAAGCCCTGATGAGCGGACCAAAACATGCTTGTATTGATCCCGAGGGAAATGTGTTGATCGCAGATACGGAGAATCATGCGATTCGTAAATTCGTGCCGTCGGAGGGACGGATTTATCTGGTAGCGGGAGTTCCCGAGACAAAAGGGAGTGTGATTGGTGGTGGGCCATTGGAGACGCTGCTTAACCGTCCTCACGGGGTGCGGGTTCACGACGGTTGGCTCTATATTGCGGACAGCAGCAACGACCGAGTTTTGAGGTTTCGGTACGGGGACAATTCCTAGCGGTGTGGATTTTCATACCAGATCACGCCTAGATCCGTCGCCTCTTCGCAGGTGATGATGTCGAGATCACCGTCATCATCGAGGTCGAGCAGTTCGATTCGGTCAAATTTTATGCCTTCTGGTCCTGAGACATTCCGCCACGTTTGCCCGTCGTGCCACCAGACGCCGGAGAGATTGCCCTTTGCGAGACCACAGGTGAGAACGAGGTCTGCTTGATCGTCGAGATTGATGTCTCCGACGCGAACTGCCTTTCCGGCACCTGCGGAATTCGGTCGTGGAAGATCGCCCAGGGGAGTGATAATCGGACCGATACGGCGGGGAACGAAAATTTGGATAGGAGCGGGTGGGTCGTTCAATACGTCGAGGAAGAGCAATTCGTCGTTGTCCTCTGCAACGAGAGTTTCTTTTTTGCTCAGGGGGGGATTAACTCCGCTGAGGCGATAGACGCCGGTCGCAGGGCCTTTGCGATCGGAGTATATGATCGTGGCTGGGTTCGATGCACCGGGGGAGGTCTTGCGGATGGACATAATCCAGCGAGCATCTTGTAGTCGGTGATATTTCCACGCTTCGAGGTTCCGAGGATTGCTAGGCGATTCGAGCCAGCCGATGGCAGCGGTTTCGCCTTTTGATCCAAGAACAAGATCGATACCGTTCTTGTCGTCGACGTTGATAGGGAGGCAGAACATCCATTGCTGTGTGAGGGCGGTGGCGGGGATCGGTTTGGTCGACCATGCCTCGGGTTTCAGGTAGTCATCCAGAGACGCTGGTGCCCAGTGGACGTAGACCGGTTTGTTTTTGTCCTCGGTCGAAGATACGACATCGATTGCACCATCGTGGTCAAGGTCGACAAAAACGGCGTCTTCGACTCCGCGGACAGAGCCGATGGTCACGGCGGGCCAAAGATCCTTGCTGTTTTCGGGGCCGGGATTGAGGCATACGCGGACAGAGCCTCCTTGTTCCCAGCCGGTGGTGATATCCAAGAGGCCGTCGCGATTTGCATCTGCGAGACGGACACCATCGGCTCCCCTCCGCCCGTCTTCGGCGTCAGGACCATCGATTGTATGTCGGAGCCAGGTGGCGCTAGAAGACAGCGGCAACGCGAAGAGAGACAGGGTGAGGGCTTGGGCAAGTGCGAGCAGGCAACGAGGCATCGATTATGGAGGAATAGAGGTAGAGGGGGAGGAAGAGTCGTCGCGGGACGATCCATTTTCAAGTTTTGCGCCGCAAAAGAAGCAGAAGCGGGCATCGAGGCGATGCCCCTCCGTAAGGCATTCGGCGCAGCTGCGGGTGGAGGTTTGGACATCTTCTCTGAACTCGCGGATCAGTTCGACAGTCACGACTCCAGTGGGAACGGCGATAATGGCATAACCCATGATCATCATCAAGGCGGCGATCATTTGTCCGGCGATGGTGTGGGGTGTGATGTCGCCGTATCCCACAGTCGTGATCGTCACGATGGCCCAGTAGACGGATTGGGGAATACTTGTGAATTGGTCTGGGGGTGAGCCGGCGTTGTGGAGAAGGGCGTATGGGCTTTCCACGAGATACATGACGGTTCCCATGATGATGGCGAGTGAGAGGATCCCGAAGAGGAAGACGGTAATCTTCGCGCGACTGGCGCGGAGGGCGTTTAGAATGATGCGACCTTCGCGCAGGTGGCGCCCCATTTTCAGTATACGAAAGACGCGTAGCATACGCAGGATACGGATCACGAGGAAATACTCGGACTGGGGAAAGAGGAGTGAGAGGTAGGTGGGGAGGCATGCCATGAGGTCGATGATGCCGAAGAAGCTGAAGATGTATGCTTTTGGTTTTCGGACTGTCACAATACGGAGGATATATTCCACGGTGAACGCGATGGTGAAGATCCATTCGAGCGTGTTGAGGATACGGCCGTATTTTGCGTTGATGGATTCGACACTTTCGAGCATCACGGCGGCGACGCTCAGGGCGATGACCCAGAGGAGGATCACATCGAATCTCTTTCCGGCAGGAGTGTCCGCCTCGAAGATAATTTCATGGAGGCGGCGTCGCCAAAGCGGCCAGCTGTCATCGCTTTGGAGGAGTTCGTCTGAGTCGGGATCTTCCGCCATTGAGGTCTTTTTTAGCAAGAGGCGAGCGGCAAGGCAATGCGGAGAAATTATGATGGTTGGCGAGGGTTTTTATTGCGGCATGTTGAGAGGTTGGGTATCGACTGGTAGCGAGTTGTGCTTCATTTTTCGGACCAAGCGTATCATTTTTATCCTCCACGACCGAGCCGAGGTATTATCTGGTTAGGACGCAGAGTGAACCGGCGGATTGCGCTGCCGGGGAAGAATCACCGGATCCGTGAGGTGGAAGTTTCTGGCGGTGAGCGCTTACAAGTGGCGTGTGACAGGCCGGGTGCGCGGCTTTTCTTTGTATCCAATCATCCGACGCACAGTGATGCGCAGATTGTGATGGAGGCGCAGCGGCAGATGGGGGTGATTTCGAGTTTTATGGCGGCATATGACGTGTTCTTGCGGAGTCGTGTGATGGCGTGGGTATTGCAGCGCGGGGGAGCGTTCTCTGTCGACCGTGACGGGAATGACCGGCAGTCTATGAAGACGGCCATTGAGATTCTCATTCGGGGGCAATTTGCGCTCACTATTTTTCCTGAGGGCAACGTTTACCTGACGAATGACCGGGTGAGGGCCTTTCAGGAGGGGGCGGCATTTATCGCGATGAAGGCGCAGAAGGAATTGGGTGCTACGGGTTCGATTTATGCGGTGCCGGTAGCGATACGCGTGACGCGAGTGACGGATCAGCGGGAAGCGATTCGAGGCCAGCTTGCGCGGTTGGCGGGTGAGGTCGGCGAACACGTGGACGTGGGAGCTTCATTTGTGGAGGAAGTGAGGCGAATTGGATTTGCAGCGTTGGACCGGAACTTGCGGCAGCGCGGGTATCTTCATGGACCTGGGGAGTATCCGGGGGAGTCGGGAATACCGGGTGCTTTGGAGCATTGCGCGGTGGGAATTGTGGAAGGTTTGGAGGCGAAGATGGAATTGACTCCGAAACAGGGGAGCGGGCTTAGTGATCGCATTCGAAGGATTCGGGGAAGGGTTCATCAAATTAGGCTCGATCCTGAGCGCAAGGCGGATCATGCCGTTGCGGTGGGATGGGCGGATGAGGCGATGACGGCCTTGAGGATCCTGAGTTATTCCGGGGATTACCTAAGCGGCGGCGCGACCATGGATCGAGTGGGAGAATCGGTTGAGAAGCTGCTGGAGGACACCTATTCGGAGATGCAGGCTCCGGTGGGTGATCGGCACGCATTTGTTGAGTTTGGTGATCCTATTTTACTCTCGCGAGAGTTGGGGGCGTTTGCTGAGGATGGTCGGGGGACCTTGGGGAGGTTGACGAAGCAGCTGGAATGCGCGATTCAGCAAGGCATCGACCGGATCAACAAGCGTAATTCCCATTCGGGATCGCAAGTTTTCTAGGAAGCGGGTTGGGAAGAGGAGCCGGACTGGCTGAACTTTTTCTCGAGGTATTCGGCGAGCGTATTCTGACCGGTCTTGCGATAGACGAGGATCAAGTCGGCGGCAGACTGAAGGGTTTCCGGATGGTCGATACCGAAGGCTTTTTCTCTGATGCGAAGGCTGTTTTCGTATAGGCTGATGGCTTTATCGAATTCGTTTTTCTGGAGGAACATTTCGCCGAAATCGTGGAGGACGAAGGCGGTACCGGGATGCTCGTCTCCCATGGTGCTTCGGCAGATGGCAAGGCTACGCTGGAAGAGTCGTTCCGCTTCGGCGAAGTCTTTTTCATCGCCGGCGAGTTTGGCGAGATTGTTGAGGATGGGAGCGACATTGGGGTGCCCCCCGCCGAGGGCGATTTCTGAATTGGCGAGTGCATCGGTGAGGAGCGCTTTCGCTTCGGCTTGTTGACCGAGGTCGCGAAGGACGCCACCGAGGTTATTGCGGCAGGCAGATGTGTCAGGGTGATCGGCGCCCAGGAATTTTTCGCAGATGGTGAGGCTTGCAGCAAAGGTTTCGCGGGCGTCTTCGAAGTTACCGAGACGTCGCTGGGCGGTGCCAACGTAGTTGAGGTATGGAGCGGTTTCGATATTGCCGGCGCCGTATTCGCTTTCGGCAGCGGCGAGCAGGTTGAGGGCGACGGGTAGGGCCTCAGCAAAAGCCCCCTGAAAAAGGAGGTCGTTCAATTGGGCATTAAGGGTTGTTAGTTGTTCTGGGGGAGCTTCTGCGGTGATGGCGTCGAGAACCTCCTGGATATTCGGTGGGGGTGTTGCGCCAGCTGCATTGTATGCAGTCACCACGTTTTCGTATGCACGTGTTGTTTCTGGATCAGTGACTCCAAGCAGTTTGGTAGTGGCAAGGAGGTAGAGTTCGAGAATGGGAAGGGCTTTGCCGGGTTGGTCGACTTCCATGTACAGTTGCGCGAGATTGAAAGACGAGAGCAATGTTTGAGGATGTGCTTCTCCAAGGTTATGATCCTGAATATCAACGCCTCTTCGCAGGTAAGGTATTGCTTCTTGGATTTTGTTCGTCGTTTTATAGGCCCCGGCGACATTGTTGAGGGCGATGGCCGTTTGGAGATCGTTCTTACCATATGTTCTCTCACTTGCGGCAAGACTGGCGAGAAACATTTCGAGGGCCTTATCGTGTTCGCCCATTTTTTGGAATAGGAGTCCGAGATTGCTTTGGGCGGTGATAGCGACGCCGTTGTCGGAGCCGAGGCTCTTATGGGCATCGGCGAGGCATTTTTCGAGAAGCGGTCGGGCCTTCGCGAGATCATTCATTTCGTAGAGAAGCATCCCGGTATTGCTGAGTGTTCCGATCGTGAGTGGATCGCCGATGCCGAGGGCTTCGCTCCGGATCTTGTATGCCCGGTCATAGAGGGTGAGGGCTTGATCGGTGTTACCCATACGGCGATAGATGTCTCCGAGGCTATTGATGGCAGCTGCGGTGTCTTCGTGATTGGGGCCATATTGCGACTCCATTGAGTCGACGATCTTTTGAGCGACGGGGAGAGCGGCTTCGTAGTCGCCCGTTTTCATGTGTTCTTCGAGTTCCTCGATGAGATACATCGTCTCCAGCATGGTTGCGGGATCGATGTTGGCAGGCGGATTGAAGTCCTGGGCGTGAGCGATTTGAAACGAGAGCGATGAGAGAAGTGTGAGGGAAAGAATTAGAGCCGGAATAGGGTTCACGGGAGGATGTAAGGATTGGGCGAAGAAAGCTTTTCGGCTGAGCTTACTGCAGGGATGCGGCATCGTCGAAGCGGCCGAGGTAGTTGTAGAATTCGGCCAACCGTTCTCTTGCCTCGCGTGTGTAGGGATGTTTAGCGCCCCGTTGTTCCTCGTAACTTGCGAGGCTTCGTTTGTAGTAGATTTCGGCGTCATCGGCTTGGCCAAGACCGTGGTAGGCTCCGCCGAGGAGTCCGAGGACTTTAGGATCAAGAGAGCGATCGTTCCCGAGTTTGGATTGTAGGATATCGTAGCTTCTGCCGAAGAGAGCGGTGGCTTGGTCGATGTGGTCGAGCTTGCTTTGGACGCGTCCCAGATGATTGAGGACGGCGGCAGTTTCGGCGCTATCGGGCCCATACTGTTGTTCGGTGGCCATGAGGCTGCGTTGGAAGGTAGCGAGGGCGAGGACATAATCCCCACGTTTGTAGTAGAGTTCGCCCAGGTTATTAAACACGTGGATCGTATTCGGGTGGCTAAATCCGAGGGCAGGTTCCGTGACTTCGAGGCTTTTTTCCAGGAGGGGAAGTGCTTCGTCGTACTTTCCCAACTCCATGTAGAGGGTTCCCAAGTTGTTTCGGCTGATGGCTGTTTGCGAGTGTTGATCACCGTGAATCTTGGCGTAGCTCTCGAGGCTTGTGATGTAGTGTGGCAAGGCTTTCGCCCGGTCTCCCATCTGCCAATAGGTCATCCCCATGCGGGAAGCGTGCAGGCCGACGAGATCGGGCGAGGGCGGGTTCCGTTCTTTGACTGCCGTGAGGCACTGCTGTTGGATTTCGGCGGCTTTATCGTAATCGGCAAGTTCAAGATGGCATCGCGCGATGCTACTGAGAGCCTCGAGGTATCCGATGTCGTCGGTCATGCCTTTTTTTAGAAAAGCGTCGCGAACCGCTTCGAATGTAGGGAGGGCTTTCTCGAAATTGCCGGCGGCGAGGTAGTAATTGCCCAGAGAGCCCTGCCAATCCATGACGTCGATATGCTCCTCGCCATACGTGTCTTTCAGGACCGCGAGCACGTTCTCCGCCGCCAGGACAGCCTCTTCGTGCTTTTCCTCCCGTGCCAGGGTCTCGGCCTTTTCTTTTTCGGCCATAATTGTAAAGATAGCCTGGGGGTCGAATCCCTCTTTTTGTTGGGCGGAGGTGGATTGGGGGGAACCGACCAGCGCGGCGGCGAGACAAGCCTGAGCGAGAATGGGGCGAAGGACGTTCATGTTTCCGAGGGCGATGGGGCGCTGGAGGATGCGGTGCGGGGGCCGCCGCTTGGGAATCTTAGACGAAGGCGTTGGGGAATGCAAAGGGTCAATCGGGCCGTGCCATCTCGAAGGTTCCGGAGTCTGTGCCGGATGAGTATGTGGCGTGGAAACGTTCCTCTGAGATATGCCCCCGGTGTTGGAAAACACCAAAAGGGGCGAGATTACTTTCTCCTTGGACGCTATATCCTCCGCGGTCGGGCAGGACTTCGTAGGTAACGGGGAATGTGCCGCTGAATATGCCGGCCCATGAAGCCCAGTAGTTGAAATCGTATTCGTTTGGTCCGTCGGGAGACTTTTTTACGAGGCACCTTAAATCGCCTTGGTGGCCGGAGTTATTGCTTATCCAGCGGCCTTCCCACGCGCCTTCGATGTCATTTGGGGGCTGGGCGAGGGCATTTTGCCATTCGGCAGCGAACTTGGGACCGGTGCAAGCGGGTAGAAAAGGGAGGAGTATTCCGACGCAGGCGAGTAGGAAGATTCTTATGTTCAGGGTCATTTTGAAAAACGGAGTGAAAGGCTGGTTTCTTAGGTGAGAAAGTTCATAATGAATATGGTAGATTCCGGGGAAAAGTGAAGCGAATGTATGTGGGATGGTGGGGTCCCTTTGCAGATGGTGAACAGAGACGGAGGAAAGCCTAGTCGGCACACGGAAGCGCTGAATGTGATTGCGGGAGAGCGGGGTGCGGATATGGCGCAGAAGGCGAGGTTGCTGTCGGTGATTTTGAATTCGATGCCCTTGGCGGTTTTTGTGAAGGATGCTCGGGACGAGTTTCGCTTTATTCTCTGGAATAAGAAGAACGCTGAGATTACGGGCATTTCGGAAGGCGAGGCCTTGGGGAAGACGGATTATGACATCTTTCAGAAGGAGACGGCGGATTATTTTCGGGAAGTAGACAAAATGGTGATGGACCGTGGCGAGTTATTGGACATCGCGGAGGAGAAAGTCCTATCACCGACCCTTGGGAAGCGATTTGTTCATACATTGAAGTTGCCGGTTAGCAATCCGGAGTTGGGAATTGATTTGGTGGTGGGCATCACCGAAGACATCACCGAAGTGAAGGCCGCACGGGAAGAGTTGAAGAGATTAGACAAGGAATTGTCGGATAAGGAAAAGTTGGTAGAGCGTTTTGATGAAAAGTTGAAGCAGTCTACGGATGAATTGCGATCGACGCAGTTGCAGTTGATTCAGGCGGAGAAGATGGAGTCAGTGGGGCGTCTTGCGGCCGGGGTGGCGCACGAAGTTAAGAACCCTTTGGCGTTGCTGTTGATGGGCGTGGAGTATTTGCAGGGTGGGGTGGAGCCGGGCGATGACAACGTGAAAGTGATTTTAAAGGAGATGCGGGAGGCAATTGAGCGGGCGGACAGGATTGTTCGGGGCTTGGTGGACTTTTCATCGTCGCGGCAGCTGGATTTAAAGCCAGCTGCGATCAATTCGCTATTGGAGCATTCTCTTCTGTTAGTGCGTCATGAGCTGACGCGGAACAGCATTCGGGTGGAGAAGAATTTTGAAGCGGACCTACCCAAGGTGTTGATTGACAGTGCGAAGCTTGAGCAGGTGGTGGTCAATTTATACATGAACGCGATTCACGCGATGGATGACGCCGGTCGTGGGCGATTGACCGTGAGGACGACGTCGACGGTCTTGAAGGGGGGCGATGTTGAGCACGATGAAGGATCGCGCTCAAAGGAAGAGATGCATGCGGGTGATCGTGTGGTGGTGGTTGAAATACTTGACGACGGGCATGGAATTCCGGAGGACAAGGTGGGCAGTTTATTTGATCCGTTTTTCACGACGAAACCGACCGGGAAGGGGACAGGCTTGGGATTGACTGTTGTGAAGAAGATTATCGAGTTGCATCGGGGATCATTGAGGATTCAGAATCGGGAGAATGAACGGGGTGTGAGCGTTAGAATTGTATTGAGGACCGTGGACGAGCGAAAGACGGGCTTTATGGAGAAGAAAGCGAAGCCGGATGTGCTTCGGATCCAGCGGGAGACCGGCTTGTCAGGGCGCGAGGATGTGACGCGTGTGATGGGGCGTCGGAGTCGAAGAAATTCGTGAGTGTATTAACGAGTTGGAAAGGAAGTCGGTTTTTATGGAAGAGCAGGAAAAGAAGAAAATCATGTTGGTCGATGACGAGGTGGGTTTTACCACCTTGTTGAGGATGAATTTGGAAAAGACGGGGAGATTTGAGGTGAGTATTGAGAATGAGGCGGCGTCTGCCATTGCGTCGATTCGGACGGCGAAGCCCGATTTAGTGTTGTTGGATATTGTGATGCCGGGAAAGGATGGAGGGGACATCTTGGCTGAGATGCAGGATGATGCGACCTTATCTCGAATTCCGGTCGTGATGTTAACGGCTTTAGTTGCTCGGGAAGAAATGAGCGCTGACGCGGTGGCGCAGAGCGAGGCGATGACGGTATTACCGAAGCCGGTAGAGTTGGAGAAACTGATGGCGGTGATTGAATCGCACCTTGGCGAATAGAGGCTTCGCGTCGGCATTCAGCTTTTTGCTGGCACCGGCGGGGAAGGCGCAGCATCGGAACGGTCCGCGCCGGTCAGGGCGCGACGAATATCTTCGAAAGTGAGGTAGGTAACGGGAACGAGAATGAGCGTGATCACGGTGGCAAAGAGGATGCCATAGCCGAGGGAAACGGCCATGGGGATGAGGAACTGGGATTGGGTGGACTGCATGGTGATGAGCGGGAAGAGTCCTGCGAATGTGGTAAGAGACGTGAGGATAATGGGGCGGAACCGAGCCGCGCCGGCTTTGGACACGGCGTCGATCAAGGGAGTGCCTTCCCGTATGCGCCGGTTGATGTAGTCGACGAGGACGAGGGAATCGTTTACGACGACCCCGGAGAGCGCGAGCATGCCGAAGTAAGAGAGGAAGCTCAGGGGAAGGCCGTGGATGATATGTCCAATGACGGCGCCGATGAGGCCGAAGGGAATGACGAGCATGACAATGAGTGGTTGGCCGTAGGAGCGGAAAGGGATGGCGAGCATTGAGTAGATACCGAAGATAATGATGCCCCAGCCGAGCCACATGGCGGAAGCGGATTCCCGTTGTTCACGGGCTTCGCCTTCGTAGGTGTAGCTCATCCCCGGGTATTTTTGGATAAGGTCGTCCAGGTAGACGGCGATGCTATCGCGGATAAAGTCGATGTTGGCATTGGTTTTGTCGGCATCGGCGGTGATGTTGAGAGCCCGTTTGCGGTCTATTCGTGTGATGCGCGGGAAGCTTTTTCCGAGCGTGGCTTGGGCGACGGATGCGAAAGGCACCTCTTCTCCATCGGGCGCGCGGATGCGCATGGATTCGAGAGCGGCGAGAGACTCTCGATCTTCCTTTGGAAAGCGCAGCATGACACGAATATCGTGCCGGCCGCGTTGGACGCGTTGCACTTCTTCTCCGTAGAACGCCTGGCGGACTTGCTCGGCGAGGTCGGACATGGTGAGTCCGAACTGTTCGGCTTCGGGTTTGATGGAAAGTTGGATCTCGTCGTGGGTGTTATCGAGATTATCTGAAATATCAAAAAGATCGGGATAAGTGGCGAGGTGTTCTTTGACCTTGGCGGAGGCGTCTACGAGATCGTCGATGTTATTGCTGGTGAGCTGGACATCGATGGGGTCGCCGCCCCGGCCTATTTCTGCCCGAAAGTAGAGTTCTTGAGCCCCGACGATCGGTCCGATTCGTCGCCGCCACTCCTGGACGATCTCGGGCGTCTCCATTTTGATTTTCCGATTTTCGGGTTCGACGATATAGAAGGTGACTTCACCCAGGTGGGGTTCCCCTTGGGTGCCGCGCTGGCGATTTGAGGAGACTCCCTGGCCGCCGACGGATGATATATGGTCTTCAATGATCGATATGCCATCGGGACCCACGTATTCGTTTTTCATCTCCTCAACGACAGTGAGCATACGATCGATGTGCCCCTTTGTGACTTCGAAGGGGGTACCTTCCTGCATGGTGAGGCGTGCACTGGCGCGTTCGCTATTCACCTTCGGGAAGCGCACGGTTTGGATGTATCCACCATTAATGATGCCGAAGAGGATGGCCAAGGCACTGATAAAGATTGCGAGGACGAGGTATCGATGTTTGAGGCAGCGCCCGAGAAATGGCTGATAGACGACGTTTATGAACTTGACGAGACCATCTGCGAATTTCCGTTGGAGTTCGGAAAAGCGATTTTTTTTATCTCGTTCGAAGTGACAGTGGGTGAGGTGGGAGGGGAGGATAAGTTTTGATTCGACGAGTGAGAAGAGGAGGACAGGAATGACAACAAGGGCGATGTGGCTTGCGTAATTCATACTGAATCCAACGCCGAGGAGAAGGGGTACGAAAGCAAGGACGGTCGTTAGGATTCCGAAGGTAACGGGAACAGCGACCTCTTTGGTGCCATCGATGGAAGCGGCAACGGAGGGTTTTCCTTTTCGTTGATGGGCATAGATATTTTCGCCGGTCACGATGGCATCATCGACGACGACGCCGAGGACGAGGATAAAGCCGAAGAGTGAGGCGATATTGATAGTGACACCTACATAGGGCATGACGGCGAAGCAGCCGAGGAAGCAGACCGGAATGCCGATAACGACCCAGAACGCGAGGCTGGGTCTGAGGAAGAGGGCGAGGACCCCGAAAACGAGGAGCATTGATTTCCAGCCGGAGCTGATGAGGGTATCAAGGCGATCGCGAACGATGCGGGAGAGGTCGCCCCAATAGTCGATCCCGACGCCTGGGGGGAGGCGTTCGCGTGCTTTTTCCATGTAGTCTTTGACCTGTTCCGCGATTTTGATGGCGCTTTGGTTTCCTTGGCGGGTGACAGTGATGAGGACACAGCGTTCACCGTTGAAGCGTGCGACGAAGGGGTTTTCGTGGAAATCGTCACTGATATCCGCGACTTCCCCGAGGGTGATGCGGGTGCCATCATCGCGTGTGACGATGGTGATATTGGCGAATTCATCACCGGTATAGGCGCGGCCCTTTGTACGAAGAACGACATCTCCTGAGGGGGTTCTGAGGGAGCCTGCGGGGACATCAACTGACGAACTCCGGAGTGCGCGCGAGATGCTGTCAAAGCTGAGGTTGTGTTGTTGGAGGGCGTGTTCATCGATTTCGATACCGATCTCGTATGGTCGCACGCCTTGGAGGTCGGCATCGGAGATGTCGGGCAGGGCGGCGATCTCATCGCGAACCTGTTCCCCGAGTTCCCTTAGATCGCGTTCACTCAAATCGCCGTGCAAGACGACGGAGATGACGCTTCGAAATTGGTCTGAGAGGTAGACGACGGCGCGTTCCGCGTCCTCGGGAAAGGTGTTGATGGCGTCGACGCGACTCTTGATATCGTCGAGTACGTCCCGGCGGTCGTAGTCTTCGTGGACCTCCGCGGATACGCTTCCTGAGCCTTCGCGAGCGGTAGAAACGATGCGTTCGATGCCTTGGACATCGACGATGGCTTCCTCAATTTTGACGACGATGGATTCCTCGACTTCTTCCGGTGTCGCCCCCCGGTAGGTGACGCGGACATGAACGTTATCGCTCTCGAATTCCGGGAAAACCTCAACGGGGATTTTGCCCATGGCGAGGGTATAGATGCCAGCTATGGCGATGGCGGCGAGGAGGAGGTTGGCGGCGACGCCGTTTCTGGCGAAGAAGGAGATCACTGCATTGTTCGCGAACTAGTTGTTTACAATAATAAGTTAGGAATCCGGGGATTTCTTCTTCTTTTTTCCCGAACTGGAGCCTGGGCCGTTGGGACTTGCAGGACCGGTATCGGGTTCGGACGGAGGAACGCCATCGATTGTGGGGACGACCGTCATGCCGTTGGCGGCAAATGAAATGGGGGTGACACATAAAAGCGCGCCGGTGACAAGACCGGTTTCGGGATCGGGTGCAGCGATGATGGATTCGGGGTCACTCCAGAGGGCTTCGAAGGTGGTGCGTTGAATCTGGTTCTGTTCATTGACAAGGAGGATCTCGCTACCCGCGCGGACGGCGGTTCGGGGAAGGACGAAAACATTGTCGAGTGCGATGCCGTTGATTTTTGCTTCGACGAAGAGGCCGACTTTGAGTGGTGGTTTTCCCGAGTCGGAATGGGCGTAGGGATCGTCGACGTGAGCCACGACGAAGAGTTGTCGGCTACGTTGATCGATTGCTCCGTCGACGCGGACGATCTCGCCCTCCCATTCATATGTTTGGCCTCCGTATTCGCCGGTGAGGGTAACGGCGGGGCGTTCGGTGGTTGATTCATTCTGATCGCCACGGAATTGCTCAGGAAGATCGATGAATGCGAGCTGATCGTTTGTCAGAGGGAGGCGGATTTCGACGTAATCGACGGCGTAGATTCGGGCGAGGATCGTGCCGGGGCTGACGTATTGGCCGACGTCGACACTTTTCTCGAGGATGCGGCCAGCGTAGGGTGCACGGATGGTGGCGCGCTCGAGATCGCGATTCGCGCGGTCGAGTTGGGCTTGGGCGGCGGCGATGCGGGCGTTGGCATCGGCGAGTTGGGGTTGGCGGAGCACGAGTGAGTTTGGTTGGTCGGAGCGTCCAAGTTCCCTCCAGTTTTCGAGGGCCTGTTCGACGCGGGCTTTTTCCTCTTCGAGGGTGACGCCGGCCTGAGCGACTTCAGCGCGGGCCATGGTCACGGCGGCTTCGTAATTGGTGGGATCGAGTTTGAGGAGGACGTCTCCCTCTTCGAAGAACTCTCCGGTATTGAACTGGGGAGAGACCTCAATGATGGAGCCGGAGACCTCGGGAATAAGGGTGCTTTCCGTTCTTGGCCTCACGGTGCCGCGGGTTTCGAGAACGACTGGGTAAGACTGGGGTTTGAGGGTCACGGCTTCCACGCGGATGGGAAGCTTTGGCGGCGTGCGGCGCTGAGGTTCTTTTTTGAAAATGAAGAGATAGGCAGCGATCGCGCCACCGATGGCGAGGACGAGCAGGGGGATGAGAGCGTTTCTTCGCAACGGATTTGGAGTTAAGAATTAGGCTTGGGGAATCGAGGGATTCAGCTTGAGAGGTCAAAGTCTCCGCCGAGGGCGAGATAGAGGTCGATGCGGTTTTGAAGGATTAAATTTCGGGATTGCAGGAGGGACTCTTGAGAGTTGAAGGAACGTCTTTGGGCCTCGAGGACGGTCACGATGTCGACCAAGCCACGCTCATATTCGTCGAGGGCAAGTGTTTCAGCTTTGACGGATTCGTCTGCGGCGACGCCGAGAGCGACGAGTTGTTCCCTGAGATATGCTTCGGCAGCGAGGGCGGACTCGACTTCTTGGAATGCGATGAGGACAGCATCGGCGTATTCGGCAATGTTTTCGTCGGCGCGAGCTTTTTGGAGGTCAATATTTGCAACGATGCGTCCACCTTGAAAAATCGGTTGGACGGCGGACGCGGCGATGTTCCAGATGAGACGCTCGAGGGTGAGGAGGTCGGCGAGTTCATCGCTGGAGAGGCCACCGCCGGCGGTGAGTCGGATCACGGGAAGCAGTTCCTTCTTGGCGCCTTTGACGCGTTCGATTGCGGCTTCCGCGCGACCTTCAGCGGCGATGAGATCGGGGCGGCGGCGGAGCAGTTCGGAGGGGAGGCCGGGAGGGACGTTGCCTTTGATGGCAGGAAGTTCGAGGGCGGAATCGATATCGCCACTGGGGTATCGACCGAGGAGAGTCTCGAGGGATCTTTTTGCGGCATCGAGTTCCCGGAGGCGGACATTCAGGGTGCTGACGGCGCCGGCGACGTTTGCTTTCGCGAGGCGGACGTCGAGGGCGTCGGCGACTCCGCGCTGGAACGAACTGTCGATGATATTGTACGCGGATTCGAAATTATCGAGGGTGCTCCGGGCGAGACGGACTTGGGCTTCGGCTTCGAGGCAATTGAACCAGCTGCGAGCGGTATTGGCGGCGAGCGAAAGGCGAGCAGCGTAGTAGTCTGCCGCGGCTGCTACGGCGTCGTTGTAGGAGGCGGCAGTATTGTTTCGGATGCGGCCCCAAAGATCAGCTTCCCATCCGATATTGAGGTTAATTCCGTAATCGTTGACGCGATCACTTGTGATCGCATCGGCGCCGCTGCCGACGAGGCGGCTGCTTTGGGTGAGCACGCGCTGAAAGCGTCGCGCGGCTGCGTCGGCGTCGATTTGCGGGAAGAGGGAAGCGGCGGTAGATCGGGCATTGGCATCGGCAGCGCGCATGCGTGCGGCGGCGGCTTGGAGATCGCGATTGTGTTCGAGCGCTTCCGTCACCAGTCGATCGAGGGTTTTGTCGTCAAAATCGTTGATCCACGCGGCAGTGATGGCGGGATCCACCGTGCGATCGGCTTCGAATTCGGCGGGAACGTCGATGCCAAGAGAGTCACGGGCCTGGCCCCATTTTGAGGGCTTGCAAGCGGGAGCGAAGCAAGCAATGGCGAGTGTGATGGCGGTGACTACTGGGAGCGGGGGGAGCATTCTTGAGTTTTTGATATAAAGGAACGAGGGGACGACGTCAAAGTTGGAGATTGGGGGCGATTGATTTGCTTGAACGAGAGGAAGCAGAGCAGGCTGATTTTGTTGAGGAAGTCCACGGGGCTTCAAGGGGTAGGAGTAAGGATTTTCAAGCTCCTCATGTGACCCTCCTTTTTTTTGGGAAAGAGGAATATTTGAGGTGCACCCGCCGGGTTAAGGAGTGGCGGCGGTTTGGGTGAACTGTTCGTCCGAGAGGGTTTTCAGAAAGGCGACGATGGCCGCCTTATCTTCTTCGGATAGCGGAATTCCACCGCTTCCCGGATGTTTTGCGAGGTTTGGAGCGAGAGTAGGTGAATCCTTGATCCCGTCGGTGTAATGGTCGAGGACCTCTTCGAGAGTTTCGAAGCGGCCATCATGCATATAGGGGGCGGTGAGGGCGACATTTCGGAGCGTGGGAGTAGAGAACTTCCCCCGGTCGATCTCGACCCCGGTGACCTTCTCCAGACCGAAGTCTTCCGCGAGAGCGAGCCCGTTGTTGTGGAAGCCGTGGTCGGTAAAAAAAGCACCGCCGTGGCAATGGAAACAATCGGCGCCATAGAGCTGGCGACGGGGTTCGTATTCAGTGAAGAAGAGCTCGAAGCCGCGCGTCTCTTCTTCGGTCAACTTGCCCTCGCCGCGCATGGCACGATCAAACTTGGAGTCGAAGGAAGTGAGGGTGAGGAGGAATTGTTCGATCGCGATACCGAGACGCTCGGCGGTAATGTTCTCATCGCCGAAGGCTTTGGCGAAGAGCACAGGGTAGCTTTTGGATTTGGCGATTTTTTTTGTAACGTTGTCGAGGGAATCGTGCATTTCGACGGGATCTTCGATGGGGACGAGCGCTTGTTCGCGCAGGGAAGGGGAACGCCCGTCCCAGAAGAAGGATGATTTCCAAGCAAGATTGGCGAGAGGCATTGAGTTTCGGGTGCCTTCTTTTCCGTCGACTCCGACGCTGAACTGAAGGCCGTCGGTGAGCCCATGATTCGGTTGGTGGCAGCTAGAGCAAGAGACCGAACCATCTCGAGAGAGGAGCGGGTCATTAAAGAGTGCCTTACCAAGAGCCACTCGTTCCTCGGTGAGTGGGTAGTCGGTAGGAAGGGCCGGGATCGGAAAGCCTTTGGGGATGACGAACGGGCGAGGGGTGCCCACGAATTGTTCTTTTGAGGACAGGGCGGGAGGACGGGGTTTGGTTTTTCGAGGGGCTGCGCGGTAGCGGGTTTGTCGCACCTGAAAGGCGCGCTCGATATTTTCCGAGAGCCGCTCTGCGTGGGGATCGCCCTGGCGACCGTGGGAGGAAGTTTGCGCGAGGATGTCGACGGGGTGTCTGCCGTTGAAGATTCGGTCTATGTGAAAATCGAGGATGACCGTGGCGTGATCAATCTTTGTGAGGTCGATTTCGAGTGGGAGACTCACGTTCATGAGGTTGTGACCATTGCCGAGGTGATACGAAAAGCCGATCGCAGGGGGGCCGGAGGACCGGTGTAAGCGGCCTTCGGCGGCGAGGAAAATGTAGCCGCCCTGCCAGGACCAATGGAGGTTGTTGGCCGGATTCAGAGGGTGGCCAGCGCCGTATTGATTGGGGTCGCTGGCATTGGTTTCTTCATCGAGCCCGACCTGGAACTGGAGGGCGGCGTACTTTTCTCGTGGGAGGCCGTCGACTGAGATCCTGGCTAAGCCATCGGTGGCATCGACGTAGGCTTGCCATTTGTCTCGGCGGAGCCATTGGGGGACACCATCGGCATTGAGTTTGCCAAAGACGGGGTTGGAAATGAGATAGGCGAGGCGTGTGAGATCGATCTGTTGACCGTCAGGGAGAGGAAGGCTGGTTTGGGGTAGAGAGACGACTTGACCATTCCAAAGGTGACGAATCTCCAGAGTGAGAGAGGTGGGGGAAGAAGATAGGGCCGCACCTGGCGCAGAGGGAGCGACAAGTGCGGCCGCGAGGAGGAAGAAAGCAATGATTGGAAATCGCAATTTTTTGAATGGTGTTGTGTGAGGACGATTCGTCTTGCGATTCAAGGTTTAACAAGAATGGGATCGTTTTCGTTGAAAACGCGATCGTTGCCTTGGACGGTAAAGGTGATCGTGGCATCGTTGTAAGGGGGTGCGCTGGGAACGATGCACTTGATCCAGAAGCGATCGGCAGCGTCATCTGCCTCGTCGGAAAGATCTGTTCCCGAGTTCACGCGAGCGATGAAAGTTGCGGGAGAGCCATCGACGACGATGGAGCTCGGATTAATGTCGTTGCCCAGTCCATTCTGCAGTTGGGGGACATTTGGTTGACCGGGAGGGTCATTTACTTCGATGTAGAGAGTGTCTCCTCCGGAAGCAGGATCACTGAAGCCGCCTCCCATCGCTTGATCTTTGTCGTAGCAGGCGATAAAAGCGTCGCGTGCGGATCCGGAGAGAGTCGGGGAAGGGTCGGCGACGACCGGACCGTCGTAGAGAGGGGATTGCTCATTAAAATCGCTCGTGATGTTGTAGAATTCAACACGTGGTGAGTCGAGAGTGGTCTCAGGATCACCAAAAATGATCATCTTGTAGTCGGGATAGTCGTCGAGAATGATGGCGCGGCCCCGCGCGGCGCCTTCGCCACCTTCGGTAATGATGCAACGATCAGCGGTATCGGTGTTCTTGAGGATGGGAACGATGCTTGTGGATTGGGCGAGAGCCGTGGTGGGAATTCCGGGCACCGAGGTGGGGTCGATACCAGCGAGTTCCATCAGGGTGGTGTAGAAGTCGACGGCGTGGACGAGTTTGTTGGTCGTTGTTCCGACGAGGTTAGGTGCGACGGCGGGCCCCTGCACTACGAGTGGCACGTTGGTTCCGCCATTGTAGAGATCCCCTTTTGAATTGCCGTTGCCGAATGGTGCTTGGACGACTCCGTTGGGCGTGCCGTTATCGCCAATGAGGATGATGTTTGTGTTCGACAGGATGTCCGAATCGATCGCGTTGACTTCGTCGAAGAGCCAACCGATGAGGTGATCGAGAGTCTCCAACATGCGGATGTAAAGTTCGGTATCGTTTGCCGTTCCGACGGAGTAGCCGCCGGGGGGGATAAGGGAGGGGTCGCCGGGTGCGACTGAAACGGTAGCGGGATCATGGAAGGGCGTGTGGGGAGCGTTGAAGGCGACCCAGCACAGCCAAGGATCGCCTGAGGTTTCTGAGCGTTGGATGAAATCTCGGGCTTCTTTGACTTGATCGAGAGTTGAATAGGTGGTGGTGACGGCGCTGGCGCCGTTTGTATTTTTGGTCCAGTTGTCGTAGGCGGGGTTCACGCCTCCCCCGGTGATGCCATAGAATTCGGGCCAACCGCCTCGCGCGCTGTAACCGTTGTTGTTGCCGCCGAGGTGCCATTTCCCTGTGGAGGCCATGGCGTATGGGGCGCCGGAGGCGGTGACGGCTTCGGGGAGGGTGAATTCGTTGTTGGGATTGGAGAACGCGCCCGCATTTCCGGGGACGTAAACGCCGGTCTGATGCGCGTGACGACCTGTCATGATGCATGAGCGTGTGGGGGAACAGACCGGCGTGACAAAAGCCCTCGTAAATCTCAAGCCATTGGCGGCGAGATCCTCAAGGTGAGGCATGACCGCAACATTGCCGGTTGGATTGTCTATGGGGCTTGAGTCGACACCCCAATCGTCAACGATCATGAAGAGGATATTTTTGGGAGCAGAGCCGACGATGGCGAGGTTCTGGGCGGTTGTGGGCCCGGTGCCGAAGTCGACCGTGATGTTGTAGTCGCCATCGGTGAGACCGGCGGTATCGGGATCGATCTTTGCTACCAGGACGAAGCGGGACAGGCGCTCGACAAAAGAGGCCGCCTGGCCTCCGACAAGAACAGAAGAGGGATTGGTCCCGAGAGTGCCGGGAATATTCGCGGCGTCGGCGGGATTGAGGTGAATTACCAGAGTTTGTATGCCCTCGCCGGTCGTGATGTTTTGATTTTGGGGGCCGTCGACGTAGAAGGAGTCGTATACGAAACCGGCATCGTCGAAGGGTGCAATAGCCGTTTTGTTCACTTTGTAGAAGTAGCGGGATTGGTTGTTGATCTGGCCTGAATGGGCGAATCCCGGTGTGATCCCTCCGGCCGTCACTGTCGGGTCGAGAACGCTCCACGATTGCATATCGGAGGAGCCGAGCACTTCGTAGGTGGCGCGTTCGACACCGTCCCAGACCACGATGACGTCGCCATTCTCTTCGTCCACGGAGAGGCTTTGCATGGATGCCGTTCGTTCCGGACCCCCTTCAAAGATGGTGGTAGCAGGATCGGGATCATCATTCGCTGGGATTTGGCCAGCGGGTCCACCGACGGGATCGCCGTAGAAGCGGCGTCCGATGTTATACGGGAAGACGGGGTCACCGGTGGGACTAATACAAGTGAAGTAGGCGTATGTTCCGTCCGGGAACTCCGGGGTGACGCACATGCGACCATTGAACTCGTCCAAATGAAAATCGTCTGTGCCGGTCACGACCGTCCCCTGGGATAGGCCGAGGTCTCCTTTATAAGTGTTGTCTTCCATGTAGTGGCCGAGTGGGTGGGCGGCGTTGACGGCAGGGCCTGCTTGGAAGGTATGAGTGTAGGTACGAGTGGCCCACGCTGGGTAGGTGGTGCGTCCAAGAGTGGTGATGTCCGTGGATCCATTGGTTCCATCGCGTGGCTGGAAGCCGCTCAGCATGCGAGTAACGGGGCTGGTCGGATCATTGGGATCGTCGTAGCCGTAGGGGCCATAGACCGGGTAACCGTCGCGAGCCCAACCGAGAATGGGCGAATGGTTCCCGTTGAAGGATTCGGTATACGTATTCGTGGTATCGTCATAGGTAACGCTATCGCCCAGCAGGTGTCGCAGGGCGGGGGGATTTGCGTGGTAATGATATTGGGAGTTAGCTTGGTGAGCGTTTGCGGCGTCGAAAGTGGGAGCTTCGTTGACGTAGGCATCGCGATTCCAAATGTCGTCACCCTCAATGTTAGGATCTTGGGCTGTCCTGGGTGTTTCGTCTTGACCAGTTGAATGGTCGTGAGAGAAAGCGTCACGACTATCAAACATAGCCACGCCGTCTACGAAATAGCCGATGGCTCCCAAACCGGTAAGGGTGCGGGTAGCGGGGAGCGGAGGAGGAACCAGAGGGAAGCGATATCCCGCTGCCTGATTGGCGGGAAAGTTACCAAAGTTACCGTTTTGCCACGGTCCCATGACGTGACTGGCGAGGCCGGTTGTGCGGATGTAGACCCAATTATTCGTGTGGGTGATTTCATGGACGCCGGCGTAGGTAGGCATTGCCTGAACGCCGGCGCCGCGATTCCAAGTGGTCACCGACATGCCGTTGGCTTCGTCTGCGGGCATCGGGTAAATGCGGGCATATTGACCAGATTTGGCGGTATACCACGAGTTGAGCCGTGGATTGGCGTTTGCGGGAATAGTGGATGCGAGGACTACAAGGCCCAAGCCGGTCATGACGATATGAGGGTTCATTAATTTTGAGGGGAGGTTATTTGGACTCAATGGATTGGGTTCTTGTAGTCTGGGCTGATTCGATAGAAGTGACTCAATTGAGTAAACCATCCCTGTGTTAAGGCGATGTAAACGGCGAAGGGAAAAAGTGTTAAGGGATTGTAAAAAAGGGGTGAAAACCGATGGAATGAGCGAAGAAGCCTGGAAAACCCGTTACAGTAGGGGAGCAGCAGAGCTGAGGAGATGAGCGAGAGCGAAACGATTAAACTGTTAGTGATCGACGACGACCGGAAGCTTTGTCGGTTGCTAGGCGACTATCTTGAACCGCTCGGATATGGTGTTTCGTTTGTCCACACGGGGCCCGAGGGTGTCGATGCCGTGGTGGTTGGGGAGTATGATGCGGTGATTTTGGATGTGATGTTACCGGGCATGAATGGGTTTGAAGTATTAAAAGGAATTCGGCATCACTCGGATGTTCCCGTGTTGATGTTGACGGCTCGTGGGGATGAGGCGGATCGGATTGTGGGGTTAGAGATTGGGGCGGATGATTATTTGCCGAAGACGTTTTCGACGCGCGAACTGTTGGCGCGGTTACGGGCGGTGACGCGGCGAGCGGCACGGCGGCAGACGAGTGGTGTTGTGGATGAGGTGGCGCCTGAGCTGGAGGTCGGTGGATTGCTGGTTCGGACGGCGTCGCGAGAGGTGATGCTTGATGGGGAGGTGTTGGTTTTGACGCCGGTGGAGTATGATCTGCTAGAGGCTCTGGTGCGCGCGAAGGGGCGGGTAAAGTCTCGGGAGCAATTGATTGCGGATGTGGCGGACCGAGACTATGACGGGATCGATCGTTCCATTGACGTGCACGTGTCTTCCTTACGCAAAAAGCTAGGTGACGATGCGAGAATGCCGCGATACATCAAGACGGTACGGGCAGCGGGATACATGATGTTGGATGCGACTTCATGAAAGTCACGATGCCATTGTATGCGAAGATACTGCTCTGGTTCTTTCTGAACCTAGTCGTTTTGTGTGCGGCGTTTGGAGTGTTTTTGGCCGTTCAGTGGCGAATGGGGCCTGACACACTTTTGGCTGGGCGTGTGGGTGAGCGGCTGGAGACGGTCGGTGACCTGATTGGGTATGACATGCGTGAAGCGGGGCAAGCGGGAGCAAGTGAGGTGTTGGAGCGATATACGGAAGTCTATGGAGTCACTTTCTATCTTTTCCGAGAGGATGGAAGGCCGATTGGGGTGTCCGCTAGTTCATTTCCCAAGGAATTGTTGGAAGTGATACGCGTAAAGGGCAATCCTCGTCCCGGGCCGCCACCACGTGGGAGGCGGCCGCTTTTGGCGGTTACGGGGTCGGGAGAGGAGCCGCGGCCCGCCGATGCCCTTTTCTTGGAGTGGACATCCAATCCAACGGCTTATTGGGCCGGTGTAAGGACGACCTTTCGGCCGATTCAGGCGCAGCCTCCGCGGACGGGGATCGTGGTGATTCAGTCGGATTCGCTTTTGAAGGGAGGACTGTTTTTGAACATCAAACCGTTATTGGTGACGGCGGCGGTGGTGGTTTTCCTGTGTACTTTGGTGTGGTTGCCGATGGTCCGTGGGATGACGGGGGCGGTGCGGAAATTGACATCGGCGACGGATCGGATTGCTCGTGGCGATTTTGATGTGCGGACAGAGATCAGGCGGCGGGACGAATTCGGTGTCCTGGGGGAAGCGGTAGACGGGATGGCGGATCGATTAAAGGGGTATGTGACGGGTCAGAAGCGTTTTCTTGGCGACATTGCGCATGAGTTGTGTTCGCCGATCGCGCGAATGCAGATGGCGTTGGCCGTTGTGCAGCGCAAAGCGACGGACGAGCAAGCGGAGTATGTCCGCGATATCGAGGAGGATTTGGAGCATATGTCGGATATGGTTCAGGAGCTGTTGTCTTTTTCAAAGGCTTCGCTGGAGGAGAGGAAGGTTTTGTTAGAGCCAGTAAAATTGCGCGATGTGATTGAGGGTGTGGTCGAGAGAGAAGCGGCCGGCGAGGTCGAGGTGAAGCGAGAAGTGGATGAGGGGGCGGCGGTCTTGGCGGACGAGAAGCTTTTGGAGCGCTCTCTTGCGAACTTGGTGAGGAATGCGGTGAAGCACGCCAGCTCAGCAGGGCCGATCACGGTGGCGAGTCGTCGGGACGGTGAGCGTTGTGCAATATCGGTTTCCGATTGCGGTCCGGGGGTGCCGGAGGAAGCCTTGAGCCAGGTCTTTGAGCCTTTTTTCCGCCCAGACTTGGCTCGCGTCCGAGAAGTAGGAGGGGTTGGCTTGGGCTTGGCGATCGTAAAGAGTTGTGTCGAAGCATGTCGCGGCACCGTTGAGGCGCGGAATCGTAAAGAAGGGGGGTTTGAGGTGACGATTCGGCTCGGGGCGGCGGTCTGAGGTTTTGGCGCCCGAGAAAGGCAACAGGTGCGCAAGCTCCACCATGGACGTTGATTTGAGTTGGTTTCTCCGGTGGGGTGTTGGTAACGTTTGGGAGTGAGCGACAAGACCGAACATCCAGGAGAGGAGAGAGAATCGGGCGGGGGGTGTCGCGATGAGATTCCTGCCCCCAATCTGCAGGTGGAGGGCATCGAAGGGGACGAGTCGAAAGAGGAGCGAAGAGAAGACGAGGACGGGGGAGAGGGGGTTCCCGGCGATATTGATGGCGACGGGGAGGACGGTTTGGACGAAAGAGAAAAAGGAAGGGAAAGTGAGGGCGAGGAAATAACCGGCGATGCAAGGCTGTGGGCGACCTTGATTCATTTGTCGGCTATCCTGGGTTTGGTGTTGTTGAAGGCTGGATCGAGTCAGCCGGTCGTGTGTTTGCTTGGCCCGCTATTGATTTGGCTGTTCAAACGAGATGATCATTGGTTTGTTGATGATCAGGGCAAGGAAGCGGTGAATTTCCAGGTGATTCTTGCCGTGTTGGGTCTGATTCTCTGGATTGTTCCGGTCATTGGTCCGTATTTGATGAAGGTATTATTGTTAGGAGACGTCGGGCTTGCGCTGTATGCGGCGACGCAGGCGAACCAAGGAAGAAAATTCCGTTATCCCTGGATACCCGATCAATTGCGGATGCTAAAGTAGGGGCAGCGATCAGCAAGCGGCGTGGAGGGGATGCGGATGAATGGTTTTGACGGGTGTGCCGGGAATTTGGTAGGAGGTTGAGAATGAATGAGGAAGAATCGAATGAAAAGCCCGCAGTGCCGGAGTCGCAAGGTGAGGTGTCGGCTACCGCGGCGGCGGATGGGCCTAGTAGTGAAGAAAAAACGATGGCTATGTTGACCCACTTGCTGGCGTTTTCAGGTTATTTCACTGTCATCGGTACAATTGTGGGACCACTGATCCTTTGGGTGCTCAAGAGAGACACGATGCCATTTGTGGATGATCAGGGAAAAGAAGCGGTGAACTTCAATATTTCGTTTTTCATCTACTATGTGATCGCGGGAATCCTCTGTGCGACGATCATTTTCCTGATCATTGGGGTGCCGGCATTTGCGATTTTATTTATCCTGCACGTTGTTTTTATCATTGTGGCCGCCATCAAAGCGAGCAACGGGGAAGCCTATCGCTATCCCATGACGATTCGCTTTATCAAGTAGGTTTCTGTTGTGCAGCGGGCGAGTCAGTGTTGCGCTCTCAGCTCTGTATCATTTCGGGAGATGAACCGAAAGCGTTGGATGCTGTTGCCGTTCGAGGTGAGCGGTCGAAGGCCGCCTTCTGTCAGACGAGGGCCTGGCCTTTGATCTGTCCGGTACCGTGGATGAGGTATTTGTAGGAAGTGAGTTCGGGGAGAGCCATCGGACCGCGGGCGTGGAGTTTGTCGGTGGAGATACCGATTTCGGCGCCGAAACCGAACTCTTCTCCGTCGGAGAAGCGAGTGGAGGCGTTGTGGAAGATGCAAGCGGAGTCTATTTCGTTGAGGAAGCGGGTGGCAGTATCGTCATTGTTGGTGACGATGGTTTCCGTGTGTCGGGAGCCGTGGGTATTGATGTGGTCGATGGCTTCGTCAATGGAGGAGACGACTTTTACCGCGAGGATGAGTTCAAGGTATTCGGTGATCCAGTCTTCCTCGGTCGCGGGGGTGACGTTGTCAGAGCCGATCCGTTTGGCGGCGCGATCGTCGGCGCGCAATTCCACGCCGGCGTTCAGGAGGACGGGGGCGGTGTCACCGAGAAATGTCTCGGCGACCTCTTCGTGGACGAGGAGCGTTTCGAGGGCGTTGCAAACGGAAGGTTTTTGGGTTTTTGCGTCGTAGACAATGTTTTTGGCGATGGCCAGGTCAGCCTCTTTGTCGACATAGACGTGGCAGACGCCGTCATAGTGTTTGATGACGGGCATGCGGGCGAGCGAGACGACCGTCTCGATGAGGCCCTTGCCTCCGCGGGGGATGATGAGATCAAGGTATTGCTCCATTTCGGCCATCGCGCGGACCGATTCCCGTTCGGTAAATGGAATTAGTTGGATGGCGTGGTCGGGGAGGCCCTGCTTTTTCCCACCCTCGATGAGAGCGTTCGCGATGGCGATATTAGAGCTAATGGCCTCTTTGCCTCCACGAAGGATTGTTGCGTTGCCGGTTTTGAAGCAAAGGACCGCGGCGTCTGAGGTAACGTTGGGGCGGGACTCGAAGATAATGCCAATGACACCAATGGGGACGCGAACCTTTTGAATATGGAGGCCATTGGGGCGTGTCCAGTCGGCGAGGGTTTCGCCCACCGGATCGGGAAGAGTGGCGACTTGGCGAATGCCATCGGCGATTGCAGCGAGACGCACCGGATCAAGCCGAAGCCGGTCTATCATCGCAGGAGTGAGTTGGGTTTCGTGCGCGGTGGCGATGTCCCTATCGTTGGCGGCGATGATCTCTGACTCACGGGCGAGGAGTTCATTGGCCATGGATTCGAGGATCGCATTTTTTTGCTCGGTCGAGAGTTTGTTCAGGGCAAGGGCTGCGGACCGGGCTTGACGGCCCATTTTTTCGATTTCTGTTTGGATATCCATCGTGTTGGAAAGTTGTTCGATCCGGGGTTAGGGAAAACAGGCAGCGACTCAGTGGGAGGAACTTAAGAAGCGGGTACCGTGACCATTTCCATTGACGAGTTCGGGCAGTTGTGCGGCGTTGTGACCGTTCGCGATGAGGGTTTCGATCCCGGCTTCAACAGCGATTTTGACTGCTTTGAGTTTTGAGGCCATTCCGCCGGTGGAGTGTTTTCCTACCGTGCTGTCTGCGAAATGCAGGACCTTATCGACAGAATCGACATGGCTTACGATTTCATTTTTTGTGCCGGGCTTGATGAGTCCATCGACACTGGTGAGGATCACGAGCCGGCTGGCTTCAGCGAGAATAGCGACGTGCGCCGAGAGGACGTCATTGTCGCCGACTTTGAGTTCATCGACGGCCACGGAATCGTTTTCATTGATGATGGGAATGACGTTGTCGCGATCGAGAAGGGCGGAGAGGGTATTGGCAACGTTTTGGCGTCGGGCGTTGTGTTTGAAGTCTTCGTTAGTGAGAAGGAGTTGGGCAACAGTGAGTTCGTGATCGCGGAATCTCGTTTCATAGAGGTGCATCAGGCGAGTTTGTCCCACAGCAGCACAAGCTTGAAGTTGGGCGGTTTCGATGGGACGATCCTTCATGCCGAAGGCCATGAGACCGGCGCCGACAGCACCGCTGGAAACGACGATGGGCTGGTGACCGTCATTTTTGAGGACGGAGACGGCATCGACCAGTTTGGTGAACTGGGCGGGATTGGGAGCGGTTCCTTCTTTGTTGGTCAGGATGCCGGAGCCGAATTTGATGACGAGTTTCACTCTGGGCTTTTCGCAGTTAGGGATCCGAGGGTGGCGGAGGTAGGAGGCCGGGAACGATATTGCTTGCGGGGTGGGGTGTAAAGGGGCACTTTTTGAGCTGGTCAATCCACGGGCACCCATAGTTCAACGGATAGAACAACGGTTTCCGGAACCGTAGATCTAGGTTCGATTCCTAGTGGGTGTAATGGTTTTACGGGTGTCCTTGTTTTTGGATCTTTGACGGAATGGAAGTCTGTCGGATGAGTTGTTTGGATTGAGTTTCTTTGTTCTCCACGAAAATGAATCTCCGCCCTGCGAGTCCAAAAGACTCTGAATTTATCTAGTGAAGGTTGATGCGTTAAAGAACTACATCGAACAAACCTGAGGTTGGGAAGAATCGTTTCAGAGAGAATTTCATCAGAAGGATTTCGATCCAGATGAAATCGAGATAATCATCATCGCTGGAGATGATGCTGGGTACTTAGTCATCAAAGAGGAAAGGAAAGAAATAGAACTAAAGGAGATTTATCTACTTATGCAGTTTCAAAGACTAGGGTTGGGCTCCAGGATAGTCAGGAACCTCATCGCAAAAGAAAAAGTGGTGCGTTTACAGGTACTGAAAGTAAATCCAGCAATCGGACTCTATAGAAGACTTGGGTTGGAGGTTTGCGATGAGACCGATACGCACCGACTTATGAAAACAAGGGGAGAACCAGTCGAGATAACCAACACCTAGGCTGCGCCTAGATGTCGGTTACTCTGTACGATAGCTAGGCTGTGTTGTATCCCCTCAGAATCATGTCAGAATTTGATGACTGCCCCCCGATTTCCCCTGAGACCCTTCTGTGCAAGAGGGACGGGACGGATTGACGTTCAAGGAACTCGATGCGGTATCGAGAGAACACCCAATTTCTTATTCTGAACTCTTCGGATCATTTGGGTTTCTCGACCTACAACGCCTTCCAGGTGGCAGAGAATCCGGCGGACATCGAGGACCCGCCGGGAGGGGAGTGGACACGGGACAAGGATGGCAATCTTAGCGGGAGAATGAAGAATATGGCGGTCTTCATCACTGTCATCCAGGTCAACCCAGTGATGGAGGATTTCGGGCCGGCGGAGGCCTCGTTGAATTGCGTGACAAGTACTCGGACCCAGGGCTCGCGACCGGCGGTGGGGTCGTGCTCGGGACCCTTTCCAATGGTCTCGGTGATGCCCAGATCCTGCAAGCTGCCGCCGCCACCGGAAGGTTGAAGGCACGGATTCGCGCTTATTGGTAGGAATTCCCTTTTTCAAGCCTGTTTTCCAGCCCTTTCTGGGCCGGGGTTGGTGGGGGTGCAACTCTTTCTGCAACCGTGTCTTCTTTGAGGAGCTTCGATAGCAGGAAATTTTTTTCGCTCGGGGTTTAGAATCCGGCCGGAATCGTCAATACCCTCATGACGCCCCCAAATTTTTGCTTCCATGCTGCCGCTTTCCGTACTCCTTTCTAAAGCCCGCCGAATCCAGCTCGCCCTTCTCCTTGGGTTGACATCCAGCGCCTCAGCAGTCGACCTCAACAGCGACGGTCTGTGCGACCTCTGGCAGCAGCAATACGGGGCCGAAGCCCTTCTTCCCAGTGACGACACGGACGGCGATGGCTATCTAAACTCCACGGAGTCTACAGCGGGCACCGACCCTTTTAACCTCGAAGACCATCCGGGCCTCGCGCTGGAGTTCCTTGATTCGGACGTGTTTTCGCTTCAGTTGGATTTCAGGACCAATCCCGGACGCTCTTACTCCCTTGCTCACTCCAGCGATCTGGCCACATTCACTCCGATCACCCCCGAGTTTTCTCACAATGGCGGCATCAAATCCTTCACCCTTGTTACCGACCAGACTCCCTCTACCACCGGGGCCATTTTTCATGAACACTGGGCCAACATCACGGGGACTGATCTCGGTGCTCTCACCGATCTCCCCTCGTTTTCAGCCTCTCCCGACGGGGTATCCACCCTCTCCATGCTCCAAATTCCGCGGCTCGCTGCTGGAGGCTACGGTGCGCGTCTTCGCACCCTCATCACCCCGCCACAGACCGGCGCCTACACATTCTACATCTCCAGCGGAAGCACCGCTCAGGTATTTCTAAGCTCAGGCGACAGCCCCTCCAACATCAGCCTCATCTGCGAAGTGCTGCCAAGCCAGAGTGGCATTGCGTCTTCGGTCTTCGATCGACACCCGAATCAAAGCTCCTCGCCCATTGTTTTGAACGAAGGCCAGTCTTACTATCTTGAGATCCGCTATCTCGCCCCGGATCCCTACGACCACTGCCAGCTCGCTTGGGATGGCGACGCATTCAACGGTCCAACGATTATTGGCCAGGACGCCCTCGTTCCACTTGACCTCACCGACAACGCGATCCCACCCTACGCGCCGCATTCCAACAGAAACTTCTACCGCCTCAAGATCACCAGCTACGATCAGGACGGCGATGGACTATTCGACTGGGAGGAGCAACTCCTCGCCACCGAGCAGCCCACCTTCTTCTTCGACAGCGAAACCATTGGTGCCACCAACGACTTCGACGCCATCCAAACCCTCATCCAAGAGGGTAATTCGGGGGTCACCACTGTGTCCCTCGCCGCCTCTGATACGACTGCTTTCGAATCCAACGCGCCCAACGTTGGGCCCGATGACGGCGAGATTACCATTACCCGCACCGGTGCCCTCACTGCCGTCACCATTCAACTTTGCAACGTTCCACTCGAAAAGACCGGCGACACCGCGACGATCTGCGACGGCACCTGTTGCATTCTTGTCGGCTCTGCAGGCGATGAAAAAGCCGAGCCGAGTGACTATGTAATTTACGATAAAGACGGAAACACGATCTCTGATTTCATCGACTTCGCCTTCGGTGAAACCACAAAGGTCCTCCGGGTTGTTGCCGTTCCCGATGCTCTCTATGAATATCCCGAAACCCTCAACATCGCCATCGCTCCCTCCGAAAGTGGCGAATACCAGATCTCTCCCACCCTTAACGGCGCCTCCATCCAGTGCTTCGACGCGCCTGATCATCCCGACAACGACGTTCTTCTTATTGGTGGGTTCACCAAAGACGGGAACGCGGCCACAGACACCAACGGAACCGGTTACTCCGCTCTCCGGGTCAATGGAACCCGCCGCCAAGCCCTCATCACGAGCACTTTCTCCAACTTAACGTCTGCTCAAACCAATTCCCATGTTCACAAGGCGCAAGCCGGGCCAGCCCCCGGAGCCGTGGTCTACCCGATCACCGAAACTCCGGGAGATGCTGGGAGTTCACCGCTTCACGGTCCTTTAAGTGACTATCTTTGGGACCTCACCCAGTCGAGTTCAAAGCAAATGCTGATCGACTCAATTTTTGCTCAGAATGGCGAGACTCCATTGTACCTCAACGTTCACACCTCCGACAATCCGGGCGGCGAAATTTGGGCCTTTTACGAAGTCTTC
The DNA here is from genome assembly GCA_039182965.1 of Verrucomicrobiota bacterium. Classification (GTDB taxonomy): domain Bacteria; phylum Verrucomicrobiota; class Verrucomicrobiia; order Verrucomicrobiales; family DEV007; genus JBCDBW01. The sequence continues at coordinate 65,787 of JBCDBW010000005.1, forward strand.
ACCGGTTCCACCACTCCTCCCGGCACTCCTGATCCGGATATCAATCCCGGCGAATCTGGATATGAATCACTAACAGGTAACGACCTTGAATTGGAAGTCCGACGCTTCCTTAACCAGGCGACCTTTGGGGCAATCGAGGAAGATGTCGAAGCACTCATCACAATCATCGAAAATGCCCGCATCTCCGACCCGGATTATCATCGCGCTACCGCTTTCGAAGCTTGGCTCGATGAGCAAATGGATCCCCTTCAAACGCCTCAGTCCTACTTTCTCGAATACACCCTGGCGCAAGGTTATCAGATGCTCAAAATCCACGGATACTTTGACCCTGTTCAGAACCCGACCAACTCACTAGCAAGTACTCCCCTCATTCCCGATTCATGGCCGTCCGTCGATCGCAGCGCTTCGAATCCTGAACACTGGTATCTCGACGGGGTCTATCCGATCAATCGTACTCACATGCAGCAAGCGAACACCAACGGCGTCAGACGTCCGCCAAGTGAGGACAATCGACGCCATGCCTTCTGGCAGATGATGATCAATAGCAAGGATCAACTGCGCCACAAAACGGGATACGCTCTCCAGCAAATCGTGGTCGCAAGCGATGAACCAGCTCGTATCCGCACTCACATCCATGGCACCTCGAATTACCAGGACATGCTCAATCACTACGCTTTCAGCTACTACCGCGACATTCTCGGTTTCGTCAATTGGAGCCCCATCATGGGATACTACCTTTCCAGTTTCAAAAATCAGAAAGGAATCGATCTCGATGGCGATACGATCGACGACATCTCGCCCGACGAGAACCTCGCTCGCGAGAACATGCAACTCTTCTCGATCGGTCTCTTTGACCTCTGGGAAGATGGCACCATCCGTCTCGACTCCAATGGCCTTCCGCGGAACACCTATGACAACATCGACATTCAGGAGTTTGCCAAAGTCCTGACCGGTCAGAGTTTCAGCGTCGACAACGACCCCGACGACTCGATGGGCGGAGTGCCCTATGCATCCATCCCGAGAAACAACGACTTCGACGCCAACGTTCTTGGCAACAACGGCTTCCACCGCAACCGTTTCGATTATCCCATGGATATGTTCGGTGCCTTTCACGACACGTCGGTCAAGACCTTTGCCGGCACAACCATCGACAACACCCATCTTTCCCCAAGACAACAAGGGATTGCCGACATCGAAGACGCCATGGACTGGCTCGCCGGAAAGCCGGGCGACGGTCTGCCGGACTATGACATGGTGAACAGCCACGGCAGCGTTCCCGCCTTCATCTGCCGTCGCCTCATCCAGCGGTTCACCACGTCCAACCCTTCCCGCGAATATCTCCACCGGGTCGCCTCCGTCTTCAAGAACAGCGAGGGAGACCTCGGTCTCACCGTAAAAGCGATCCTTCTCGACTCCGAAGCCCGGCAACTCAACGCGACCGACAGCTTCGGCCTCAAGAAATCGCCATTGGAAGGTATCATCCAGGTTCTGAGAAACCTTGGTGCCCACAGCCTCGTCCCTAATGAACCCACGGGCGGCCTTCCACCCTACGACACGGCTCCTGGAGACTATTCCAACCCTGATCTTTATCTCAGTAGCTACGGCTACCCAGTCGCACAACTCGCCACCCAACGTCTCAACAGCCGCTTTCTTTTTAGAAACTCCTCGGAGATTGTCGACGGCCGCAGCCTTCGCATGACCCCATTCAGGCAGTCGAGCGTCTTCAATTTCTATCTCCCCGATTTTTCTCCCACCGGCGCGATCTCGAACGCCGCCCTTGTCGCTCCCGAAATGCAGCTCGCCACTGAACCGGGGGTCACGATGAACATTAACTACACGTTCCCCCTTCTCACTGACGAAGGCATCGATGCCGAACCGCTTGCTCGGACCGCCGTTGGCCAACTGATCGCCTTTAATGGCGACAGCACCACGGTGGATCACAACAACATTCGCATCAATGCCATCGCCCTCGCCAACGAGCTTTACCCATCGACCGAACCCGCGTCCGCGAATGGATTCACTTCTGAATTCATCGCCAACCTGTCAATGGTCGATGCCCTCGACCGGCGTCTCTGCGACGGGATCTTCGCCCAGCGCTACCCGATCGACCCGAGCGATGACGGCGCCAACAATGAGTTCCGTAACCCTCGCGAAGTTCTCGTCCACACCCTCAGCTACGGTTCCGACAACATGTATGACGGGAACAATGACAACAGTGATCGTGGCGACCGGCTGAATGACGCCCTCTTCCTCATCCTCGCATCCCCGGAATTTCAAATTCGCAAGTAGTGCTGCGGACCTTTCCACCCTCATGAATGACCAAAGCTACAATCTTTCCCGTCGCAGTTTCCTCGCCAAAGGTTCCTGCGGAATGATGGGCATCGCTCCGATCATCAACACCCTCAGCCAGCTTCAACTCGTCAACTCCGCCGCCGCCTCGACCAACGGAGGCGGTTCTGTCGGCACCAACTACAAGGCTCTCGTCTGCGTTTTCCTTCGTGGTGGCTGCGACATGAACAATGTCCTCATTCCCATCCATCTCGACGCCTCAAACACCAACACCCAGGCCGCAGGCTATGCCGCCGATCGCGCCACCATCGCCATCAACAACGGCGTCAATGCACCCAACGAAACCATTCCCCTGACTCTTCCTGGCAACGAACGATTTGGTCTCCACCCTTCCCTTGTCAATTTTGCCAACGTCTTTGGGGATGGCGATGCGACCTTTCTGACCAACGTCGGCACTCTAGCCGAGCCCACCAATGCCTCGAACTACAATAATGTCATCCTCCCGCGGCAGCTCTACTCACACTCGGACCAAACCACTGAGTGGATGGCTTCCGTAGCTGAAGGGCCGGTCACCAGCGGATGGGGAGCCCGCGCCGCCGAATTACTGAACGATACCTGGAACCCCAACAGCGAGGTTTCCATGCTCATCTCCGCCGCTGGAAATGCTGAGATTCTTGGCGGCAGCCCCAGCGTCCCCCAAGTCTCCGTTACCTCGACAGGAGCCATCAGTCTTGCCGGATTCAGCAACAATAACAGTCCTTACGGACAAGCGATCAACCCACAGGGCAACTACCGTAATAATCGCCCCGGCCGCAGACTTCAAGCCCTCGAAGAGATGATGGGATACAGCCGGGAGCACATCCTCGAAGAAGGCTACTCTACCGTCGTTCGCCGAGCCCGGGAGAATGAAGCGCTCATTCTCGAAGCCTCCTCCGCCGCAGCAGGACTCGGCCTTGATGTTGACGGTATCTTCAGTAGCTTCAACGCAAACTCGAATGTCGCCGATGAACTCAAAGCCGTCTTTCGTCTCATCGCCGGACGTGAGTGTCTCGGGAACACTCGCCAGATTTTTTTCGTCGATTATGGCAGCTTCGACTTCCATCAGGACATCAACCTCGACATGGCCGGTCTTCTCACTGACCTCGACAACGCTCTGGGCGCTTTCAATTCAGCGCTCAAGCAACTCGCCTCTGCTGACGTCAATTTCAGTCACGACATGGTGACCTCCTTTACCGGTTCCGACTTCAACCGCACGTGGACTCCCAACAGCGACAATCCAGACACCGCCGGCACCGACCACGCCTGGGGCTCACACGCCATTATCATGGGAGGGGCAGTCAACGGCAGTCAGCTCTACGGCACCTTTCCTGAACTCGCTCTCGGCGGGTCCAGCGACATCCCTGGCGGCGCTCGTGGACGATGGATTCCCACCACTTCTGTCGACGAATTCACTGCGATCCTTGCCAACTGGTTCGGAGTCCCCCCGGGCTCTGCCGAAATGACCACCATCCTGCCCAACCTTGACCGCTTCCCAAACCCCTTCACCACCCCTGACCTAGCCTTCCTGTAGGCATCATGGATGAATCGTATCCTCAAAGCAGCCTTATTTCTCGTCGCGATCGTCGCGATCGTCGCTTTCGTGATCTTCGTCCTGTCCCGAGAGCCGGAGTCCCCCAAGTCTACCGAAGAAATTCCCTCCATTCTCTCATCAGGCCCCTTTCCGAATTCCGACTCTACGATCACAACAAGTCTCTCCGATCCGCTCCTCAAGCCTTATCAGCCCCTTACACCCGCTCCTGATAACACCGATCCACGTCTCACTCGCCTTCAAAGCGGCATCGTGCTCTACCACCCCTCGCTCAAGACCTGCCGCACCCTCAATCAGGAGGAACACCCCGAGGACGATCTCAACATGATTGAACATCTTCTCAGCCATTACCGACTGGCATTCCGGGAAAATCCGGTTGGCATTAACCAGGAGATCGTTAAACAGCTCCAAGGAGACAACCCTCACAACGTAGTCTTCCTTTTCCCCGGCGAAGACATGCTCTCATCCGATGGCGAACTCCTCGATCGCTGGGGCTCCCCGTACCGATTCCACGCGGTCACATCCACCGAAATGGAAATCCACTCCCGTGGTCCCGACGGCGAACTCTGGACTGACGATGATCTAAGAATCGGCGGAAATCACTACTAGGCTGGGAGATTTCCTCATCTCGCTTGTTGCTGAATGGGAAATCATGCCGATCGCGGGTCCAACGAAGCGTCTTAATGAACTATGAACCTCCGTTGATCGAAGAGGCGCGCGTCACCGTAGCATCGTTTCTGAACGAGAATGGATATAGAACCGGTGGTGGGGTTCATGAAAACTGAACCGATTTGAACGTGAGTCTGGGGCCTGCTAAAAAGGACCCAGATAAATGAAAGGTAAACACCACCGCGCAGTAGAGAAGATACGGATACTAAGGAAGGCCCACCAAGGCAGAGGAATCATCGATGTGACCAGGAGCATAACATCAGCGAACAAACCTTTCACCGTTGGAAGCGAGAGTTTGGGATGCTGGAAATCAATCAGCGAGGAGGCTGAAAGACCTGGAGAAAGAGACTGCGTGCTTGTAGCGAATGGTGGCCGATCAGGTGCTTGGGATGGAGTTTCGGCCGCTCTTCATTGTTAATGAGTGCCGTATGCTCTAGCTGGGAACGAATGTGAGGCAAAATCCTCTATTCATTCCTTTTGATTTGGTGGAACTTTCGATTTTCACGGTCGTCTATCGGCTTCTTGAGGTGTATCGAACCTTTCGAAGTCCAAGAAATCACCCAGATTGGGCCTTGTCGATCTAGGGTTCGATTCCCGGTGGGACCAAAGCGTCATTGGCGAAGAATCTCAGTTGCTGGGAAAGGGCTGGAGCGCCTCTCTTGAACTCGCGGACGAGTCCGTCTGACGTCGTAATGCTAGGGAACAATGGAATTTTTCCAGGTACCAAGAAGTGAGCCACGGACGGTGCGGTCTTGGTGTTTGGAGCTTGTTCCAGAGAAGCGTTCCATGTCTTCGTCGAACTCGATGAAGTAGCGATCGGCGCCGAACTGGATCTCGCGGGGGCCCATTACTTTGTAGGTCTTTTCTTCGACAAAGAGGTCGTCCTTCCAACGCCGGGTTTTGGTTTGGTAGCGCATGGTGCCTTCGGCGGTAAAACGGATGACGCGTTCTCCCTTCTTTCCGCCGTCGCGCCAATACATGAACCATTCCGTGCCGGCGAGTGCCTGCACCAGTTGCTTGGAATCGGTCTCATTTTCTTCGGGGATAGCAATAGTAGGGATCAAAAGTGATCCCACCGCGACAGCACATATGAGAAGTGATTTCATGACGGTAGAACAGCTTGGTGTCATAGGCGGCGATAAGCAAGGTGATACTTGCAAGTTAGCTTTCGGGGATATATGAGGTTCTGATTGCCTTCGCGCGCACTTGATGGCCCTTTGGTTTTTTCTCGAATTCCCTGGTTGCCCCTCGTGAGCCTGTGCTTGTTGCTTGCGAACTCGGAGAAATCTGGGGATTCATTGGAAGCGCAGGTCGCCCCATGCTCCGGTGTCCCACTGCGCGTTTCCACTTTTGCCGGGGCGGGTCGTTAGGACAATTGTCTTGCCTTCGGCGGCCTTGGCCAATGGGATATCGAAGTCCACGGGTAGCCGGTCACTCGAGTTCTCGAGTGGGTCAAGGTGTTCTTCGAGAAGGACGACCTTTTGCGTCGAGTTTGCATCGTGTTGTTCGATTTTGAAAGAGACACCGTCACTTTCCCGGTTCCATTTATAAGCGCCCTTGGAGATGCCGAAGAAGCCGGTGAGGCGGGTAGCCTTGTCGGGGATGGGCAGCCGGACTTCGCCGGGCGCTGGAACGACGAGAGCGGTCCTATTGTCGATTTGGGTGCGCTGGGGGGAGGTGGGGGCCCTGACTTCGGCGTTTGCGCCATCGGGGCCGAGGGGTGAGAGCACGGCGGTATCAGCGTCGGGGCCGGACCACTTGTCTGGCACGAGCGGTGATGGGAGTTCGAAGACTCGGAGTTCTGCGGTTGTCTTGTAAAGAGAACGGTGTTCGGGCGCGACATCGACGGAGATCTGTTTTGGTCGGATGGGTTGTTCTCCACGGTAGAGACGCGCCACGTCGTCGCGGTGGAGGAGGAGAGGGCTTGCGATGAATCCGGCGGAGGCTGCTTTACGGCTGAGCAGGTATTGGATGTGGTCCAATGGGACGTTGGTTTCATCGAGCGTGATGAAGACGTGGGGAGAGCGGTAGAGAAAGCCGATGAGTCGGCCTTTGAGGGAAGGGTGCACCTCAATCTCCAGCCACAGGTTCCGGTCAACGTAGGCTGTAAGATCGATGGGGCTTCCGAGGGTAATGGCACGTTCCTCCACCAGTTCCGGTTCCCACTGGGTGAGTGTGTCAGTTTGTACGAGGAGGAGGTGTTCTTCTTCGACGAAAAGGGGACGGTAGTTGGCAAGGATGAGCGCGAGGGCTTTGGAGTCATCGTTTGGAGGGAATCGATAGTCAAAGCTATCCAAGTTCAGCATGACGTATTGTGGCCGCTGATCGGAGAGGTAGAACTCTTCGTTCAGGTCGAGCAGGAGTGGCGTGTATGCATTGTAGCTTTGGAAGACGGGGCGATGTTTGAGTTTGAAGTCATTGAGAATCGCGTAGCCTTGTTGGTTTCCGAAGACGTCAACGGAGTCTTCGTTGATGACGGAACGGATTCGCGGGAGGTCGGCGTCCTTTTGAGCGGCTTTGTATTCTCGTTTTTTGTCTTCCTGGTATTCCTTGAGATCAGCCAAGCATTCCAAGCGTGTTCCGAGTGCGGCGATTGGATTTCGTATTGAGAAACTGGCATTTTTGTCGGTGATGGTGAGACCAAGGGCGGCGGAGACGATGACGACGACAGTCAGGAGGTGTCGACACTTTTCCGTGATGGGCGGGAGATCGAAACAGGCGAGGCACGTGAGAGCGACGAAGGGAGTGAACGCGAAGAAGATGGAGATGTGGCCGGGGTCCGCCCTAGTGAAACCGTGTTTCCAGACAATGAATGCAAACGCGGCAGGGATGGAAATGGCGAGCCCTGTTTTGACGAGCGTGAGCCATTCCTTTTGTTTGAGAGCAGGCAAGAGGGGAAGGCTAATCAAAAGGACGAGGGCGGTTGCGGAAACGAGGCCGACGAGGAGGGAGGCGGGGTCAGCCTGTCGCCCCATGCCGGCGGCGTAGCCGGTGGCGATGGACATTGAATTGACGAAGAAATCCGGAAGGTTCCAATTGGATTGTCCAATTTGCTTCCATGTCACGAGAAAGGCGACCAATGCCACCGCCAGCCAGGCGAGGGCGAATCGCCATCTGCCGGAGAAGACGAGCAATATCGCGGCGACCATGGTGACGTAGATGATCACGACGGTCAGCGTGAACTTCATCATGGCGAGCGGAATTAGGAGGAGGAGCGAGAACAGGGCGAGGGGGATTTGAGCCCTTTGAGTTGAAGTCACAATCATGAGGGGGAGACTCATGGCGGCGATCTGGAAAGTATCGGCGGGAACAAGGAGGAGAGAAGCGACGAGGGTGATGCGACCGATGGGCGGCAGTCTTGTGCCGAGGAGGAAGATAGCGAATGCGGCGATGCCTTTCAGGAAGAACTCGGTTGAGAGTTGACGTTCAAAGAACTTGATGGAGAAGGTGGAATTATAGAGGTAGCCGAGAGGGCCATAGGTATGGATGGACTCGGTACCGAACTGGGTGCCATGCCGGGCGTTTGCCTCGAGGATCGCCCCCCAGGAGGGGTCGAGATCGGGGGTGGGAATATTCGGTTTTAGGTCGATGGAGACGAGCCAGACCAAGATCATGGCAACGGCGAGGAAGTGGTGGCGCCAGACGAGGGCTGCCAGGTCTCGGCAACCGGTGCCGAGGTTGAGAATCATGTGGATTGGTTTGCGCATTGGCGGTGCGAACCGATGTGATCGCTATCGGGGTGGGGCGGGATAGCTGGAAAGCGTGGCGTTCATTCGTTTACTCCTCTGGGAGGTAGAGCATTCGAGAGCATAGTTCGCAGAGAGTGATTTCCTTGTCAGCTTTCACGCGCAATTGGGTGGAGGTGGTGACCGTCATATGGCAACCATCGCATTTTCCATCGTTCAGGGGGACAATCGCGACATCGCCCTTGCTGGCGAGGAGGCGATCATAGAGGTCGAGAGTGTCCTCGTCGACGGTGGCGGCAATGGCGCCTCGTTCCTCCTCGAAGGCGCGCAATTGATCTTCCGCAGTGGTCGATCGCTCTTTAAGGGCGGCGAGTTCTTCATCGACGAGGCCTTGAGTAGCATCGAGGTTTTTTTGGGCGTCCGCGAGGTTGGTCTTCAGGGTGTCCGTGACTTCCATAAATTCGAGTTCTTTGGTCTCGAGGTCGCTGATGTCGTTTGTGAAGCGTTCAATTTCGTGGCCGAGGGCTTGGTAGGCTTCGTTTTTCTTGGTTTCTAGCTGTTGATTCTTGAACTTTACGATTTGGTCGCGTTTGGATTGAACCTCGATCTCGACGTTTTTGATGGCGATTTCGTTTTCCTGGAGGGCTTGTTTTGCGCTTTCCACGGCGGCGAGATCGTGGTCGAGGCGGGACTTGGCTTTTTCCTCTTCCTGGGGGATGCGATTGAGGATGGACTGGATGCGAAGGACGGACTGGTCGCGGTCTTGGAGTCTGATGAGTGTTTCGAGATCAGGGAGCATGAGGGGGGACGAATTGGAAATTCGAATTGAGAGTTAATAATTAGTAATCAAGAATCGGGGGAGGCTCTAGTAAAGTTCCACGGGGGAGCGTTTTCCGTCTTCGGGGCTGCGTTGGTGCGCGGCTTCTTCACCGAGGGTATCGACGCGAAGTTCCCAAACCTGGTTGTTTAGATCTTCGAAGGTTTCGTGAGAAAAGCGAGAGGGTTTGGGAAGGCGTCGCTTGGTGCGCTCGATAGATTGGAGAGCGCGATCGATGGTTTGTTCGGGGAGGGAGGCGATGGTTGATTTGGCGTCTTCGACCATATCGACGCGATGGCAGATCATGGCCACATCATTGCCTGCGGTGATTGCGGTTTTGATGGTTTCTTCGAATCCGACTTCGTTGAGGATAGCGCCCATATCGAGATCGTCCGTCATGATGAGTCCGCGGTAGTCGAGTTGGGTACGGAGGAAGCGGGTGATGATGTTTTCCGAGAGGGAAGAGGGCCAGCGTTTTTCCGGATCGAAGCAAGGATACCAAGCGTGACCGATCATGACCGAATCGCAGTCGGGGAGAACGGCCCGGAAGGGGAGGAGTTCGGCGGACTCGAGATCATCCATGGAGCGGTCGATGACGGGGAGTTCGTGGTGGGCATCGACCTGGGCGAAGGTGTATCCGGGGAAGTGTTTCCCGCAGCTGAGGACGCCGGTTTTGCGGAGGGCAATATTGAAGGTGGCGGCTTTTTCGATGACCTCGTTTGGAGTGGAGCCATAGCAGCGGCCTTTCAGGGAATTATCGGCGTCATCGTCAAAGGAAATGTCCAGAACCGGGCAGAGGTCGAGATTGAAGCCGAAGAGGCGGAGGAGTTGGCCGGTGAGTTTGCCATGTCGCTTGATGAGTTTGAGGTCATTTTTGTCGCGAAACTGTTGTGCGTTCGGTGGTTCATGACCGATCTCCCTTAAGCGTGAGACGCGCCCGCCCTCTTGATCGATGGTAATGATGGGTTCGATTTCGGAGAGATCGCGGAGGTCGTCGATAAGCTTTCGAAGCTGCTCGGGCTTGTTGATGTTGCGGCTGAAGAGGATGAAGGCGCCGGGTTGGAGGGCACGGAAGCGTGCGGCGGTATCGGGATCGAGTTCGTGCCCGGGGACGCCGGTCATGAGGAGTTGGCCGAGTTCGCGGTCGGTGGGCATGAGGGATCAATAGACGGAAATGAGGGAAATAACAGGAATTATTCGCTTGGGCGGAGGGAGTAGCAAAGGAGTCTTGGTGGAGCGTTTGAGATCACATCGGGCGTGTTCTGGCATACATAGAGCAGACCCTTGTAGAGAACCGGCAGCGTCCATGTTTCTCGGGCGAAGAAGAGATCGGTCTGGTAGGGGATCTCGAGGCCATTGGGTGTCAGCTCGAAAATGGCGAGCGTTCCGAGTTCTCCAAGAGCGATGGTGAGCTCGGGGGTCTGGAGGAGCGAGCCGCGGAAGAAGCCCCAGCCGAAATTTCTCCCGTCGATGACCTTTCTCCACGACAAGTCTTCTCGCCATCGTTCGGTACCGGTTGTGGCGTCGTAGCAGCTTAGGAGTGCGTCGGGTTCGTTTCTTCCGCTGAATCCGTAAATGACACCATCGACAAGGAGCGGCGTCATCCAATGCATTCCGAAGGCGGGTGCCTCCCAAACGACTGAGGATCGAGCGTTTTCATCGTATTCGAGCAGCACGCCGCCGAGCTGGTAGCACTCGGAAATGAAGACACGGTTATCGGGCAGGACGATCGGTGTAGACGCATTGACCGATTCGTATTTATCGGCTCTCCACGGAAAACGATCGAAGACTTTCCCAGAATCGGGATCGATGCAGAGAAGCCCTCCGGTGGCGGGTTTGCTTTCGCCACCGGCGAAGACCAAGAGGCGATCGCGGTTGTGTAGTGATGCGATGATGGGAGAGGCGTAGGAGGCGCCCCAGGGGTCTCTCGTTTCCCATAGGGTTTCGCCATTGAGTTTGTCGAGGGCAATGACACAGACTCCGTTATCCTCTGGTTCACGGCCGCCGACGTTCAGGATAAGCTTGTTTTGGTGCACCAAGGGGCTGGGACCGGTGCCGAAGAAATATGTGGGGACGTGGTATTCACTGTTGATTTCCCGGCTCCAGATGAGTTCGCCCGATGCGGTATCGTGGCAGGCGAGGTGTCCGGTGACACCGAGGGTATAGACCCTGTTCTTGTCAATCACCGGTGCGGCGCGAGGGCCAGGGCTGAACCCGTATCGATCACGATATTCGACTGGGTTATGGTGGGACCAGAGCAGCGTTCCGGTCTCAGGGTTTCGGCATTCGAGGACCTCGTTTTCATCCAGCCGGTGAAACAAGAAGAGTTTGCCTCCGGCGACTGAGGGGCCGGCATAGCCCGCGCCTTTTTGCAGTTCCCAGACGATGGGTGGAGGGGTGTTTGTCTTTGGGAAGGCGAGCGGGATTTCGGCGGAGGAGGCATCGTCGTTTGGGCCAAGGAAGCGGGGCCAGTCCTCGTATTTGGCATTGGGAGTGAGGGGAGCGGGAGGGTTGTGAAAGGTGAGAGAATCGGCCAGCGGTTCTTGATCGATGGCGGGTGCGGCGATGGGAGACAGCAGCGGGATCACGAGTAGGGGGAGATACTTTTTCATTCGCGTTGCGACAGCTCTTCGCTATACATAGGGTCGATGCGGGTCAAAGGACAGCGCATTCTCTCATTGTGATCGAAGGAATCGAATTAGCGACAGCGGCCGCGCGAGGTGCTGACGACAAGCAGGCGGAGGATATCGTTGTGTTGGATATGCGGGGGCTATCGACGATTGCGGACTATTTTGTCATTTGTTCGGGCACCTCGCAGCCGCATTTAAAGGCGGTGAAGCGCGAGGTTTTTGATCAGCTTTCTGCGGGGCATGGATTGAAGCCGCGGACGACGGAGGGGATTCTCGAGAGTCAGTGGTTGGTATTGGACTATGGGGATGTGATCGTGCATGTGATGCACGCGGAAAAGCGTGGGTATTATGCGTTAGAGGACCTATGGAATGACGCGCCGCGAGTCGAAGTGGGTGTGGGGGCGGAGAATTAGATCTGGGACTCAGGGGGGGCGAACACGGGAAACGGAATGAAGGTGGAAGTCATCAACACGGGGACGGAGCTATTGCTGGGTCAAGTGGTGAACACTCATCTCGCGTTCTTTGGAAATCGTTTGTTTGAGTTGGAACTTAGGGTGGAGCGTCAAGTGGCAGTGCCGGACGGGGAGGCGATTGGTGAGGCCTTGGAAGCGGCCATTGCTGCCGGGAGTGATGTGGTGATTATCACGGGGGGCTTGGGACCGACGAGTGATGATTTGACGCGTGAGATCACGGCAGGTCGTTTCGGGATGGAGTTGGAACTGGATGGAGCCGTTTTGGAGCATATTGAAGAGCGGTTTCGGCGTCGGGCTGGTCGAGTGATGCCACCGGAGAACCGGCGTCAAGCGATGGTACCGACGGGGGCGGAAGTGTTGTGGAATCCGAATGGGACGGCTCCGGGTCTTTACTTTCCGGGTCGCGACGAGAGTCCCCATCTTTTTTTGCTTCCGGGACCGCCGAGAGAACTGCGTCCCATGTTTGATGAGCCCAGAGCTGCTTGCCGGTGGAAGCTTCTAAGGAAACGAGACCGGACTGGACGAAAAAGATGACCTGTTTTGTTCCTTCGATCGTCGCGCAGTGCGGTGTCGCATGGGTGATCTGTTCGTCGCCTGTCTTCCACACGACATCGCCTGCCAGTTTGTCGAACGCCAGGAACGACTGTCCTGGTCCGCCACCGCCCACGTAGATGAAATTTTCATCCATCAATGGCGACGTGGCGTTGAGCCACTTGATGTTGCGTCCGTCGAATTCAGAGACGATATCGCGTTTCCAAACTGGTTGGCCGTTGGTGGCGTCGAAGCAAGCTAACAACAGGTGCGAATCATAAACGTAGACGTGCTGACCGTCCGTCGACGGTGTGCTTCGTGGCCCATCTCCACCGCGATTGTTTGGCGCTCCGGCGTTGCCTCCGTCGTGACCATACTCGCTGGAACCTAGCGGTACACTCCAAAGTTCCTGGCCGGATTCCGAATCAACGGCAAGCAACCACTCTTTTGTTTCGCCACCGGCTTCCTTGGCGATGATGGTGAAGGCGCGGCCGTCGGCGACACTGAATGAACTGAATCCCAACGGCGTCGGAGTCTTCCAGGTGACCGTCAATTCCTTTATGGGCGAGGGAAGGTCTCCGATCGCTTCGGCGGACTTCCCGTCACCGCGCGGTCCACGATACTGCGACCAGTCTTCACTCCAGGAACGGTTCGGCAAAAGAAGGGCAATCGATAGACCAAGTAGCGCCGTCAATCCAACGCTTGGAGGATTCGTTTTGGGTTTGGACGTGATATCGGCTGAACGGATCATTTCGCTCACGGGGTAGGCTCTGGAAGGATGGGGTGAGAATTCGAGGTGGGAAGGATGGGCGCTCGTGACCCATTCCGTTGTTGAGTTTGTTGGAATGCTCTTTCCAAGCATTCTGGTCACTGCCGCTGAGTGGTTCGGGCCGTCGTCAACGGGCCTGGATTATCGGGGGATTTGACCAGCCTTGTCACGGGCCGATCCGAGACTGTGGTTGTCAGGTGCGAGTGTGCGAGCGAAATCGAGAAACGGTGGAAAAAGTGTCACCCTTTTGGTTGTCGCCTCACTCCATCACCGATACGATATTTATGTTCACCTAGAGCGTGCGGGCGGCCCACCGGTCCGAGGCTGGTCTCGGTGAGATTCACCCCGATTACGGA
>JBCDBW010000006.1:0-69959 GCA_039182965.1 Verrucomicrobiota bacterium
AACCTAAACCACAGGACCCAGCCATAATGAAAACATTCCTAAGCCTCGCCATCGCCGCCCTCACTCTCACCGTGTTCGCCGCCACCGCCGACGCCGGTTACTACAAAAAAACCTTCTGCGGATACGACTCCTGCGGAAGACCCGTTTACCGAACGGTCTACGTCAAAACATACAGCGACTTCTGCGCCCCCAAATACCCCACCTACCATCGCACTTATCGCTCACCAAAAATTTACTACCGCTCCTCCAATTACCATCGATCCAACTACGGCTACAGCTACGGATACCGCCCCAGCTACTGCCGATAGCAAAATCTGACAACCTAACAAACACATTAAAAGGGACGCCTGCTATGCGGGCGTCCCTTTTTTATATCACCAAGCAAAAAAAATCCTCATCCCCGATGCCACTCCTCCCAAGAACTCTTCCCCCCTTGAATCCGCTCGCCGCCCAACATAAGCTAATCTCCCTAAGGCTCAAAAAACCACCCAACCAACTCCATCACCCATGAATCTTTCGCCTCCTCGTTCCCGTCGTAACTTCATCAAAACCAGTATGTCCGCCGTGGCGGGGAGCACTCTAGCCGCCGCCGGCAGTGCCTTGGTAGGAACCCCCACCCTCGCCGCCAAAGTCGTCCCCTCCGACCGCGAATTCCTCACCTTCATCAAACCCCTTCAGGACTATTCCTACGACGAACTCGCCGACATCATCGCCGACCTCGGCTTCCAAGGCATCGAAGCCACCGTCCGCGGAAAAGGACATGTCCTCCCCGAAAACGTCCAACGAGATCTCCCCAAACTCGTCAAAGCCCTCGAAAAACGCGACCTCCGCATCTTCACGATGGCCTCCGACATTAACGATGTCACCGCAAATCAAAACACGGAAACCGTCCTCAAAACCGCCGCCGACCTCGGCATCCCCAGCTTCCGCATGGCCTACTACAAATACGATCTCTCCGGCAAAACCCCGCTCCAGGATCAACTCGAATCCTTCAAAGCCCCCCTCGGCCGCCTCATCGATCTCGTGGACGAGGTCGACATGCAGGCCCTCTACCAAAACCACTCCGGCGCCACCTACTGCGGCGCGAACCTTTGGGACCTGTTCTATCTCATGAAGGATTACCCCAAGAACCGCTTCGCCTCGGCATACGATATCGGCCACGCCCTCGTCGAAGGCGGCAAAGCATGGCCCCAGAACCTCGCCCTCATGCTACCCCGCATCGAAATCCTCTACGTCAAAGGCCCCGCCTACACCGAGAAGGGCTTCCACTTCGGCCCCCTCGCCGATTCATCACACGACCACAAAAAAATCTTCGCCATGCTCGCCAAAGGCGGCTTCACCGGTCCCTACAATCTCCACGTCGAATACCACATGAAATCCAAGGACAAAGCCGCCCTCTCCATCGCCGATATGGAATCCGACCTCGCCACCCTAAAATCCTGGCTCAACCAAACCGACACCTAACTCTCCCCTCTCCCCAATATCGTTCCCCCCTCCCACGACCCGGTAGGGACGACTGGCCCCAGTCGTCCGCTCCCTAGCACGTCGCCGCTCCAAAACATTTCCTACCCACCACACCCCATTCAATGGTTTATTACCCCCTGCCTCCAGCTAACCGCTAATCGCTAAAAGCTAATCGCTAAAAAATGTTCGACGTCCGCGAAAAACCAAAAATGGTCGAGCGCGCCCTCCTCGTGGGCGCCTACTTCCAGCGCGACGACGAACCCGCCGCCCAATCCCTCCTCGAGGAACTCAAAGAACTCGTCGAGACCCTCGGCATCGGCGTCGTCCAGATCGAGTGCGTCTTCGTCCGGGACTCCAACAAGCGGTACCTCATGGGCAAAGGCAAAGCCCATGAACTCATGGAACTCGCCAAAGAACTCAACTGCGATTGCATCATCTTCGATAACGAACTCTCTCCCGCCCAACAGCGCGCCTGGGAAGAGGAAGCCGATCTCACCACGATCGATCGCCAGGAAATCATCCTCGATATCTTCAACATGCGCGCTCAGACCAAGGAAGCCCGCCTCCAGGTCGAGCTCGCGCGCATGGAATATTCCCTCCCCCGCCTCGCCCGCATGTGGGCCCACCTCGACCGCCAGGGCGGCGGCTCCGGAGGCGGCAAAGGCGGCGCCGGCGCCGCGCGTGGTGAAGGAGAAAAACAAATCGAAGTCGACCGCCGCATCGCGCGCAAACGCATCGACCGCATTAAGGCCGAACTCGAACACGTGGTGAAAGTCCGCGACACCCAACGCAAAGAACGCCTCAAAACCCCCGTCCCCACCGCGTCCATCGTCGGATACACCAACGCCGGCAAGTCCTCGCTCCTCAATAAACTCACCGGCTCCGAGGTCTACGTCGAAGACCAGGTCTTTGCCACCCTCGACCCCACCACCCGCAAGATCGCCCTCCCCGACGGCCAAAACCTCCTCCTCACCGATACGGTGGGCTTCATCCGCAATCTCCCCCACCGCCTCATCGAGGCTTTCAAAGCCACGCTCGAAGAAGCCATCCTCGCCGATTTCCTCCTCCACGTCCTCGACGCCTCCAACCCCGATATCTTCGACCACTTCAAAACCACCATGGAGGTCCTCGCCGAACTCGGCGCCGAAGAAAAACGCATCCTCGTGGTTATCAACAAAATCGACCTCCTCGCCGACAACCCCACCCGCCTCCACGAACTCAAAACCCACTTCGAAAACGCCGCCTTCATCTCCGTGGAAACCGGCGAGGGCCTCGACCTCCTGACCCACCGCATGAACGAGATGCTCCTCGACCGCGTCCTCAAGCTCGACCTCCGCATCCCCCAATCCCGCCAGGACCTCGTCGCCCTCCTCCACCGCGAAGGCAAAATCCTCTCCCAGGATTACGAAGCCAACGACGTCCTCCTCCAAACCATCATCCCCACCCGCCTCGAATCCAAAGTCGCCGACTTCATCCAAACCCCCGCTTCAAAGCCCGCTCCCACACCCACCCCTTCCCCCACTCAAAACTCCTAAGTCGAGGCGCGGGCACCATGGCCCTCGTAGCTTTAGCGGAGAATGACCCGACCGCGCTGCCTTTCGCCCCCACCCGGCACCCCCCTCTTCCCACAAGGCCCCATCCCCACCCTCATTGTAGGGTAAGAGTTTACCCGCCGTGGCGGGCCCCGCCTGCCGTCCCACGACGTTACCCTCTCCCGAAGACCCCTGCCCTCAAATGTAGAAAGCATCAATCCGCCTCCCCGTTCCTCGCCGGATACCCCCAAACCCAATCGCCTTCAAAGTCTCGCGAATACACACGTTTTCGTTCGAGGAGTTTCTGATCCAGCATTCGGGCACCATCGTCATTCTCGCGGTCACTCCCAACCGAATAGATCAAATACCGCTCATTCTCCCCATCGCGCCGATACCGCATCGGCTTCCCATCCATCCCGTCAACCGGCACCGCCGCCAAAAAATCCGACACCAACTCCGACAACTTCGACGGATACTCTCCATGCCGGATTCGAAAACGTTCCAACGCACACGCAATTTCAGCCTGATCAATCTTTGCACTCAAATAGCGGCTTGCCATGCCATGTTCTGCATCGGGGGAACCCATGATGCAGCCAACCATGTGTACGGCGCAAACCTCGCGTGGTCTCTCAAGGACGCCTTCCCTAGTTTGTCTTCGATCGCAACAACCCCCATGATCCCCGCACTATCAGCAGGCTGAGTAAGATAGTCCGTCGTCCAGCGCACGACGGTTGCCCTGTTCTGATCAAACCATCCCCGGGGAAACAGGCGCAACGCTCGTTCCGGTATCCCGTTTAGTTCCAACATCGGCCACAAGAGCAATCCCGACACCAATTGAGATTCGAGCCAATCAGAGCTTTCTATGATCGCGACTAGCTCCAATCGAATTGACCGCAGGTACTCTTCTTCCAAATCGATCCGACCAAAGGCTTCAGAATACCAGAGAAGATCACTCTCTTCCCAAAGCTGATCTACCAATCCTTCCCAAAGAATATCCACCGCGGCCGATCGCTGCGTTTGCGCGGTAAGCATCCCGATCGCTCCTTCGCCACCAGTCGCCTCTGCCAGCTTCAAAAGGATCGCGCACGATTCGAATGCAGCTTCCCGGTCACCCGACTGAACGGCAGCAATTCCACGCATTCCAAGCAATTCCGTAAGGTCTGTCATTGTGTTCACGTGCGGTAACACGATGGCCAGCTTGTTGCGCCCCTTCGCGACTTGGTGGACGCTCGGTGAGAGCTGCGATTCCCTCCTCTCCAATCCCTCACTCAGTTCTTCAAGTACGCCATCGCTCTGCTCCTCAATGGCACTCAGCAGCTTGGTCGCCGCCTCAATCTTCCCATCGCCCACATCCACACCAATTCCCTCCATGAGCGCGGGCCACGACAGATCACTCCTCAAGCGAACCAAGTCCGTTAAAATGCCCGTCCCGGCGGAGCTTCCTAAGCTGCGAAAATTTATCCGCCCATGTTCGAGTCTGGCGCCTCTAATACGCTCCCGCTTCACTCCCGCTTCCCCCGCCTCCTCATCTCCATCCACCACCTCCGTAATCCCCTTCAACAACGGAATCGCCCCAAAGTTATCCTCATCCGGCACCGGCTCCGGCGCCAACTCATCCCAATCCTGCGTCTCCCCATGTGCCTCCACCATCGCCACCGCCTCCTCCCAAGCCACCCGCCCCCGCCAATTCTCCACCTGATAAAACCCCACCAACAAAACCACCAACCCACCGATCACCAACAACAAAACCCGCCGCCACCGCGCCCCCAGCAAGCACCTGAAAAACCCTCTCATCTCCGCCAACCTACCCAATCAACCCGGACCTCACCAGCGGCAACTCTTCACCACCACCCTAGGCCACTCCACCCATCTGCCACCCAAATTTACGAGTCTAAAAGCTTTTTTAAATTCATTAATCGAATTTTATGCAAATAAATATTATTTTAATTTCATATAATCTCTTAAATGAGCATAATAGAACTCTTGCACTCACATGAATCTCTCTGAATACAAAGCAGGCCACTGGATCGAACAGTTCCAATATAAAAGCTTCTCCCCAACCCCGATCAACCACCTCTGGCAGTGGGACGATCCCGCCATTGATACCCTCCTCTCTGAAGCCAATCGCCACCTCGGAGAACTCAACGGCCTCTCACTCATCCTTCCCGACCTCGACCGCTTCATCACCATGCACGTCGTCAAGGAAGCTCAAACCTCGAGCCGAATCGAAGGCACCGAAACAGGAATGGATGAAGCCGTTCAAGACGATCCTGAAGCCATTGTTCCCGAAAAACGGGACGACTGGCAGGAAGTGAGAAATTATATCAGCGCAATGAACGACGCGATTCAACAATTGCAAACACTCCCCTTATCGAATCACCTTCTCTGTGCTACACATCGCACGCTACTCTCGGGCACCCGCGGCCAAAACAAAACTCCCGGAGAATTCCGCGTCAGCCAGAACTGGATCGGCGGAGCCACCCCCGCCGACGCCGTCTTCGTCCCCCCTCAGCACGATGAAATGGCCGCTCTCCTCACCGACCTCGAAGCCTTTTGGCACAACGAAAAAATCCAAGTCCCGGAACTAATTCGCATCGCCATCAGCCACTACCAATTCGAAACGATCCACCCCTTCCTCGATGGCAATGGCCGCATCGGTCGACTTCTCATCACGCTCTACCTTGTCGACAAAAAACTCCTCAAGTCCCCTTGTCTATACCTCTCCAGCCACCTCGAAAAACATCGCGCCGACTACTACGACGCCCTCACCCTCGTTCGCCGAAACAACGATCTCGGTCACTGGCTGCGGTTCTTCCTCGTCGCTGTTATCAAAACCGCCCAATCCTCTACCACAACCTTCCGCTCAATCCTTACCCTCCACGATGAAACCACTGCAAAAGTCGAGACCCTGGGAAGAGCGGCCCCCAATGCCCAGCGGGTTATCAACCATCTCTATAAACAGCCTTTCGTCACCTCCCAAAAGCTGGCGAAACATCTCGAACTCAGCCCGTCCACCTGCGATCGCCTCATCGCCAGCCTTATAAAGCTGGACATCCTCCGCGAAATAACCGGCCAACAAAGAAACCGCATCTTCTCCTTCCACAAGTATTTCAATCTCTTCACACAGTAATTGTCATCTCCCTATACCGCCGTGACAAAACCATCCAAGAGTATTTGAATAGTTCACGCCTACACAATCCACCAATGGATACCGCCCCGACAAGGCAAACCCTCCTCATCAAAATCCGCGACCACGACGACAACGCCGCCTGGTCCGAATTCACCCACCTCTACACCCCTCTCATCAACAACTTCGCCCTTGCCCGAGGCCTCAACCCCGAGGATGCCGCCGACGTCACCCAAGACACTCTCAAAGCCGTCGCCAAAGCCATCGAAAACTTCCAATACGATCCCGACAAAGGCACCTTCCGCTCCTGGCTCTACACCGTTACCCGCTCGAAACTCAACCAACACTTCGCCAAAAACCTCAAACACCCGCCCGCCTCCGGCTCCACCGCCGTCCACCAAATCATCGAGGAATCCCCCGACCCCACGTCCGACGACGAACGCCAGCGCGAATACTGGGAACTCGAATACAAACGTCACATCTTCGACTGGGCCGCATCCAAAACCCGTCACGAATTCGAAGCCAAGACCTGGAACGCCTTCTGGAAAACCGCCGTCGATCAAGTGCCCCCCGCAGAAGCCGCCCGCCAACTCAACATGACCCCCGGAGCCGTCACCGTCGCCAAACATCGCGTCATCAAACGCCTGCGCGATAAAGTCCAAAGCGTCACCGGCGACATTGACCTTCCCGCCCACGTAGCCTAATCGCCTCCCCTTTCCAACCGACTAACTGACTAACCGATCAACCCTCCAGCAAGCCCGTCTCCCTCTCAAAAGAAATTCGCGCCCATTCGTGTCCATTCGTGGTTCCAACATGCCTCCCAAAAAGCCATCCGATTCCGAACTCCGCGCCCTCCTCGACGGCACTCTGCCCCTGGATGAAGAACAAAGCTTGACCGAACTCATCGCCAGGTCACCCGATATTGAAGCCCGCCTCGCCCTCCTATCCGGTGCCACCGAATTCGAACGCGACTTCTCACCCGGCCCCAGCTCCGCAAATCACGCCATCCACTCATCATCAACGCATAGTACCCCACATAAAGCCCCCCAAACCGCCCTCCTCTCCCTCCTCCAACCCTCCGACGACCCCCAGTCCAAAGGCCGCCTCGGGACCTGTGAAGTCGAAGCCGTCATCGCCACCGGCGGCATGGCCATTGTCTACAAAGCACGCGATACCGAACTCAATCGCACCGTCGCCATCAAACTCCTCTCTCCCGTCCTCGCCAACAACCCCGACGCCCGCGAACGATTCCTCCGGGAAGCTCGCTCCAGCGCCGCCCTCGATCATCCTAACATTGTTCCGATCTTTTCCGTCGAGCCCGGCCACGACCCGCCCTACTTCGCCATGCGCTTCGTCGACGGAGAATCCCTCCAGGAAAGACTCGATCGCGAGCCCGGCCGGCCGCTGCCCCTAACCGAGGTCATTCCCATCGCCGAAGCCATCGCCGCCGCCCTTCAGCACGCTCACGGTAAAAATCTCATCCATCGTGACCTTAAGCCCTCCAATATCCTCCTCGAACACTTTTCCTCCGGTCCAGCTGGCACTTACCTCACCGATTTCGGACTCGCCCGGCCCTCCCAGCAATCAGCTTCCCTCGCCCTCACCCAAACCGGACACTTCATCGGTACCCCGGAGTTCATGTCCCCCGAACAAGCCGCCGGTGACAGCCGCACGGTCGACCACCGCACCGATCTCTTCTCGCTTGGAGCCGTCATCTACACCATCGCCACCGGACACCCCCCTTTTTCCGGCGAATCGTTCACCCAGCTCGCCCACCAAATTACCGAAGTCGCCCCAGAACCGCCCCGGCGCCTCAACGCCGATCTCCCCTCATGGCTCGCCAATCTCATCTCCCGCCTCCTCGCCAAGAAACCCGCCGATCGCCCCCAATCCGCCGCCGATGTTCTGCGCGTCCTCCAACAAAAAACCAACCTCGGCTCCCCAACCCAGACCCGCCTCACCGGCCAACGAACACGGCGCTTCAAACGCCTCCGAAACGCGACCCTCCTCGCCGGCTCCACCGCCGCACTCCTCCTCGTAGCCCTTCTCATCACCGAACGCACCGGCCAAACCGCCCTCGTCAACGCCCTCCTCTCCGCCCGCTCCGGTCATCCCTTATACCTCGCCGGAAAATGGGGCACGCTGCCCGACTTCGAAACCGCCATCACTCAAGCCAACCCGGGCGATACCGTGGTCGTTCGCGCCCACCGGGAATTCGATTTCCCAAAATCCCTCAGCATCCCCCCCGGAAAACCCCTCACGATCCGCGCCGCAAAAGGCTTCCACCCAAAGATCGTCGGCGAAGGCCGTATCCAAACCAAATCAGCCCTCCGCTTGGTCGATCTCACCTTCATTCAGGCATACCAGGAAGACAGTAGCTACAACATCATCCGCATCGAGAATGCCACGCTCTCCGTCGAACACTGTAAGTTCGTCCGCAATACGATCACTCCCGATCAGGTTCCCATCCCCAGCAAAAGCCTCATCTGGGCCGCCAATTGCACCGCCATTACAGTCCGGGAGTGCGAAGTCTACGCCCAAGGCTCTCCCTTCATCGCTGCCGAGATGCTGGACCCCGCTGGCACGAACGACACCTGCCAGATCAGCATCAAAAACTCGCTCATTGCGGCCGAACCCATCTGGCTGCGTCAAGGGAACACCGCCAAACACTTCGAGGTCGACCTGAAACATAGCGAGATATCGGGCCGCTCGCTCGCCCGTTTCGACGAGGGCTTTTCCCCCGGAACCACCGCCATCACGGCCCAACATTCCATCCTTCGCCACCACGAGGCGCTCATCGACCACCCCTGGCCAAACCCGGAAACCATGAAAAAACACGTCAGCTGGTCCGGCGATAAAAACCTATTCGCAGCAGGATCCGCCTTCGCCTTCTTCTCACCACCCGAACTGCCAATCAATTCCCTCACCAGATGGCGAACGCTCTGGGAATCCGAATCCGCCAACCCCGATCAATCCTCCCAACTCACCGACCCCATTTTCCTCGGTCCGCAAGTCTCCGCTCAGACCGCCCAAAACAGCCCCCTCCCCCTCCTCCTCTCACCCTCACCCAAAGCAATCACCACACACTGGCCAACGCTGAAGAAGGTCGGCGTTGCGGTCAGTGCCCTGGGACCAAGAGACCGCTCCCCCACAAGCAACTCCCCGCCCGCGACACGGCCCGCACCCCCACTCTCTGAAATCCCCACAACCATCGAACGCACGGGGACGACCTTCCCCTCACTCAGCGAAGCCCTTGCCCAATCCCGACCCCACGACACTCTCTCACTCTCCGTTGACGCCACATCCGAGACCCGCATGCCTTCGATCTTCCTCCCCAATCACGCCATCACCCTGCGAGCCGCCCCAGGCGCATCCCCTCGCCTCGTCGCCATTGATTCTCGCATCCCCCTCTTCACCGCCACCGCCGCCCTCACTCTCGAAGGTCTCAACCTCGTAACCGCCAACTACGAAAACCCGCCACCTCTCATCTACACCCGCAAAGCCCCACTCACTCTCAAAAACTGCCTCGCCCATCGACCCGCAATCCCCGGCCAAGCTTATACACCCGGGGCATCCGCCAGTCTCATCCTCTGCCACGACAGCCCCCGCATCACCATCCGGAATTCCGCCCTCTTCGCGGGCAACCTCGCCGCTATTACGCTCGCCTCCCAGCGGACCTCGCCTGACACCACACCTCGCATCCGCTTCGAAAACTCACTCGTCATCGCTACCCACGGCCTCTCCATCAACCCCTTTGCCCCCCATCACTTGGAACTCGAAATCGACCGATCGCTCTTCCTCGCCGGCTCGCACTTCCAACCGCCGCCAACGCCATATCACCTCCCCCAATTCTCCATAACCACCTCCCGCAGCATCTTCGACGGCCTCCGGCTCTGGTATGCTCCCGACAGAACAACCAAAGACTTGTCTCACCATCTCGACTGGCGCGGAACCTCCAATCACTACCGTCTCGCCTACGGATTCTTCCACTCGCCCTCGCAACAAATGACCCAGGACGACCAGAACGCCTTCCGTTCCATGAAAGCGTGGGAATCCGTCTCCGGAAAAAGAGAAGCACTCTCCACTTCTCTTCTCCAAGGCAGAAATATCGAGGTCGATCCCCGTGACCAACTCGTCCAGGCCCTCAAACGCCAGGATCACAAAGCAATCGCACGCCACCTCGCCAAACGCCAATATCCGCCCGGTCTTGGTCCCGATCCTGCTCAAATGGGGCCTCTCGCGCCTTAGCAAGGCAATGCCCACCTCTACCCCCGGCTCTTTTCCTGTAATCGACTCCCGTCCTCCCGAGTATCCACCGTTACCATGGACCGCCCTTACCATCGCCTGTCTGCCTTTCTCGCCGCCGCCTTGATCCTCCTCGCCGCCGCCATCCCCTCCCAAGCCGCCTCAGGCGGTCCCGACAGCTACGGATACACCTGGGACGATGCCATCACATTCCAATGGATCGATATCACCACCACCGGCCAGCTCGTCCTCTCCAGCGGCTCCAACACAAGTTCTAACGACGCCACCAACGGCATCGGCTCACCCGTCGAGCTCGGATTCCCATTTACCATCTACGGCCAAACCATCACCCAACTCGTCCCCACCACCGAAGGATACCTCTCCAGCGACCCCGCGGAGGCCGGCCTCGATAACACCAACGATTGCCCCCTGCCTACGCTTCCCGACAAAGGCACCGGCATCCGCATCTACGCATACCACGCCGATCTCAATCTCAATCAAGCCCAGTCCAACGTCTACTACCAGTATTTCCCAAAAAGCCCCCACGGACACTACGACGGGGGGGTCAGCATCTTCACTTGGGAAAACGCCGCCATCGGAACCTCCTCCATCTTCGTCCTCGATTTCCAGGCCCTCCTCTTCGACAACGGCGACATCATCATCAATTACGACACCGGCGGCTTCACTTTCACCAACAACGCCACCATCGGCCTCCAGGACACGGTCTCCGCCAACGGCATCGCCGCCCGATGTAACCCCGCCGGCGGGATCACCGGACAGGACGCCATCCTCTTCGAAATCCCCGCCACCGTCGTCAATGCCACCGACCTCAATTCGCTCCGAAACGCCATCACCAACACTCCCGCCGGCGGCAAAATCACCTTCGGCCCCACCACCACCGAACAAGATTACATCGGCACCCTCACCATCGCCAAACCCCTCGCCTTTAGCGGCCCCACCGTCTCAGGCCTTCAAGCGACCTTTTCATCCAAACAAATCGAATGGGACATCCGAGACAAAGTCGTCTTCGACCACAGCCGCTTCAGCGAAGTCGACGACGACCCGTTCACGCTCCAAAGCGGCGCCATCCTCAAACTCTCCAACTGCGCCATCTTCGGCGCCGGTGACCACGCCATCACCGCAGACGACAATACCCGCATCGACCTCGCCTTCACCCGCATCGAATGCCCCCAACCCGACAGTTCCCACCTCCTCGACCTGCGCCGAAATACAACACTCAACATCGACTGCTCCGTCCTCTCCGACTCGCGCTCTCATGCCATTTTCGTCAATGACTCCGGCGCCGCACCCGCCTCCCCCAATATCCAGATCCGCACGTCCTCCATCGTCAACAACCGCGGCGGCGCCCTCGTCGGCCGCAGCATCAATGCCCTCCTCGAAAACATAACCCTCTCCCAAAATCAGGATGCCGCCGTCGACCTCGACAATTCCACCCTCGCCACGTCCTTCTGCACCATCGTCGAAAACCACGGTGGCCTCGACCTCTTCAACACCGCCGCCACCCTCAACCACACGATCCTCGCCCAGAACTTCAACCCCGCCCTCGGCAGCCTCGACAATCTCTCCATCAGCGGCGGCGCCTCCGCCACCTCCCTCGGATACAACCTCACCGACGACACGACGTCTGCCGTCTTCGCCTCCACCGGCGACCTCGTCAATACCGACCCCCTCCTCACCCCCCTCACCATCTTCGGTCCCAATGCCTCCTTCCCCATGTTCTGCCACCTCCCTCTCGCCGCCAGTCCCGTCATCGAGGCCGGCGCCTTCGGCGTTGGCAACACCCCCCCCACCGACCAACGCCTCTTGCCACGCTTCGGAAACGGCGACAACAGCGGCATCGCTCTTCTCGATATCGGCGCAATCGAACACGGCACCTTTCGCACCGTCACCACCAACATCGATGAGAACAACGGCACCGTCGCAGGCTTTGGCGCGTCCCTCCGCGAGGTGGGAGCCCTCGCCACCGGAGCCGAGGTCATTCGCTTCGCCAACTCCCTGAACGGAAGCGTCATCGATATGTCGATCATCCCCCAAATCTCGCCAATTGGAGCATCCGTGTTCGTCGACGCCTCCACCCTCCCCGATGGCATCACCATTTCCGGAGACAACAGTTTCAGCGCCGACGCCCTCTTCGCCGGCCGCGCCACCCACGGGATCACCTTTCGCGACGCCCGGAATTCCGCCGTCCGCAATACCTTCAGCGGCAACACCACCGCCTTCACCAATTGCCGTTTCATCAGCAACCAGGTCACCGTCGGGAATGGCTCCCCCACCTACGACACCTGGGGCGGCGCCATCGCCAATACCGGCATCCTCCTCGTCAATGAATGCACCTTTCTCGGAAACCAATCCCAAGCAACCATTCCCGGCGACGGCGGAGCCATCGCAAACATCGGTGTGAACAATCGGCCCGCCACGGTCTTTGCCATAGAATGCCAGTTCGAAGGCAACCAGGCCGGCCGAAATGGCGGAGCCATCGCTTCCAATGTCGCCGGAACCGCCCCGAATCGCGTCCACATCGACCGCTGCAACTTTGACAACAACGCCGCTGCATCAGGAGGTGCCGTCTACTTGGCCACCCAAGGCCTCTGCCAGGACACGATCAGCCGCTCCGCTTTCCACGAGAACAACGCCAGTGACGTGCTCACCGGCGGAGGCGCCCTTCGGGCCCAGGGCTTCGTGCTCGTCGGCGGCGCCGGTGGCACGCTCGTCAATAGCGGCGGCGTCGAAATCAGCTACTCCACCTTCCATCGCAATTTCGCCAACAATGTCAGCGGCGATGGCGGCGCCATGCGCCTCTCCGGCGGCCCCCACTCCATCGATCACTGCACCATCACTCAAAACCAATGCGAAGAAGGCGGTGCCATCTCCCTCCTCGCAAACGGTATCCTCGATATCAAGAACACGATCGTCGACAACAACTACGGCACCTTCAACGGCATCCTCACCCCCCAGGAACTCGCCATCGAGGCCGGCTCCAATTTCAATTCGCTCGGCCGAAATCTCTCCGGCTCCCTCGTCCCCGAATTCGATCACCCCACCGACCTCACCGGCACCATCCCGCTCCTCGGCCCCTTCCTCCCGAACGGCGGCCCCACGCCTTCCCGCCGACCCCTCGCCACCAGCCCCGCCATCGACGCCGGCCCCACCACCGGCTGCCCCACTGACCAACGCGGCATCACCGGCAAAACCGGCGCCGCCACCGATATCGGCGCCGTCGAGGTCGCCCCAGCGCTCATCGTCACCACCACCGCCGACGAGTTCAACAACCCTGCCGGCCCAAACCTCTCCCTCCGCGAAGCCATTCGCGATGTCCCCGATGGCGGACGCATCCTCTTTGACGAAAACACACTGGCCGGCTTCACCACCATCGACCTGTCAACAGTCGCCCTCGGCCAAGGCACCCAACTCACGATCTCAAAAAACGTCACCATCGACGCCACCACCCTCTCAAAAGGCATCACCATCAACGGCCCCGGTGCCGCACGCTGCCTCAATATCACCAACGGCGATCACACGGTCGCCCTCCACGGCATCTCCTTCACCGGCGGCAACGCCAACCTTCGCGGCGGCGCCATCCGCAAAGGCGCCGGCACCAATCTCACCATGACCGAAGGCGCCATCCACAACAATCGCGCCACCAACGACGGCGGCGCCATCCGCGCCGAAGCCGGAAACCTTACGCTCCAAAACATCACCCTCTCCACCAACATCACCGACGCCACCGGCGGTGCCATCTCCGCCACCACCGACGCCGTCATCGACCTCAGCCATTGCACCATCGTCGACAATAAAGCCGCCTCCGGTGCCGCCGGTATTGACCTCGATGACAACGCCGACCTCACCATCAAATACACCATCCTCGGCCAAAACCTCCTCGATCCGTCCACCAATCTCGCCAATTACGATGCCGCCCCGACCGCCACCACGACGTCCGAAGGCAAAAATCTCACCGACGACGCCGGCCAACCCTGGTTCGTCGGCACCGACACCGCCGCCAATCTCCTCATCTCCGGCTTCGGCGACCTCGGCGGCCTCGCCAAAGTCCACCCGCCCCTCCCCCACAGCCCCAACGTCAACGCCGGAAACCCAAATGCCATCGTCGCCACCCGCATCGACGCCCGGGGCCAACCCCGCCTCTACGGAGGCTCCATCGACATCGGCGCCATGGAAATGGGCGACGACGGCGTCGACACCGATATGGACGGCATCACCGACGAATGGGAGGTCTTCTACGGCCTCAACGAAAACGATCCCAACGACGCCGCTCTCGACCTCGATGGCGACGGCCAAACCGCCCTCGAAGAACACCTCGCTCACACCCTCCCCAATTCCAGTTCTTCCACCCTCAAATCCCGCAGCCTCGCCTCCACCGCCGCCCCAGGCACCGGGGCCCTCACTTCCGTAAAAGTCGATTGGGATTCCGTCCCCGGCGTCACCTACGAAATCTGGCACTCCACCGACCTCGGCCAAAGCGATCCCTGGGAGCTGGAAGCCGTCGTGCCCGGCAAATTCAACGGCACCTTCACCGAAGCCGTCCTCAACAACCCAAGCATCCTCGCCAACCGCAACGCATTCTTCGAAATCCGCCCCGCCCAATAGCCAAGAGGCCAAAAGCGATTCACCAGCGCCCCACCCCGCTGCCTCCTCCCCAAGCCCAGCCAGCACGCTACCCAAAAAAACCACACTTGCCTGTAACCGATGTCCCTATCGTTCCGTATCCCCTTCGCCATGTTCCGCTCCTTGCACACCCGCCCTGTCCTGACCGACATCGCCACCGCCGCCCTCGCACTTGTCCTGATCGGCCCCTTAGTCTTCACCCCCGCCCAAGCCCTCACCGGTGGCCCCGATGCCTACGGATACACCTTCACCGATTCTACCGAAACCAACGGCCCCGCATTCCAGTGGATCGACATCACCACCACCGGCCAAGCAGTCGTTACCGATGGCGACGACTCCTCCACCTTCGACCCCAGCGTCGGAAACAACGGCCCCGTCGAACTTGGCTTTCCCTTCACCTTCTATGGCACAACCCACACCTCCCTCACCGCCGCCACCAACGGCTTCCTTTCGACAATCAACGATAAAGGTGACGATGCCACCAACGATTGCCCGCTCCCCGCCAGGCCCAGCGAAGGCGGTGGCGCCCGCTTCTACCTCCTCCACGATGACCTGACTTTCGTCCGCGGCGGGGACCTCTACTACCAATACTTCCAGAAGAGTCCCCATCCCCACGCCGAGTGTGGCGTTTCCATCTTCTCATGGAATCAGGTCATCGAAAAAAGCAGCGAAAAGCCCATCGATATCCAAGCCCTCCTCTTCGATAACGGCGACATCATCTACCAGTACGGCAACAACAACGCCACCTCCAACAATGGATACACGATCGCGATCCAGGATACCTCCGCCAAGACCGCCCTTACCTACAATTGCTCAAACTCAAGCCTGAACGTCCCAAATAACCTCGCCATCCTCATCACACCCCCTTCCATCACCGTCACGACGAACGCCGACGAACTCGATGCCACCGCCACAAATGGCACCGGCATCTCGCTGCGGGAGGCCATCCGCGATATCGTCGACGGAGGTCAGATCCACTTCGCCCCAAGCCTCTCCGGCGAGACCCTCGACATCACCAGCGGGGTCTCCGCCGAACTCATTGCCATCAACAAGCCCCTCACCATCAACGCGTCCAGCCTCGACGAACCGTTCTCCATCAGCGGCGATCGAAGCGCCCCAATCATGAACATCAACAATGCCACCGTCGTTCTCAAAAACCTTGTCATCCGAGACGGGGTGGGAATAACCAACCAAGCTGCCGGAATCGAGATCGACACCAATGCCGCCGTGAAATTATGCCACGTCGATTTCCTCTTCAACCGTTCCGACTCACTCCTCACCGCGTCCGCCATTCGATCCGTCAGCGGTGGCCGCTTTTCGGCCATCAAGTGCCGCTTCCGCTCCAATTCCGCCATCGTCGGCGCCGCCATCCTAACAGGTGGCTCCGGTGGCGGACCCTGCGTGATCCAGCATTGCGAATTCGCCTGCAATCGATCCACCGATGCCGGCGGCGCCATCAGCTTCTTCCCCACCAGTGGCGTTCTCACCATCACGGATTCAAGCTTCTTCGACAACGAAGTCTCAAACGGCGACGGAGGCGCCATACGGGTTCGCGCCGACCAATTCCTTCTCCGCAATTCCACCCTCTCCAACAACCGCGCGACAGGCCTCGGAGGAGCCATTCGTATCCTCAATCCCATCGGCAGCCCCGCCCTCGTTGAACACTGCACCATCGCGGAAAACCAATCCGGCGCCGCATCCGCCATTTCCGTGGGCGCCCCCTTCTCCATCGGCCACACAGTCCTCACCAAAAATTACTCCCTCAACGCCGGCAATCCCGTTATCGATAACCTCCCGCCGCCCGCCCTCGGAACCTCACTCGGATACAACCTCTCTGACGTCGCCGAAACCCTGCTCAACCAAGGCAGCGACACCACCAACCCCGATCCAAAACTCGGCCCCCTCGGCCACTATGGCGGCTTTACCATGACCCACCTCCCCCTCGCAGGCAGCCCCCTCATCGACAATGGCAACCCCGCCATCACCAATCCCCCCGCCACCGACCAGCGAAAACTTCCACGGATCACCAACGGCGACACCCCCATTCCCAGCGGCGGCTCCGAGATTATCGATATCGGCGCCGTCGAATCCGGCCCCTTTCTCGTCGTCAACACCGTCACCGACGAAAACAACACACCCATCGGCGCCGGAACCGGCAATATATCCCTCCGCGAAGCCGTCCGCGAAGCCACCAGCGGCCAGCATATCCGCTTCGACGCCTCCCTCTCCGGAGCCGTTTTTACGCTCCTCGCTTCTTTCCAAGGTGACCTTGTCAATACTAACAATGCCACATCCATCCACATCGATGCCTCCAACCTCGCAATACGCCCGGTCATCGATGGCAATCCAAACGACAACATTTTCGATATGTCGAACGGAGAAGCCCTCAGCCTCCATCACCTCGAGCTCGTCGACGGTCGCGATACTTCCGGCGGCGCCATCATCGGCAACGGTCCCCTCACCCTGAACAGGTGTCGCCTCGCCGAAAATTGCTCGACCGGCGGCTTCGGCGGAGGCGCCATTCGCGCCGACGGCTCACACCACGCCTATCACTGTTCCGAATTTTTCGAAAACGACTGCACCGGAACAGGATCCTCCGGCTCCGTCGCACACTTCACAAGCGACACCTACCTTCGCATCACCGATTGCTGGTTCCACGAAAACGACCACCGATCCGGAGCGTTCAACTCCGGACGCAGCACGATCCGGACGCGGGGATGGGTCGTTGTCGACCGCTCGACCTTCGCCCAAAACGCGAATCCAAGAGGCCACGTCATCGAAAAGGCCAGAGACGGATGCTTCGTGATCCGCTCATCCACTTTCTCGGGAAACCAATCGCGCGGAAGCGATCCCGTCCTCGGCACCGCCGGCTTCTCTTTCCCCGCCGACGTATCTCACTCCACCTTTATCGGCAACACCGCCGAGTCGTTCTTGCTGGGCTCGCCCACCGTGATTGAAAACAGTTCTGCGATCTCTCCTATATCGTTGGCCTTTAACGTATTCTCAAAAAACTTTAAAGGCGTTTCCCGTAGCAACCCCGCAAATGAACCCCTCGACGATTCCCCCAACCGCTTCGAGTCAAGGGGATTCAACCTCGCCGACGTCAATACCCCCGCCCTCGATCATCCCAACGATCTCAACGTCCTCATACCAGGCCTCGACGGCGCCGACCTGCGCTTCGGCCCCCTCGCATGGAATGGCGGGAAAGTTCCCACACACCACCCACTGGCCGATAGCCCCGCGATCGATGGCTTCGACGTCGCCGTGACATCTTCCTTCGGCCTCGCCCCCGTGGTAGATGTCAGAAATGTCGATCGTTCCCAGGACGGTGATGCCAACTCCGTAATCGCCATCGACTGCGGCGCCGTGGAAGCCGTCACTCCCATCGTCGTCAACACAAGCAACGATGAAAACACCGCCAACACCACCACCTCCCTCCGCGAAGCCATCACCGCCGCCAGCGACCCCGGCCGGATCATCTTTAGCTCTTCCCTCGCCGGCGACACCATCGACCTCGATTCCGCAGCGGGAGGTCAAAACAGCCAGTTTATCACGACAAAAACCCTCCTCATCGATGCCACGAATCTTTTCGATGGCGGAATCACCGTCGCCGGTCCTTCCAACAGTCGCATTCTCAACTTCGGCACGAGTTCCGCCACGAAAGCCCTCTCTCTCCACGGAATCTCCTTCACCGACGGCAAAGGCGCCAGCGGCGGGGCGATCGCCGCCTCGAACGCCTGCCTCACCGTGACTCACTCAGCCTTCTTCCGAAACAACCCCTCCGGCGGGGGCGGCGCTCTCCTCCTCAATAACGTCGCTACCCTGCTCGAAAATGTAACCCTCTCAGAAAATAGGGCCATTGGCGGCGGAGCCGCCGGCGGCGCTATCCAGGCTTCAAATGGCACCGACCTGACGATACGCCATTGCACCATTTTCGAAAACGAAGCCACCGCCGCCGGTGCCGGAATCGCCCTCATCGGCAATACCTCGTCCGCAGTCTTCTACTCGACCATCCTCGCCGAAAATCGCCGCACCAACAATAACCTCGCCAATGTCTTTGTTTCCGGTTCACCCCCCATCAACTCAAGCGGTTACAATCTCACCGATGATCCGGCCACCTACTTTACCGACCCGACCGATATCGTCAGCACCAATCCCTCCCTCAACTCCCTCCCCACACCGACGGCATACCCGGGGGGCCTCGCCATCACCAATCCTCCCGCCGCTGGTTCTCCCGCCGTCGACAACGGTCCCGCTGCCATCATGCTTCCACCCTGCACGGACGCCCGCGGTTTCCCACGGTCCGCCTGCGCCGCAATGGATATCGGCGCATACGAACTCGGTGCCGGTCTCGGAAACGACTTCAGCGACGGAGATGGTATCGATTCTTACTGGGAGCTCTTCCACGGACTCTCCAACACCACCAACGACGCCAACCTCGATCTCGACGGCGACGGCATGACGAACCTCCAGGAATTCCTCAACGGTTACAAACCCAACGACCCCGGCTCCGTCCTCCGCACCACCGGGCTCTTCAAACCCGTCGGTCAGAATTTCGCCAATATCTCGTGGATCGCCTCCCCCGGCCGCACCTACGACATCTACCACAGCGAAGACCTCAACGTCACCGATCCCTGGAACAAAATCGGCACCGTCACCACTTACACCGCGAGCGGAGAGTTCCGCATCGATAGCTCCGCCATTCTCAACGCCCGCAACGCCTTCTTCGAAATCCGCCCAACCCCCTGATTCCAACGGAAGAACCGAAAAACCGACTAACCCTTAAGAAGATACTTTGCCGCCTGCTCCACATCCTTGTCCCCACGCCCGCTCAAATTACAAATAATCACCTCGTCCCTTCCCATCTCCGGCGCCGCCTTCTTCACGTAAGCGAGACCATGCGCCGTCTCCAAGGCCGGGATAATCCCCTCCACCTCCGACAGTTCCTTGAACGCATCCAAAGCCTCCTCGTCCGTCGCAAAAGTATACTCCACCCGCCCCGCATCCTGCAAAAAGGCATGCTCCGGCCCCACCGCCGCATAGTCCAAACCCGCTGACACGGAATGCGTTAACTCAATCTGTCCGTCATCGTCCGCCAGCAACCACGTCTTCGTCCCCTGCAAGACCCCCAGCTTCCCTCCCTGAAAACGCGCCGCATGCTCACCCTGCTTGATCCCATGGCCCCCCGCTTCCACCCCCATCATCCGCACGCCTTCGTCCCCCAAAAAAGGATGAAACAAACCAATCGCGTTGCTCCCCCCCCCCACGCAGGCCACCAGCAATTCCGGCAACTTCTCCTCCCGCTCCAAAATCTGCTTGCGCGTCTCCACCCCAATCACCCGATGAAAATCACGCACCATCATCGGATACGGATGACCCCCTAACGCACTCCCCAAAATGTAATGCGTCGTGCGGGGATTCGTCACCCAGTCCCGGATCGCTTCGTTCACCGCTTCCTTCAAAGTCGCCTGCCCCGCCTTCACCGCACGCACTTCCGCCCCCAAAAGACGCATCCGCACCACATTCAAATGCTGCCGCTCCATATCGATCGCTCCCATGTATATCACGCATTCCATCCCAAAACGCGCCGCCACCGTCGCCGTCGCCACCCCGTGCTGGCCCGCCCCCGTCTCCGCAATGATCCGCGTCTTCCCCAAACGCCGCGCCAGCATGATCTGACCCAGGGCATTGTTGATCTTGTGCGCCCCCGTGTGCAGCAAATCCTCCCGCTTCAAATACACGCGCGCCCCACCCAAAGACTCCGTCCACCGCTCCGCAAAATACAACGGCGTCGGCCGCCCAACATATTCCCGCAAAAGCTCCGCCAACTCCGCCTGAAAAATCGGGTCCGCCTTCGCCTTCTCATACTCGATCGCCAGTGCCTCGTGCGCAGCCATCAAGGTCTCCGGCACAAACATCCCCCCGAAGGTCCCAAAATGACCCCGCTTGTCCGGCATGGTTTCTGTCTGCCCGTCGCTCATTTCTTCCGAAAAGCCTACATTAGCTTCCGCCCAACGCCAACTCGGTCTCTTCCATCCGTATAATCCGCTCCACCGCCTTACGATACGGCGCCGCCATCGGAAGCGATTCCATCTCCGCCCACGCAACCCACGCCTCGCCCTCCCGAAGCCGCCCCGCGCCAAGCCCATCCATCCGATACACCCGCAAGGTCACCCGGTGATGCGTGATGGAATACTTCATCTCCAGCAACCCTTCCATTCCCTCCACTTCCCGCTCCGGCAAGCGCCACAATCCCTTC
Organism: Verrucomicrobiota bacterium; assembly: GCA_039182965.1. GTDB lineage: Bacteria > Verrucomicrobiota > Verrucomicrobiia > Verrucomicrobiales > DEV007 > JBCDBW01. The sequence continues at coordinate 21,269 of JBCDBW010000006.1, forward strand.
CGGCGCCGACCCGATTCCTCCCGCACCAACAAGACTTCCCGATGCCCCCTATCCGCCTCCCGAACTGCCCACACGACGTTCTCGTCCACTTTCACGGACTTGCGCCGGGCCACTTTCACCGGCAAGGCCTCCGGCTCCCCATCCTTCCCCAAACAGCTCCGCGATACCGGACATTCGCCACACCGCGGCCCTTTCACCGTGCAGATGCGCTGGCCCAACTCCATCAGCGCCGAGTTATATACCTGCGCCCCACCCGACTCCGGCAACAACGCTTCCGCCCAAACCCACATCTGCTTCCGCCCCGCCGGCCCATCCACCGCCTCCCGATAATCAAACAAGCGCGCAAACACACGCGCCACATTCCCGTCCACAATCGGCTCACACGCATCATACGCAAAGCTCGCCACCGCTCCCGCCGTATACCGCCCCACCCCAGGCAACTTCTCAATCGCCGCCGTCGCCCGCGGAAATTCCCCCCCATGCTCCGCCACCACCACTTGAGCCGCCCGCCAAAGGTTCCGCGCCCGACTGTAATACCCCAGTCCCTCCCATTGCTTCAATACCGACGCCTCATCCGCTCCCGCCAAGTCTTCCACCGTCGGAAAGGCTTCCATCCACCGCTCATAATACCGCTTCGGTCCCAAAACCGTCGCAATCTGCGTCTGCTGCAACATCACTTCCGAAACCAAAATCGCATACGCATCCTCCGTCTGCCGCCAAGGATAATCCCGACCCTCCCGCGCAAACCACTCAACCAACCGCTTCCCAAATGCTCCCACTTCCCCTTTCATTCCTAATTCCTAATTCCTAATTCTTAATTGGTGGGCCTCGACCCCGCCAGCCCTTAAAGTAAACTCGCACCTCTTCACCGCCGCACCCACGCCCTCCCACCCCATGCCCACCACGTCCCACACCGCCCCACTTACCTCCGACCAAGCGAAAGCTCTCCATCGTCTCCTCGACCAACTCGGTTTCAAGTTCACCACCAAACCCTACACCCTCTACGCCGCCTCCAAGGACAAACTCTCCGTCGCCGTCTACGAAAAAGGCCCCAAAGTCCTCATCCAAGGAAAAGCCACGGAAGAATTCATCATCAATCACCTCGAACCCGAAATCCTTCAAGAGGCCAAACTCGGATACGAAGAGGTCCATCACCCCGACTGGTTCTCCCCACACTTCGGCATCGACGAGTCCGGCAAAGGCGACTTCTTCGGCCCCCTCGTCACCGCTGGCGTCTACACCAACCAATCCATCACCCGCACCCTGATGAACCTCGGTGTGACCGATTCCAAACGGATCACATCCGATAAACGCATAACCGATCTAGCGGAACAAATCGAGAGCATCCCGGGTATCGCTGTCGACGTAATTCAAATCAATCCGCTCAAATACAACGATCTTTACGAGTCCTTTAACAATCTCAATAAGCTCCTCGCCTGGGCCCACGCCCGTTGTATCGCCAATCTCGTCGCCAAGAAACCCACTTGCCCGCGCACCCTCTCGGACCAGTTCGGTAACCCGCGCCTCATCGAACAAGCACTCGCGAAACACCACCTTCCTGCCCTTGAACTCCAACAAAGAACGAAGGCCGAATCCGATCCCGCCGTCGCCGCTGCATCAATCGTCGCCCGACACCGCTTCATTACTGCCCTCAAAACGCTCGCCTCGGAAGCCGGTCTCGATTCTCCACTCCCGCGCGGCGCCGGTCCAAAGGTCCAGTCATTCATGCGGGACATCGCCCACGCCCACGGCAAGAATGCTCTCCGCCCACTCGCCAAACTACATTTTAAGTTTACAGAAACGCTCCCCTAACGTACCATTTTTTCGAGCTCCGGAGGACTCTCAAGCCCAACCTGTTGAGGCATTTATAGACGCTCCTCAGACCCAAACTTCTCTGGGCCGGTTCGTCAGGCAGGGAAAATGCTGTGATTAAACAGCACAGCAGTTTTGAAACACTGAAAAACAGGCCCGGCCCCCGGCCGGTCCAACACCCAATATCAACACTCGCAGACATTTAACTCGTATCCCTCGGTAAAATATTATGGCCAAAACCATCACCAAACGCGATCTCGTCGTCAAAATTAGCAACGACACCGGAATGACCCAACAGCAGGTCTTCAATGTCGTGCAAGACTTCCTCGATACCGTCACCGGACACCTCTCCGATGGCGACGAAGTCGTCCTCCGCAACTTCGGCGCTTTCCAAGTCCGAAAGACCAAAGCCAAAGTCGGCCGCAATCCTAACCAGCCCGGCACCGACGTCGTCATCCCCCCAAGGGCAGTCGTCAAATTCAAACCCGGGAAGGAAATGAAGGAGAAAGTCGCCAGCGTTCTCCCCGCTCTGGCCGACGACTAACCAATCCCATCTTCCGTCACCGCGGTGCGGCCTCGTGCCTCATCCCCTCGTCGGACCAACACCCATTGCCGCCGACGCAATTGCTTCCACGTCCGTGACCGTCAGGACCCAACGCCGGTCCCCACGCGATTCCACCAAAGCCGCATCGTCACCCGCCAAGGCCCCCACCGGCCGCACCTGACCCGCCTTCCACACCAGGCACCCTGGCCGATACGGGCCCACCTTGCGTGGATCCGTCCAGGTGTGAATGCCAATCACACGCTCGCTCACAGCTGCCGCGAGATGCATCGGCCCACTATCCACCGTGACCACCACGCCCGCCCGCCGTACCAACCAAATCAGCTCCCCCAGACTGGTGGAGTCCATCCAGTTCACGACCCCGGGCGGTAAATCCCATTCCCCGCTCTCCCCGGAGACCGCCTGCCGCCCCACCAATACCACCCGCTCCGGACCCACCACTTCACAAAATCGCTTCACCTGATCTCCCGGCATCGATTTCCCCTCACCTCGCGATACCGGATGAAACAACACATACCCCTCGGGTAACTCACTCGCGTCTGACGGCTCATCCCCTTCCGGCAACGGAAACTCCAACCCTTCCTTCCCGCCCGGCACTTCCACTCCCCCAGCCGCCACCAACGCCAGATATCGATCCACCGAATGCACCGCCCCGTCCGGCACCGCCACCACTTCATCATAACACCAACGCGATCCCTCACGCCCATCCTCCAACCCCGCTAACTCGCCCGCCCGGCTCGCCCGCGCCATCCACACGCTCCGAAACAAGCCCTGAAAATCCAAAGCCAAATCCGGCCGCAAATCCCGCAAGCCTCGGATCCAACGCCACATCCCAAGAAAACCACCCGCACCACGAAACCGTTCGCGCGGAAATTCCACCACCCCGTCCACCACCCCGCTCCCCCGCAATACCGGAGCCCACGTCTCATTTACCACCCAGCCAATCCTCAAATCCGGAAACTGCCGCCGCAGCAAGGCCACCGCCGGTAAGGTGTGCACCACATCACCAAGCGAACTCGGCTTCACGACCAAGACCGATTCTATCGCAGAAAAATCCACGCCTTCCCCTCACTCCGTTTTCCTTATTTGCCCAATGCCAATCGCGTCGCCAACATTTCCGGCAACCCCGCATCCACGATCTTCTTCTGCGCCGTCGCCAAATCATATTCCAAACGTCGAATCGTTACCCGCTCATCCTCCACGTCATAAGTCACATACGAGGACCGCCAATCACCATCCCGTGGCTGACCAACACTCCCAATGTTGATGAAATACTTGTTCCCCGCATGAATGCGTACCCGATCCGCCGGCTCCTCATGCACACTGCTAGATTTCACAAACACCCGCGGCGTGTGCGTGTGCCCATAAAAACACAAGCTTGTAAATTGATAACTGAAACTCGCCATCGCATCGAACTTGTTCGTGACATAATGCCATCCCGCCGGCGAATCCAGTGTCGCATGCACTACCGTGAAATTCTGCACCTGCCGCAATAATCGCAAATCCTTCAACCACGCCTTCTCCTCGTCATCCAATTGGTCCCGCGTCCACTCCAATGCCGCCTTCGCCAACGGATTCAAACCCTCCAGAGGACTGTCCCGCCACGCCTCCTCGTCGTGATTGCCCTTCACCACCGGACAATCCATCCCCTTAACGATCGAAAGACATTCATTGGGGTTCGCCCCATACCCCACCACGTCCCCAATACACGCATAATGCGTACACCGCTGCTTTTCCGCATCCTCCAGCACCGTCTCCAATGCCTCTAAATTCGCGTGAATGTCCCCAAACAACGCAAACTTCATATTTCCCAGTGATCCCTTCGCACTTTCATGTCCCGCTCCTCCCAAATTAACCGAATTCCGGCCAAGAGCGACACCCTTACCACACCAATCAAGCAAAAACCAACCTCAATCCTTCTCACTCCCGCCTACAAATTCGCCCTCACGCTTCCCCGAGCTTGCCCCAAAAGCGACGGCGCCCCCTCGTATCTCCGTAAAACGCCTCCCATCCCACCGCCAATCACCTCCGTGGCGGGCAGGCCTCAAAAAAACAGGTCCTATCATCCAATCGTCCCCGCAGCCGTGACGTAAAAAACCCCGACAGTCCCTGCGGCATCGCTCGCACTCGCGTCCCCATCATCCCTGCCCCCAAAGGAAAGAAACTGGGAGTAAAGGGTCATGCAGCTTACGCATGAACTTCTTCGGAAGGTAGCATTGGTCCTTCCGTATCGCAGTTGGAAGGTGAGGCGTTAATCCAGACAACAATGAACTCAAAATGTTCATCACCATGATAGCACCACCCACTCAATGTCGTCCATCCCAAGCAAGGTAAGCCGTGAAAGCACGTCGGCTGGCTCCTCCAAAATCTTCGACTTCAAGATATTTTTTATCCTAACATTAACATGCAATCGAACCTGTAATAAAATGAATCCGTATCACCAACCCGATGTCACCGACGACATCGTCAGAATCCATCCGCCCACAGTGTCGTCCACCAACCCCCGCTCCCGGGCCCGCCCCTCCCTATTCGCCTCCATGATGGCCGTCGCCTTGGTCCTCACCACAGGGTGGTCCACCGCCCTCGCCGAAGACCAAGCAATGGGAAGCGCGGGAACAACCGTCGGTCACCCCGAGAGGTGGGCGCCCGAGGGCGATCAAGAACGCCTCACGCCGGAAAACTGTGCCGTTCTCTTCATCGATCATCAGGCCGGCCTCATGAACCTCGTGGACAACGTGGAAATGGACCGATACAAAGCCGACGTCATGGCGAAGGCAAAGACCGCCAAGCTCCACGGCCTCCCCGTCGTGTTGACCACCTCCGCCGAAAACGGTCCCAACGGCCCAATACTGCCCGAAATCCTCGAAATGTTTCCCGAGGCACCCCTCATCAGCCGCAGCGGCCAAATCAACGCCTGGGACGATCCGAACTTTCGGAAAGCCGTCGAAGAAACCGGTCGCAAAAAGGTGGTGGTCAGTGGGATCACCACCGACGTCTGCGTCGCCTTCGTCACTCTCTCCATGCTCGAGGCGGGATATGACGTCTACGTAGTCGTCGATGCCTCCGGCACCACCAACCCCCTCGTCCAACAAGCCGCCCTGATGCGCATGACCGATGCCGGTGCCGAAATGGGAAACTGGTTTGCATTTGCCTGTGAAATGCTCAGCGACTGGCGAAATGCCGAAGGGGCGGGAAGTGCCACCCTGTTTGCCGAACACATGCCGGGTTACGCGGAAGCCATGGCAAGCCATGCCGCCTTTACTGAAGACAAGTCAGGCAAAGTCGAGTAGTCGTTTGCAGTTCGACCCAACGGCTCCATCCAACCCGCGGCGCAAAGGTCCAAACCCTTGATCGCGGTCACGGGCCGGCACGCCCCCCGCTGCCGAGCAGCGCGTCACGGACAGAGCAACGCGAGCCGCGCTTCCCGCCATCATGTGCTCACGGATTGGCACCCCCATCCACTAACCGCTCCTCCTCCGGAACACCCAATTCCCGCTCCAATCGCCCCAACTCCGTCACCAGGGTCGGCAGACGCTGCTCCGCCCCCTCCAAATACAAGGCTCTCAGGCTTTCCAGGGCCTCCTCTTCTTTCCCTTCACACCTCGCCAACATGTAGGCTGCAAACCGCCGCGCATACGCCGGCCCCCCCAACGCCGCTGCCTGCGCGAAATACCCCGCCGCCCCGCAATAATCATTCAGCTTGTCCCGCAAAAGTTCCGCCTGCCGAAGGTTCAAAGTATACTCGTCCGGATTGTTGCGAATCCCGCGGTCCAAAATCACCCGCGCCGCCTCACCTGCCTCCTCCGCCAGTTCGCGCCGCAAGCCCTCATTCATCTCCGGGTGATTCAAATAAAACGACCGCTCATTCCACCCCCGGTGCCAACCATATTCCTCCCAGTAACTCGCCGTGCGCGGTTGCAGCCCCAGCACCAGATCATAGGTCTTCCCTAACTGCGCATACTCCGTGTTCTCCCAGTGAATATGCGCTTTCAACGTCAACATACTCGCCACCAGAGACCGAAACCCGCCTAACGCAGCAACATAACTCATCTGCCCAATCTCCTCCCGCATCCCCAAATCCAAGGCCGGTCCCCGCAAATATAGCCGCTGCCACTCCGACTCCATTGCCGTCTCAAGGGGCACCCGCACCAAACCAAACGCCAGGACCACCCCCGCCGCCAACCAGTATCGCCATCGCCTCATCACAATTCCTTCTCCGCAAACACCAGATAAGCCACCACCGTGTATATCCCCACGTAAAACGCCGTCAATCCCACCAGCTTGAGCATCGCCCCAAACGGAATCCATTCCCCCGATACCACCCCATCAATCACGTTATACAACTGATAATCCGGAAAGACCAACGCCACCAACGCACTGAAAAGCTTCGCCACCACTCCCCCACCTTCCACATCCACCCAATAGGTCCGCGCCAAAGCCTGCACATGCCCAATGAAAAACACCAACACCGATACAATAATGGTAAACAGCGATGTCGTCGCCACCGTCGAGATCACCATCGCCGACGCCGTTACCACGCACGCTTTCAAAAAGATCGCCCCCGTCGCATTAACCAAATTCCAAGTCACCCCCTGCTCCCGCACCCGCTCCGCATAGCTCTGCACGTCCTCCTCCGTCAAATCCACCCGATCCGCCATCATCGTCATGTCATCCGCCAGCAACATCTCTTGCCGCGCATACAACACCCCGCTGAAAAAGAGATGCATCGCCGCCAAACTCACCCCAATCACCATCAACACCCCCAACAACTTGCCGATCAAATACTCCACCCGCGGCACCGGCTTCGCCAAGATCGTGTAAAGCGTCCGATCCTCCATGTCGCGCGGAATCAACATCGCCGTCGCCACAATCCCAAAGATCGATGCAAACAACGACATCGCCCCCAAGGACACATCCTTCACCAGCTTCATCTGCTGCTCCGCGTTGTATGCCATGATGTTCAAAGACCCCGCCAACGCCACCAACGCACAGAAAATCAAGAGAAAGTAAAAGGTCTTCATCCGCACCAACTGCGTGAAGGTCGCCCCCGCCAATACCCAAATTCGTCCCAAACTGCCCCCCATCACCCGCCCCTCCTTTCTTCGCCTTCTTCCCCACCCGTTTCTCGCAGAAACAATCGCTCCAAGGTCGTCCGCGGATGCCCCATCCGCACCAGCCGGGCCGCCGATCCCTCAACTGTCGCCCGAATCTCCTCCAACAATTCCGCCGGCGCATTCTCAAGCACGATGTCCGTCTGCTCCTCAATGTTAATCAATTCCTCCAACGCCCCCTCCTTCACCAACTTCCCTCGGTGAATAATGCCCACCCGATCACAGACTTCCTGCACCTGCTCCAACAAATGCGAACACAAAATCACCGATATCCCCCGCCCCTTCATCTCCAAAATCAAATCGCGCATCTTCCGTGACCCCGCCGGATCCACTCCCGCCGTCGGCTCGTCCAACACCACCAGCCGCGGATCCTGTATCAACGCCTGCGCCAACCCAATCCGCTGCAGCATCCCCTTCGAATACCCCCCCAGTCGGCGATCCGATGCATCCTCCAAATCCACCAATTCCAATAATTCCCCAATCCGCTCCGCCAATGCCCCCCCACGCACCCCACACAGTCGCCCGTAACCTCGCAAAGTCTCCGCTCCCGACACATGCTTGTAAAAATAAGGGTTCTCCGGGAGATACCCCACCTCGCGCCGACTCGATACCCGCCTGCTCGAAACCCCAAAAATCGCCGTCCGACCCGAGGTCGCTGCAATCAACCCCAGCAAAACCTTCATCGTCGTCGACTTGCCCGACCCGTTCGGACCGATCAGCCCATATACCTCTCCCGCCGCCATCTCCAATGAAATCCCTCCCACCGCGCGTAGCTTCTCACGTCGGAACGGCACGGCAAAATCCTTCACCAAATGCTCAATCCGCACCGCCGGAACCTCCTCGCCTCCCCGTTTCTCCTCTCTCGTGTCGTCCTCAACCATTGCCCGTCACTCTACCTGCCAAGTGTTCGCATTGCATCACCACATCGTCACCATTTCCACAAAAAATCACCCCTCGCGACGCGCGCCCCTCCCGGATGCAGCCACCCCTCCAAATGCGAGCGCTTCTCTCCTATCCCCTCTCCCCTGGAAGACGGTTGGGGTGAAGGGAAAAAGCCACCCCACTCAAAAAAAAGTCCTCCTCCCACGCCCGCCTCCCACATCGAAACCGAATCGCCCTCCATTCCCCATCGCAATCACTGTCTCCAATTCACCATTCAAAACTCAAAACTCTAAATTCGCGCATCCGCGCAGCCCCTCACCGCTCAATCGAAAACCCGGTCACCCCATCCGGCGCAACGATCTCCTCCACCGTCTCATTCCGAATATGCCCCCCCAAAACACTGTCCCGGATCTCCTGCAGAAAATCCTCCACCTCGTCCGCATCTCCCAACACCAACATCTCTACCCGCCCGTCCGCCAGATTCTTCACCCACCCCCGCACATCAAATCCCATCGCCACCTGCTTCGTGGTATACCGAAACCCCACTCCCTGCACATGCCCCTCATAAAATACCTGGCGCGCCGTCATCGCTTCATTCCACTCTCCGCCAGATTCGCAACCTACTTCTTGTCCTTCTTGCCGAAAAGACGCTTGAAGAAACCGCGCTTCTTCTCCTCCTTGCCCCCAGCAGCCGTCCCGCTCCCCCCGCCCACCGCCACCCGATTCATCTCTTCCGCACTCATCAAGGCCCGGTCCGGACTCACCGAGTTCGCCGGCACCGCTCCCGCAAACGAGAACGCCTTCACCGGTCGCTTCAGATTTCCAACCCGGTCATACTCGTATATCTGCCGCCGCACCACCTGCCCCAGCGTATTGTAAAGCGCCTCTTCCTTCAGCCGACCGATCTCGTCGTAAAAGAATCCAATCCGATAGATCAACTGATTGCTCCCATCAAATACAAAACCACGCTGCTCTTTGCCTTCCGCATCCAACTGATACACCCGCTTCATCACCAGTTGACCACTCGCATTCAAGGTCTCCTGATTGATCACCTTCGCATTCGTATCCTTCTTCGATACCGTCCGGCTCCCGTCCGGATGCAAAATCGTCCGCGACCAAATATCAACGCCCGTTCGCCCATCCAACCGCTCCGATAAAACCCCTCCAAACCACATGAACCCCATGATCACCCAACAACCCGCCAGCATCCCTCTCCGTCGTCGCTCAATCATCGCCCTGCCACTCTAGACGCTCCCCCTCGGCCCTTCCACGTAAAAAATCTCCCCTTTCCGGCACAAAACGCCCAACATTCCCCTTCTCAACTCCCATCCATGATCTGGCGCACCCCATCCCGCTCCCTCGACCTCTCCCAACACGCCCAAATCATGGGCATCCTCAATGCCACCCCGGATTCCTTCTCCGACGGCGGTCAGTTCCTCGACCCTGCCGCCGCGCTCTCCCACGCCCAAAAAATGCTGGAGGAAGGGGCCCATATCATCGACGTCGGAGGCGAATCCACTCGCCCCGGTGCCCCCGAAGTCACCGCCGATGATGAACTCGCCCGCACCATTCCCGTCATCAAGGCCATCAAGGCCACCCTCCCCGACGCCCTCGTTTCCATCGACACCTCGAAAGCCGCCGTCGCCGAAGCCGCCCTCGACGCCGGCGCCGAAATCATCAACGACGTCTCCGGACTCGCCGGTGACCCCGAAATGATCGCCCTCGCCGCCCGCACGAAAGCCGCCGTCGTCATCATGCACATGCAGGGCAATCCCCGCACCATGCAGAAAGCTCCACAATACAAAGACGTCGTCGCCGAAGTCCGCGCGTTCTTTAACACCCAGTTCGAACGCGCCAGTAAGGGCGGTATCTCTCCCGAAGCCATTCTTTTCGACCCCGGAATCGGTTTCGGCAAAAGCCTGGAACACAATCTCTCCCTCCTGCGAAACCTCTCCACTCTCCCCATCAAAAACCGCCCCCTTCTCCTCGGCGTCAGCCGAAAAAGCTTCCTGGGGAGACTCATCGGCTCCGACACCCTGGACGACCGCTTCTGGCCGACGGTCGCCCTCGCCAGCTTCGCCCGCGAACAAGGATCCGCCGTCCGCGTCCTCCGCGTCCACGATGTCGCCCCCAACACCCAAGCCCTCCAAATGACGGAAGCCATCCTCGCATCCCAGCCGCCGCCGTGTTAAACTGCACCCAGGCCCAAGCCTTCCATCGTGCCGGAATCCACCATCATTGAGTTCTTCCAGGAACGCTGGCGAAACGGCGTCGAGATCCTCATCCTCGCCGTCATCGTCTACTTTGCCTACAAATACTTCCGCGCCACCCGCGGCGCCCGGATCTTCATCGGCCTCCTCGTCTCCTTCATCGCGCTCTCCCTCCTCTCTCAAGCCCTCAATCTCGAGGTCCTCGACTGGATCATCAAAAGCTTCTCCGTCTTCCTCGCCATCGCCATGGTCGTGATCTTCCAACCCGAACTCCGCCGCGCCCTCGCCGAACTCGGCTCCCACCGCCTCTTCTCACCCTTCAGCCAACAAAAAGGAGAACTCCTCGAAGAACTCAACGACGCCGTCCAGCAACTCTCCAGCAAACGATACGGCGCCCTCATCGCCATCGAACGCGGCATCGCCCTCAAACAATACCTCGAAACCGGCGTCGAACTCGATGCCCTCTTCGCACCCGAAACCGCCCTCGCCATCTTCCACCCCAAAGGCGCCCTCCACGACGGCGGCACCATCATCCAACAAGACCGCATCGCCGCCGCCGGCTGTGTCTTCCCCGTCAGCCAAAAAGAACTCTCCGACCGCTCCATTGGCCTGCGACACCGCGCCGGCATCGGCATCACCGACGAATCCGACGCCATTGCTGTGATCGTCTCGGAAGAAACCGGTCACATCTCCCTCGCCCACAACGGAAAACTCGAACGCGACGTCCCACGCGACCAATTCAAAAAACGACTACAGGAATTTCTCTTCCTCAAGGTCGACGACGAAGAAAAATCCGCCGATGAAAGAAGTGATTCTCCACAACTGGAGAGCGAAACTCGCAAGCCTGCTGCTGGCGTTCGCGATCTGGTATCTGATTGATAACCACGTCACCCGGAGCAAACTCCCCGTGCGTTACCCCGTGCCGGACGGACCCGTCCCCGGCCAGGGCGGCCTCCCGTCCTCCCTGCCGGACTTCTCACACATCGGCTGATCTGATCACACTCAACAGCACGCTTTTTTCTCGCGGCACACCCGCTTTTCACCCACACCTTTCCTTCACGCCGCCCAAACCGCGGCTTCTCAACATGTCTCGTAAACTATTCGGCACCGACGGCATCCGCGGCCCAGCCAACGAATACCCCCTCACCGCCGAGTTCGCCAGGCGCCTCGGCCAAGCCGTCGGCTCCCTCCTCATTGAACAATCCCGTTCCTCCCCTCCAAACCGCCCCAACCTCAAGCAACCTCCGTCCGCCGTCATCGGACGCGATACCCGCGTCTCCGGCCCCATGCTAGAAGACGCCCTCGCCGCCGGCCTAAATGCCACCGGTGTCGATGTCACCCTCCTCGGCGTCATCCCCACCCCCGCCGTATCCTTCCTCACCCGCGAACTCGGCGCCTCTCTCGGTGTCGTTATCTCCGCCTCCCATAACCCCTATCACGATAACGGTATCAAATTCTTCGGCCACGACGGATACAAATTCGACGACGCCTTCGAAGCCCAAATCGAATCCCTCGTCCTCGACGAATCCTCCCCTCTCCCCACCGCCACAAACATCGGCCGCGTCAACCCCCTCGAAAACGCCGTCGACCGCTACGTCGACTTCGCCCTCAAAACCGTCCACCAAAACCCAGCCCTCCTCGAAAACTTCCGCATCCACCTCGACTGCGCCAACGGCGCCTCCCACCAAACCAGCGAAGCCATCCTCAAGAAACTCGGCGCCCAAGTCGTCCCCCTCCACACCCAACCCAACGGCGTCAACATCAACGAATCCTGCGGCTGCACTCACCCCTCTATCATCCAGGAATCCATCCTCGCCGACCCCGCATCGAAGCCAACGGCAAACCCGAACACCGCCCGTCCGCCAGGCGCGAACGAAGGGAGCGCGCCGCCCACAGCGGCATCCGGGTCCAGCGTCACGCTGGTTGGAGTGAGCCATGACGGCGATGCCGATCGCGTCCTCCTCTGCGACGAAACCGGCGCCGTCCTCGACGGCGACGAACTCATGGCCATCGCCGCCGTCCACATGCTCGAAAACAACACCCTCGCCGACAACACGCTCGTCGCGACGATCATGAGCAACTGGGGCCTCAACGAACTCCTCGAATCCCGCGGCGGCAAAGTCCTCCGCACCCAAGTCGGCGACCGATACGTCCTCGAAACCATGCGCGAAAACAACCTCAACCTCGGCGGCGAGCAATCCGGTCACTTCATCTTCCACGACCACAACCTCACCGGCGACGGCATCATCAGCGCCCTCCAATTCCTCCAGATCATGGCCGCCACCGGCCAACCCCTCTCCGAACTCCGCCAGGTCCTAACCAAATACCCCCAGGCCCAACGCAACATCCAGGTCAAAGTAAAACCCCCCGTCGAAGAACTCTCCGCCGCCCAATCGCTCATCGCCGAAACCGAAGCCACCCTCGGCGATCAGGGCCGCACCCTCCTGCGATACTCCGGCACCGAAGCCCTCATCCGCCTCCTCATCGAAGGCAAGGACGCCGCCTACATCGAAACCCAAGCCGACGCCATCGCCGAAGCCATCCAGTCCCAAATCGGCGCCGATTAGTCTCCCCTCCCCCTCTCCGGGATGGCTCGCCCGAAAATCCTTAGCCCGCCATCCACACGCTCCGGAGCCTTGCTCCGATCCCTTACCGCACGGGAAGAATGCTGGCCGCATCCATTTCAACTGCCGAATCGAAGGCCCTCTCGCACACCCGTTTGACCAGCTCCCGCGGACGGCCCTCTGACCCCGCGACGCCGTCATGGAACTGGAGAGCCCAGCCAATCATGAGCAATCCCCCCAGGCGCAAATCATACAGCGCCTCTTCCCAGCCATAATCGACATCACTCTCATGGACGGCCTCAAACCATCCTCGCAGAACATCCAGTTGGTGATCATGCCGCTCTTCCGGCAGTTCGCTTCCTCCCATCAGACGGGCGATATCAAATGCACCCAGGCTGCGAGCAGCCAGTTGCCAATCGAGAATCAGAACCGACTCAGGTGTTCCCGGGGGCCCGAGCAGAATGTTATCCGCACGAAGATCCGAATGAACCAGTGTTGCGGGCCGGCGCCCCAGTTCTTCTTCCAGCCATTGACTCTTGCCCCGAAACCTTTCCCCTAACTCTCGAGCAGACGCCTCCAGGGAACCGTCAAAATGGTCGACAAAGGAATCCCAAAGAGAATCGAATCGACCCCAGAACTCGCGATTTGTCGTTGGCATCCAGGTGAGCTTGGCGAGCGCGTCATTGTCCCAAAACCGGCCCTGCAACCTGCCGATGAGCCGGGCGATCTCCAGCACCTGGGTCGCGTGGAGTCCCGCGACCTGATCGCACGGAGTGGCGAAGGTCAAATCCTCCATCACGAGGACATGCGTTGACCCCGTTGCCGCATGATAGCACTGAGGCAAGCGGATCGGAGCCAGAGGCGCAACCTCGCGATAAAAGCGAATCTCTCTTTCAAAAGCGTGCACTTCGTCGCTGAGATCGCGCAAGGTTCCGGCGCCAAGCTCAAGCTTCACGACAACCGCCGACGGTCCATCCGGTTCCGGATGATCGTACTCGAGCGAAATATAAGCGACCCTGCTGAGAAAGCCGATGCCCTCCCCGATTTCACGAACCTTGGTTCCCACGACCTTGCAGTTGGTGATGTGGCCTCCTTGGGCAAGTGCGTGCGTCAGCCACTCGGGCGTGACCTCGTCGATACTGGAAGGTGTGCTCATGGAACAGCCTTTCGCACGCGGAAAATAATGCAACTTGCGATGGAGTGAAGAAAAGCAAAGACCGGGCCATTTTCAAAGCAAGCGGATGCGCCTCGACTGAATAAGAGCCGTGAGCTCGATGACGTCGCCGTCAAAGATGAGCCCCCCGTCGCAGACCTTGCCGCCGCCCAAATCCCCATCGCCGAAACCGAAGCCACCCTCGGCGATCAGGGCCGCACCCTCCTGCGATGTTCCGGCACCGAACCCCTCATCCGCCCCCTCATCGAAGGCAAAGACGCCGCCTACCTCCAATCCCAGGCCGACGCCATCGCTCAGGCTATCTCCAAACAGATCGGCGCCGATTGGGAACAACCCCCCGCCACATCCCATCAGTCCCCGCGCTGCGCCAGTCGCACGATTTCCAACTCCAGACGCTTGATCTCACGCGCCAGCGAATGCCGCTGCATTTCCATCCACGCCCAGATCTTCGTCATCATGGTCACGAGCATGAACAATAAAAACCCCGTTGCCCATCCGATCAGCGCTCGCGTGCTCTCAACATCAGTATTGAAAAACCGGATCGCACACCAAATCGCCAATCCAAACAGGATGATCCCACTCAAATACACATGAATCGTCACCCAGCGCGAACGCCCACGAAACGATTCCGCGACCAATTCCAACAGCGACGGCTCATCCGCATACTTCTCCAATAACGCCCGATCCTCGTCATCAAACGCCTCCCGAATCACATCATCAATCTCATTCTCTTTCATCTTCCTGAGTCCTTTCTCTGTCTTTCCATCTTCTGATTCAATTCACTCATGATACGGGCTCATCTGCCCCCACAATCGCCTTCAAATGCTCCCGCGCCCGATACAGCCGCGACTTCACCGTCCCCGCCGGAATACCCTCCACTTCCGCAATCTCCACCACACTCAAACCCGCCTGGTAATGCAGCCGAAGGAGCTCCCGCTCCCCTTCCGGCAAGCGCTCCAATCCCTCCCGCAACCGCACCAATGCCCCCGGCTCGCCCCCACCAGCTTCGGCACGCCGAAGCGCCGCAGCCTCTTCCGATTCTGCCGCTAAACGCCGACGCCTCACCCGCCCGCGCACCCAGTCGCGACTCCGATTGCCCACAATCCGATACGCCCATGCCCGGAATCGCGCCGGATCCCGCAACCGCCGGATCCCCCGCGCAATCGCAATCAAGGCCTCTTGCGTCACATCCCGCGCCGCGTCCTCGTCCCCCGTCAAGCGCACCGCGTACAACCACAATCGCTCCTGCCACCGCCGCAGCAGCGCCTCCAATGCCCCGGCGGACCCCTCCTGGCTCCGTAACACCAGCCACTCGTCGCCCACATCCTCGAGATCGCGTTTCACAGGTCTTCCCTTCATTCATTTCTAACCCTAAAGTCGCCTCCCAAAGGAAAAAGGTTCACGAAATGATCAGGGAACAACAGGATCTCCCGGACACCACTCGAACCAACCCTCCGCTATGAGTTTCTTTATCACCGGCACCGACACCGAAGTCGGAAAAACATACTTCACCTCCAATCTCATCCGTGCCCTCCGGGAAGAAGGACACGATGCCGTCGGCTTCAAACCCATCGCCTGCGGCGACCGCGATGATGCCGCCACCCTAGCCGAAGCGTCCGGCCTGAACTCCGCTCACGATAGCCCCGACCTCGACCGCCTGAACCCCATTTTCTATCCACCCCCCGTCGCCCCGTTCGCCGCCGCCCAACTCACCAATCGCCCCGTCCGCCTCGACGCGGTCCACGCCGCCTACCAATCACTCGCCTCAAAATACGAAATCGTCCTTGTCGAAGGCATCGGCGGTTGGGAAGTCCCCCTCTCCGAATCCGACACCCTCGCCGACCTCGCACTGGCCCTCCATCTGCCCGTCCTCGTCGTGGTCGCCAATCGCCTCGGCGCCCTCAATCATACTCTCCTCACCGCACACGCCATCCACGCAAAAGGCCTCACCCTCGCCGGTATCGTCCTTAATCACCTCGAAGACACCCGCGACACCGCCTCCATCTCCAACCCCGAAATCCTCCGCCAAACCCTCCCCAATATCCCCATCCTCGCCGAAATCCTCCACGAAGACCCCACCATCGATCCCGCCCCCTTCCTAAATCACCCCCCCACCTGATCCCCCACCCCTGCCTTCACTTCACCATTCAAAATTCAACCTTCAAAATTCGCGCGTCCGCGCGCGCCCTCCTCTCCCAAAAAAACCCTTGCCCCTCCACGTAAGCCATGCCAGATTCCCCTCCCTCTCAAGGGAGAGCGGGTTGGCCGGTAGTCAAGACCACCTCCCACCGCTCACCAAATAAGCTCGCCCCGGCGAGCCCTTCACCGGCTTGACACCCTGCACACCGCTTCTAGCGGTCCAAACAAATGGCGCACGCAATTTTCAAAACCGGCGGTAAGCAATACCGCGTCACCGAAGGCGATAAAATCAGCGTCGAAAAAATCGACGCCGAAGTCGGAAAAGATACCACTTTCGAGGAGGTCCTCATGGTATTAGATGACAAGAACGGCACCACCCTCGGCGACCCCCTCATCGAAGGCGCCAAGGTCACCGCCAAGGTCGTCGAGCAATTCCGCGATAAAAAAGTCATCGCCTTCAAATTCAAACGCCGCAAAGGACAACACCTCACCAAGGGCCATCGCCGCCACCTGACCCGCCTCGAAATCACCGGCATCTCCGCCTGAACAACCACCTGCTACTCGTTACCCGCACCCAGAACCATGGCTCACAAAAAAGGACAAGGCAGCGTCAAAAACGGTCGCGACTCCAACGCCCAGCGCCTCGGCGTAAAGAAATTCGGGAGCGAAAAAGTCGTCGCCGGAAACATCATCGTCCGCCAACGCGGCACCAAGTGGCAACCCGGCAAAAACGTCGGTCTCGGCAAAGACTACACGATCTTCGCCCTCATCGATGGGGTCGTTCGCTTCGACCGCGACGGCCGTCGCGTCAACGTCGACGCCCTCGAGGCGTAAGCCTTCTTCATCTCTCCGCCGCCAAAACGAATCCATCCTCTCCCCCGAAGGGCGCCCCATTCCAACTGACACCTGGAAACAGTAAACCGGGAACTACTCGCTATGTTCCACGTCGTCCTCGTCGAACCGGAAATCCCGCCCAATACCGGTAACATTGCCCGACTTTGCCTCTCCACCGCTTCCCGTCTCCACCTCGTTAAACCTCTGGGCTTCTCCCTGCACGAAAAGAGCCTCCGCCGCGCCGGCCTCGATTACTGGCAGGATGTCGATGTCTCCCTCTGGGACTCCTTCGAAGATCTCTTCACCCACACCCGCCGCTCCGGCACTCCCAGCCAAGCCCCCCCAAACTTCCATTTCCTCACCACAAAAGCTCAAAAACCATATTGGGACGCCGCCTTCACTGCCGGCGATTACCTTGTTTTCGGCCGGGAAACCAAGGGCCTGCCCGAATCCCTGTTGGAAACCCACGCCAACTCCCTCCTCACCATTCCCATGCCCGGTGAGCACGCCCGCAGCCTCAATCTCGCCACCGCCGCCGGTATCGTCCTCTACGAAGCCCTCCGCCAGATCACACTATCCCCACTGAGCTAACATTGTTCCACGCGGTGGACGCTTCGCTTTGGCTAACCCCGTCTGGTCCGACCATCTCTTTTCGCTAACAAAAATAAACATTTACTCATTCATTCCTTGCGCTTTGATAGGAAAAATCTAAGATCATAACCCGGTTTTAGATTTACCCTCTCCGCCGGCATGTCTCCCAACCCATAAACTGTGAGCCCTCGCGTCGGCTCTGTAGTCCCGCCAAGCAAGCAAGCAAACGAACGATCGATCGGAACTTTTGATATGAAGAAACCCAGACCCAATTACGGCATCAGCAGAATTGATCAGCCGGAAAAAAAGAACCACGGCTTTTACGTCCGCATTACTCACAAAGGCAAAACCACCCAAAAGTTCTTCCCCGATAAATCTCTCGGAGGAAAAACGAAAGCCCTCAAAGCCGCCCAAACCTTTCGCAATTCCCTCGTCGCCAAACTCCCCAAAGCGAAACAAGAAGCCGCTTCCCGTCCCAAACGCAAGGTTTTGAAAAGCGGCGTTGTTGGCGTAACACATGTCGTCAGCCGCGCCAAAGGCCGAAACGAATACGCCTACTGGCAAGCCGCCTGGAACGACTCACGCGGACGCCGTCGCACCGCCAAATTCTCCATCAGCCGATACGGTAAAAAGAAAGCGCTTGAAATGGCCATCAAGGCGCGTAAAGCCGCCGTCAAAGGCGGAGGTAAAAAGAAAAAAACCGCTAAGAAAAAATCGCGGCGTTAACCCAATGGGCGCCTCGTTAGGGAGACTCCTCGCCAAATCCCCGTCCCACCCCTTCAACACAACACCTCACACGAAGACACACCCTCCCCGGCTGAGAATACTCAACTTCTTCCTCCGGCGGGAGAGCTCCCTCCATCCCTTGGGGCGCTTCTCCCGCCTTTTTTTGGTCCCCTTTTGGGTGTATAGAATACTCCCTTGAACCAAGACCACCCGCCACCTGCCGCCTCTACCACCGCCATCCAGGCCCAGGACGTCCACCAGTCCTTCTCCATCGGCGATCACTCCGTCGATGTCCTCCGCGGCGTCAATCTCACGGTCGCCCCCGGCGAAAAACTCTTCCTCTGTGGCGCCTCCGGCGCCGGAAAAACCACTCTCCTCTACACCCTCGCCGGCCTCGAACACCCCAAGAGCGGACACATCCTCGTGAACGGAACCTCCATCTACGATCGCCCCGGCGCCGCCCTCGCCCGACTTCGTAACCAGCAAATGGGATACGTCTTCCAAAACTACCTCCTCCTCCCCGAACTGACTGCCCTCGAAAACGTCCGCCTCCCCTCCATGATCCGCAGCAAAACCGGAGACAGCGCCGCCACCGATATCCTCGAACAAGTCGGCCTGGGTCACCGCCTCCACCACCTTCCCGCCGAACTTTCGGGCGGCGAACAACAACGCACCGCCATCGCCCGCGCCCTCATCAATAACCCCGATATTCTCTTCGCCGATGAACCCACCGGCAATCTCGACTCCAAAAACGGCGACGAAATCATGTCCCTCCTCCTGAATCTCGCCGACGAACAAAACAAAACGCTCGTCGTTGTCACCCACGACGCCAACCTCGCCCGAACCGGCGACCGCCTCCTCCACATCATCGACGGCCGCATCGAAGAGCAATAAACTCGCTGCCACCCCTCCGCCCCAAAGCCTCACTCTCTACCTCGCCCGCGAAAAAAGGCAGCCTCCCACGGGTCGACCTCTCCCAACGCGACTTGAAACTCGCCGCGCACAACGGCCCCCGACCACCGCGCCCTTGTCCCAACATCCTTTCGAATCCAGATTGTCCTCCGAAACGGTTGCACACCGCTCCCCCCCTTTCTCACCGCCTGTCCACCAACAATGCCAGCCCATCACCCACATCCGTCCCTGCCGCTGTCCAGCGCCTCCCCTTTCACAGGATGCCATCGGCACAAATGTTGCTGCTTTAAAAGCTCGGCCACGCTTTCAAAGCCTCATTCCGCTAGATCGGCACCCAATTCCTCACTCAGCCGCCGCTAGACCCGAAATACGCTTCCCGTAAGCCTCATTCTTCGACCTTCCATCCCCTTCCTTCCCAGCCGTCCCCAAAAGCGCCATGTTCAGAAACCTTAAGATCGGCACCCAAATCGGCTTTGGCATCGCGCTCATCCTCGTGGTCTCCGCCCTCGTGGCCACTTTCGCCATCTCCGGACTCAAAAAAAGCACGGCCAACTACACGGAATACCGCTCCCTCGCCATCGAAAGCGTCCGCTCCGGCCGCGTCCAAGCCAATATGCTCGCCGCCGCAAACGCCGCCCAAAAATTTCTCAACGATCGCGAAGAAGACTTCGCCCTCCAATTCGCCGAACGATACGCCCTCGCCCTCGACTTCGCCCTCGATCAACAAGCCCTCTTGCAAGACTCCAAACGCGTCGAAATGAGCCGCCAGCTCGTCGGGAGCCTGGAAGAATACGGCCGCCAAACCCAAAACGCCTTCAATCTCATGCGCCGGCGGGACGCCATCGTCGAACAACTCCTCGCGCCCCAAGGCTCTCGCATGCAGCAAAACCTCACCGATCTCATCGCAGCCGCCCAAGACGAAGACGACTTCGACCTCGTCTACCTCACCGGGCGGGTCATGGAACACGTCATGCGCGGGCGCTTCCATCTCCTTCGCTACCTCGACGAAAGTGAAATCGCCGATGCCCTCCAAGTCAGAGAAGAAATCGATAGCCGCATACAAGAATCCTACGACCAGCTCGTCATCGCCGCCAATGATCCCGCTTCCAAGAGCTACCTTAAGGACTTCTCCAATGCCCGCACCATTTTCCTCAAAGCCTTCGACGAACTCACCACTCTTATCGACACCCAAAACAACCTCATCGTCGGTGAACTGCAGCCCCTCGAAACCTCCATCGCCGATACCGCCGAACGTATCAAACTCTCCCTCAGAGACGACCAAGCCGAACTCGGTCCCCAACTCGCCGCCGACAACACCGAAACCGTCCGCAACGTCATCGCCGGATCCATCCTCGGCGCCGTCCTCGTCATCATTATCGCCGGCTCCGTCGTCCGCGCCATCTCCCGTCCCGTCTCCAATCTCGTCAAAACCATCGATGAGGTGAACTCCAGTGGCGATCTCGCCACCCGCCTTCCCATCCACGGCGATAACGAAATCGGCGCCGTGGCCGGCACACTCAATCGATTCCTCGGCAGCCTCGAAAACAAGGCCCGCAGCGCCCAGGACGTCGCCGCCGGTAAACTCAACACCCAAGTCGAACTCCTCTCTCGGAACGATACCATGGGCCGCGCCCTCAGAGACATGATTGGCACCCTCAAAGAAAACGAAGAGGAAATCAGTACTCGCGAATGGCTCCACGCCGGACAGGAAAAACTCAACGACGAAATGCGCGGTGTTCTCGATCACAGAGAACTCGTCTCCCGCATCCTGAACACACTCGCACGACACCTCAATGCCCAACAAGGCGCCTTCTTCCTTTTCGAAGAACCCTCTCAGTCCCTCCACTTCGCACAAGGCTTCGCCCTGAATGACCAAAAAACGACCCGCACCACCTTCAAAATCGGCGAAGGCATGATCGGCCAAGCCGCCGAAGACAAACAACCCATCGTCGTCGATCACATCCCCGAAAAATTCTACCAAATCGCCTCCTCCCTCGGAGAAACCCCGCCCGCCTGCCTCGTCTCCTTCCCCCTCTGCTACAATAATCTCGTCCTCGGCGTCATCGAACTCGCCTCCGTCGAACCCTTCACCGAAACAAAACTCGAGTTCTTCCGCGCCGTCCAGGAAAGCATCTGCATCGCCCTCATCGCCGCCCAAAGCCAGGACGAACTCAAAAGCCTCCTCGAACAAACCCAAACCCAAGCCATCGAACTCGCCGATGCCCAAAAAACCGCCGATGCCGCCAGCAAAGCAAAAAGCGATTTCCTCTCCAACATGAGCCACGAACTCCGCACGCCCCTCAACGGCGTCCTCGGATACGTCCAAGTCCTCCAACGGGATCAATCCCTCGGTCCCCGCCAAAAAGAAAGCCTCGAAGCCATCAACAATTGCGGCGCCCACCTCCTCAACCTCATCAATAACATCCTCGATCTATCCAAGATCGAAGCCGGCAAACTGGAACTCGCCCCCAAACCCACCGACTTGAACCAACTCATCCAAGGCGTCCGCGATATCGTCAAACCCCGCGCCGAAAGCAAAGGCCTCCACTTTCGAATCAAATCCTCACCCGAGGTCCCCCGCGGGGTCGTCACCGACCCCATCAAACTTCGTCAGGTGCTCATCAACCTCCTCGGCAACTCCATCAAATTCACCACCGCCGGCTCCATCACCCTCACCGTCTTCCGCCACGATCAAGAATCGCTCCGCTTCGACGTGGAAGATACCGGCATGGGCATCAGTGCCGCCGAACTCTCCCACATCTTCGAACCATTCAAGCAAGCCGATGGCGGCGAAAACGAAGGCGGGACAGGCCTCGGCCTCTCCATCAGTCGCCGCATCGCCGAAGCCCTCGGCGGCTCCCTCTCCGCCTCCAGCGAGGTCGGCGAAGGTTCCTGTTTCTCCCTTACTCTTCCCCTCGAGGAAGCCGAAAATTTCAAAGGCTCCGACTTCACTATCGCCACGCCCGAATCCCACGCATCCTTCTGCCTCCCGCCGGGCGAAAAACGCTCCGTCCTCATCGCCGATGATCGCGAAACCAATCGTGATATACTCAATCAAATTCTCGCCGACGCCGGCTTCGATACCGTCGTCACCACCGATGGTGATGAAGCCCTCGAAGCCATCCGCAAACGCCCCTTCGATGTCTTTCTCTGCGATATCCGCATGCCCCGAATGGATGGCCTCCAAGTCATCAAACAAATCCGGCAGGACAACCAGCTGAAGCATACCATCGTCCTCGCCGTTACCGCCGATGTCTTTCCCGAATTCCGCGAAAGAGCCCTCGCCGCCGGCTTCGATGACCTTATCATGAAACCCCTCCGCGTCTCCGAACTCGCGCAAAAACTGAGCAAGTTCCTGAAAGTCGAGTTCGTCACCTTCAACCTCAGCCCCAACAGCGCTCCCACCCCGGGAAACGATCCCGCCGAACTCTTCGAAACCCTGTCCGAAGACAAAATCGAGCAAATCACCGCCGCCGCCAAAGTCCGCAATTTCACCCGCATCGGCGCCCTCGCAAAATCACTTCTCGAAGAAGAAGAAACCGCAGCCGCCGGCCACCACCTCCTCGACCTCGTCGCCGCCTTCGACGTCGACGGCATCAAAACCATCGCCGATACACTGAATCTCACCCCCGCCACCCAAGACGCCTGATCCGACCAACACCCGCGGCCTCACCGTCCGCGCCGCCTCCGCCCCACCCCCCTGCGCGCAATTGCCAGATCTCGCTGGAAAAATGGCATGGTTCTTATCTTCTTTGACAAAGAATTGTTCCTACCGCCCTCTGCCTCGACAAAGCCCGCGCTCGCGCTCCGCACAGGAGAAGCCGAGAACAAGACTCCTTCAAAACTACGGAACCCGTATTGGGCAGGCGTCAACCCTCGCATGCCACCACAATCCCTTATTCAGGCCCCATTCTTTGAGGCCCAATCCTAAGAGGTTCTTACAAAAACCACCTATCGTGATACTGTTCCTAGAATGCCAGTACACCTTCTTGCCTGCACTAGGCGTCGATTTGCCCACCTTTCTCTCGGAGCGGGCGTCGGCCTCCTTACACGCTCTCTGGCGGAGGACGTTCGAGAAAGAGTAGAACCCATCTCATAAATCATGGATGGCTCCGCGATAAAGGGTTTTGGCATCAGACAAGGCGCGACGAGGGAGCGGGTCGAGACCCGTAACCGAGGCGCAACGCCGCCTGAGGCCAAAAGACTTATCGCCCGAAGGGCCACCTCTATTACACACGACGAACTCGCAAACTCAAACCTTTCTCTTTCCTCCGGCGGGGCCGTGCAGGATTTATGAGATCGGTTCTAGTCTTGCTCGCCGATACTCATGTGGCAGCCGATCCAGATTTGATAGCCAACGGAGCGCCCCTTGCCGGAAACCTCAAGAAGGTCGTCGCCGAGATTTTTGAAGCCGCAAAATCAAAGCCCATTGATGGAGTCATCGTAAACGGTGATTGCGCTTTCATGGAGGGACAAGAGGGCGACTACAGAACACTAGGGAAAACGTTAGAGCCGCTTCAAGAGTCCGGAATTCCAGTACACTTGACGATGGGTAACCACGATGATCGGGAAAAGATGATCAGCGTAATGTCTGAACGAAAACCCTACAACCCACTCGTCGCCGGAAAATACGTGAGCATCATCGAGTCCAGAACAGCCAACTGGTTTCTCCTCGATACGCTCGAGATAGTCAATCGCGTGACAGGTGCGCTAGGGGACGAACAATTGTCTTGGCTCCACCAGGCACTCTCCGATCGAAGAGACAAGCCGGCTATCATCGTCGGCCATCATTACCTTCAGAAAGACCGGCAGGCTACGACCGTCACGGGGCTAAGAGATACCGAGCTTTTCAAGAAATTGCTCTCCAGCCATCGCCACATCGCAGCCTACGTGTCCGGCCATAGCCACGATTGGCAATACCATCCTGCTGAGACCACCAGAGTCAACTATGTCAGCCTTCCTCCAACCGCGTATGTATTCAACAAATCCCGGCCAAACGGATGGGTTCTCGCAACTCTTACTTCGAGCGGGCTTCAATTGATCCTCCATTCGCTCGATCATACCCACCATCAGCACTTGGAAACTCATGCCTTGAACTGGGCATAAAGTCTCTCCCAACCTCAGTTCAAATCTGTACGGACGATCCTTCGCCATCAAATCCTCGCATCACGCGATATGGTGCCCGCAATAACACGGCAGCGTGATGGATCAAGAACACTTCCTGCACCAGAAGACTCAAGCTCAAGAAAAGATTGAGGACACAGAAGAGAGGCTATTGGAGCTGGACGATCTCCTCGCCGAAATCGAAAGACTAATGGAAAGTTCAACCATCGGTGATCCCGAAAGAAAGACGCTCTTGGAACGAAAAGCGGCTGTTCAGAACCAAAGGAACACGTTATCCGACCACCTTTCCAAACTGCGCCTCGCCCTCGCTCGTTGCACGGCATCCCTCTCGGAGCATCCAACAGACCCCTCCCAGGGCAATGACACCAAGATTGAAGAGCGCGATTCATAGGCCCCCTCATCCCGCCTCAGCTTTTTGTCTATCTGCCAATTCGAATGCTCGACCAATCGACCCCAAACGATGGTAAACTCTATCTAACCACCGTCGTGCTCGGAGACCTTAAGAACAAAAACTTGATCGTTCTCAAGGCCGTTCTCTTTCTCGTGATGGGAATCCTTGCGACCACCCTCTTACTGATCCAAAACCCCACCCTCCTGACTCTCACGCTCGCGGTCCTCGCCATTTGGGCCTTCTGCCGGGCCTACTATTTCGCCTTCTATGTCATCACGTCGTATCTCGACCCTTCCTACAAATACGCGGGCATTCTCTCGGCGCTCCGACACCTCCTCTCCAATCGACCAAAAAACAAATGACTCACGACACGGTTGGATGGTCCCAAATCCGCGGCTTGATCGTCCACTGCCATCTCCTTTACGACGCCCAGGGCGCCTACCTCATCGACGGCGGCTTTATCAACGCCCCCGCGCGGATCGAGACTTCCCTCAAACGCATTGACCGATCCTGGAGCGACCTCAAAGCCATCCTCCTGACCCACGGTCATCTCGATCACACGCTCAACATCAAAGAACTTCAGGAACGAAGCGGTGCCGCCGTGTATGCGCCCAAAGCCGACGAAGCCAACATAGCGGGCGAATACCGCTATCACGGCATCACCCGGTTCTGTGGATGGGCGGAAGCCTTCGGCCGCACCTTGCTCCGCTTTCGTCCCCCATCCATCGATCACTGGTTCAAGCCCAATGAAATAATTCCCCTCTGGGGGGGCCTCCAAGCAATCCCGCTCCCCGGCCATACCCGCGGCCACACCGGCTTCTACAGCCCTTCCCATCGCCTCCTCTTCTCAGCCGACCTGTTCGCCAACTTCGGCGGGCCGCCCCGGCTCTCACCACCCTGGTTCACCGTCGACTCCCCCGCCGCCAAGGCTAGCCTACATCGCGCCGCCGCCCTGGACCTCAAGGGCGTCTCACCCAATCATTCCAAAAACGCCCGCCCCCAAGACCACTTGCGAGACCTCTGTCGACTCCGCGATCGCCACACCGCCCTCCACTAGCGGCCGAACACCCGCTGCGACCGAAAAAAGCCCCCCCAATCTCCCTTTCGACCACCGCATTCGCCGCTTCAGAGTATCTCGTGGGTCATCTCTCTTCGTTCCCTTGCCAAACACTCGCCCCGGTGTCGAAAGCGCTGTCAACGCGATAAGCCAGCCCCTCCAGACGGGCATGGCCCGTTCTCAATCCCCTGCGTTCCAACGATGTCCGGATTGGAAGCAAGTTGTTTGAAAAATGGCAACCAAATGGACGAATTCCAAAATGACAGGGTAAGCCAAGCATACCGTCGCATCGTCCTCGCAAAAACCGCTGGCAAAAACTCACGCCCCCAACAAACGCACCTCGCATTAGCGATCCACCGGGAGGCCGCTTGGCACGCGTGCGGGAATCTCAACACGATGGTCAATGCCGCTCGAATCCGTCAGTGCCTCAAGGAACGCCACTAGCTCATCGATCTGCGAATCGTCCAAGCCCACCCCCTCCAATTGATTCGCAGCGCTGATCCGCTCACGCAAGATATCGTTCCGGGACACCCAGGTATCACGCAGATGCCAGCTCTCCATCCTCTCGTCGCTCACCCGCTGGTGGGCCAGCGAAGAGCCGTTCGCAGTCGTTTCGAGCACGCTATCAAGTTCCGGTAGAATCCCCACCGGTGCCTCGTATCGCTTCAGCTTCTCAACTGGGTCCACATGATGCCGGACAACATCCCTCAGCGTTTCGTAAGCACCGGAGTGCCCCCAGGGCCCCGTGATCGCCACGTTGCGCAGGCTCGGAGTCCGAAACTTGAAGTTGTCTTCAGGCCGCCGCGTCACCCGACCTCGCCCGAAATCCTCCAAAAAGCCCCGGTGACCGCTCGCCCTCCAGTAACCGCCATCTCGACCATCCCCCTTGCCCGGACCGATCTGCGGCATCGCGATCGCATAGAACCCGTGGTCGGTTTGAAGCTTCCCTCCGTGACAGCTCGCGCAATTCGCCTCTCCATAGAAAAGCGTCATGCCACGTTTCGCATCCTCATCGAGTGCGGTCTCCTCGCCACGCAGGTAACGATCGAACGGACTGTTGTCCGCTCGGAAGGCCACAGCCTGAAAGGCGGCAATCGCATTGGCCACTTGAACAAAGGTGATGTCCTCCGCTTGTTTAACTTCTCCCGAATAGGCCTCGCGAAACAGCCGTCCATACTCCGGAATCTCGCGCAGTCGCGCTGCCAATAAATCCCACGCCCCCCCATTTCCCGCCGCGCGGTTCAGCGACACGGCATCGGCAATCTCATTCTCTCCCTTCTGCCCGGCCATCTCATCCGGCGATAGCACCGGAAACATCGCCTGGGCCGCGAGCGCGTTGTCAAGCCCGCCGGGCAACTTCCATTTCGCCGGTGTGATGAATCCACTATCGTAATAGCCCCGTGAATCAACCTCTACCCTGCCATCGTGGAAGAATGTCTTAAACTCTCTAGCCCCTACATTGAACAGCCCGGGCGAATTCCGCGGGATGCGCCCGTGCACCGACTCTTTCAGGGCCGCTCCCGGCCGACGCTCGGGGCCAATGCCGCTGGCCCCTTCTCCAAAGGACAAAGCCAGGGCATCCGAGGTCCCATGCTTCGGGTGATGGCAGGTCGCGCACGAGATATTCCGGTTGCCACTAAGAATCTTGTCAAAGAACAGCTGGCGGCCAAGTTCAACCTTCCCCGCCGGCTGCCTGCCATTTCCGTGAAAATCAGAATCGACAATCGCTGCCGGCAGCCCATCCGGCACGTCCTCGCCTTCCGCACCGGAGATCGCCAACGCTGTCAGCACAAGATACACAAAGCGCGTCGGCTCGAGATGCCCAAAAAGAAATAGTGTCATTGTTAGATAGTAAAGATCTCCCATTCCCGGACCGGGGACGGAGCATTCCGTCCCCGGTTGCCGGTTCAATCTCCTTTACTCGATCCCCTCCCGCTTCGGCAGCATGGCAAACAGCGGAATATGCGCGTTGAGGCCGAATTGACCCGGATGCCCTCCATACGTCTTCCCGTCACTATGGTAGTTCAAGGCGACAATCGCTGCCGTCCAAACATCGGACATCTGAAGGCCTGGCCGAAAGCTGTGCTTCACCGTCATTCGGCCGTTGCCGTCCGCTTTGAACACGCTTTCCGATCCGTCAGGTGCTCCCAGAGGCAGGTCCAATGTCCCAGTGAACGGCGTCGGTGGTGCCGCCGGAAGAAAGGCATGCCAAATCGTATACACGCCATTCGGCACAAGCCCCTCAAACTGAAGTTCAAGGGTTCCTTCTCCATCGGCATACTGATAAATCCCTGTTCCGCGCTGCTTCAGCCACTCCCCAAGGGTCATGCCGAGTGGCTCTCCCTTCGGATAGGGCCCCAGGTCCGTATCATCAAACGGATTGTGCGGGATCAATTCCGCCGCCGTAAACAGGGGTGCCTCCATGTCATGGTCGCCGTTGGTCGGCCGATAGACTTCGCCGGAGCCCGGTTGGCGCTCGATATACACATCCTGCTCCGCCATGTTTGCATCCAGATGCGTGATGAACGCGAGCGTAATCGTGCTCTCCTCGTCTTGAATCTTGGTTTCCGTCGCGACGGCGTTGATGAGGCTCAATAAAGCAATGATTATCCAGACGCCACACACACGGGAGTACGGACCAAGCTTCAAGAGCCATGCGGTTCGAAATAGAGTGGTCTGAGTGTCTGAGTATCGATGTCGATTGGTAGTCATATTTTGGTTTTGGTTGGTGTTCATCTTCTGGTGAAAGTCGGAAATCAATAGGACAAGATTCGTTATTTTAACTCACTGGTCAGTTTTGTTATGTTTACTTACTAGTTAGTTGCCTCGTGCCGTGTGCATTCGCCAAGTCTTGAGAGGTCCCGATCAGGATTCCGCCAGCCCCGCTAAAAGGCGCGCGACGTCATCCATCGCCCGATCCAGCGGCCAAAGCTCACGCAGCTCCTGACTCGCCATAATCGCCCCACACTGGATCAAATAATAGGTCTCCGTGACCCGGTCGACATCGATGCCCGCATACTTTAAATCACTGTCTCGCAGCGCAATCACCGCCTCGCGAATCTCCTCCCGATAACGCTCAGAGAAATCCTTCGCCTCAATCACCACCGGGTTCGTGGGATCGGGAATCTCCGCCACCAGATTGAAAAATCCGCAGCCCCGGAAATCATACTCGATCATCGCTTCGCGAACGAGACGCATCGTCGCCATGAAGCCTTCCTCCGCCGACTTCGCTTCCCTGATTTCCCTGCGCTGCTGCGTTAATACCCGGCGACGTCGCTCCTGCAGATAGGCCACGCAAAGCGCCTCCTTACTCGGAAAGTGAGAGTAAACGGTAGGCTTGGTTAGCCCTGCCCGCTCGATGATCTGATCGACCGACGTCGCCGCATACCCCTGCTCAAAAAACAGCTCATACGCTGCCTCCAGCAGCCTCTCCCGGGAGTCGGTCTGTCGTTTTAAACGCGGCACAGACCCACATGTAAATTAACTTACTAGTAAGTCAAAATAAAAATGCCATAGCTTCGAAATAAACGGTCCAGATCGCTCTCTCCCTCACCGCCCGCGTTGACCATGATTCCAAACCCTCCGACCCCTCCACCAGCATCGCCATGCGCTCTCATTCCAATCCCGGCTCCTGCCCCACACCCTATTCCCCACCACAACAAAGATAGGGCGCCCAAATCAAGCCTTCTGCCGTTGCGCCTCAAGCCCCTTCAGACGATGTTGGTCTTGATACTCTCCCCCCCGCATACACCCACCACGATTCCTTCCTCAAAAACCGCAGGTTCCCTGCTCCCACAGGCGCCCCATGTCCGTCCGCACGTTCTTCATCGTCATCTTCACCGGCTTCGCCCTCCTTCTCGGAGGCCTCGTCTATATCGCCTACGCTTCCGCCCAAATCGAAGAAGCCCTCGCCGATAGCGAAGAACGCCGCCTCATGTCCTTCCAACTCGCCGACGAACTCCGCCAAAGTTCCGACGACCTCACTCGCCTCGCGCGCACTTACGTGGCCACCGGTAACCCCGTCTACGAAAAATACTTCCACGAAGTCCTCGCCATCCGCGGAGGCCGTGCCCCACGCCCCGAAAACTACGACGGTATCTACTGGGATTTCGTCATCGCTACCGGCCGCAAACCAGCCAACGAGGGCCCCCCCGTCGCTCTGCAGTCCCTCATGCGAAAAATGCAATTCACCGATCAAGAATTCCGAAAACTCGCCGAATCCGAAGCACGCTCAGACAATCTCGTCCTCCTCGAAGAAGAAGCCATGAACGCCGTCAAAGGCCGCTTCCCCGACGCATCCGGCCAATACACCATCGCCGGCACCCCCAATTTGGAACTCGCCCGCCAACTGATGTTCAGCCAAAAATACCACGACGCCAAAGCCGACATCATGGAACCCATCGCCGAGTTCCAAGAAATGATCGACCAACGCACCGGCCGCGAAGTCCAAAATCTCAAGAGAACCGGAAAAGGATACGCCAATGCCGCCCTCGCCTTCGCCGGCATCGGCCTCTTTTTTACCTTCAGCGCGTTCTTCGTGTTCCACCAACGCATCGTGAAACCCGTGCGCCAGCTCGTCTCCGCCGCGGGCCAAGTCCAGGCCGGGCAATACGGCCAATCCGTCGACTACCACTCCTCCGATGAACTCGGCAATCTCGCCGATTCCTTCAATCATATGTCCAGCGCCATCGAGAAAGACATGCTCGAACGCGAAAACACCCATACCGCCCTCGCCCTCGCCAAACAAAGCGCCGACTCTGCAAACAAAGCCAAAAGCGAATTCCTCTCCAACATGAGCCACGAACTGCGCACCCCCCTCAACGGCGTGCTCGGATACGTGCAAATCCTCCAGCGTGACCGCTCCCTCGCTGCTGATCAACGAAAGAGTCTCGACGCCATCAGCAATTGCGGCGAACACCTCCTTAACCTCATCAACGATGTCCTCGATCTCTCAAAAATCGAATCCGGCGAACTCGAAATAAACCCCGCACCCACTGACCTAACGAAACTCCTCGACGGCGTCCGCGACATCGTAAAACCAAAAGCAGAAAGCAAAGGTCTCACGTTCACGATCAAGGTCGCACCCGAAGTTCCAGGCGGAATCCTAGTCGACCCCATGAAACTGCGGCAGGTCCTTATCAACCTGCTCGGCAATTCCGTCAAATTCACCCACGCAGGCGCTGTTACTCTCCGCGTCGCCGAATCCCCAAAACACGTCCTCCGCTTTGAGGTTGAAGACACCGGCATCGGCATCGCCCCGGAGAAACTCAACGCCATCTTCGAACCCTTCAAACAAGCCGAAGGCGGCGAAGCCGAAGGAGGCACCGGCCTCGGCCTCGCCATCAGCCGACGCATCGCCGAAGCCTTCGGCGGAAACCTCACCGCCACCAGCGAACTCGGAGAAGGCTCCCAGTTTGCACTGTCACTCCCACTCAAACAAACGGATGACATCAAAGGCACAATCCCCGCCTCAACTGCCTCATTTCAAACGGATTCCAATGTCTCCTTCCGCCTCCCGCCAAGCGAATCACGCTCCGCCCTCATTGCCGACGACCGCGAAACCAATCGCGATATCCTTAACCAAATTCTCACCAATGCCGGATTCGAAACCGTCCTCGCCACCGACGGCGATGAAGCCCTCGATCGCCTCCGCGAACGCCCATTCGATGTCTTCCTCTGCGATGTCCGCATGCCGCGCATGAACGGCATCGACGTCGTCAAAGCCGTCCGCCGGGACGAACAACTCAAATCCAATAAAGTCATCGCCGTCACCGCCAGTGTCTTCCCCGAGTTCCGTCACCGAGCCCTCGAAGCCGGCTTCGATGATTTTCTCATGAAGCCTCTCCGCGTCTCCGAACTTGTGGAAAAACTCAGTTCAATACTCGATCTTAAATTCACCACCATCGCGATCGAAGGCGGAAAAGACAACGCGATTCGGGATATCGATCCCACCGAACACTTCGAAAACCTACCCGCCGACATCACCTCAGAACTCGCCGCCGCCGCCAAAGTCCGTAACCTCACCAAGCTCGGCGAGATCGCCGCCTCGCTCGTGCGCACCGAAGACACCGCCCCCGCCGGCCAACACCTCGAACACCTCCTAGCCGCATTCGACTTCGATGGACTCCGTATCATCGCCGACACCCTCGAACAATCATCCGCCTCCTCCCGCGACCAGACTCACCAACCCCCCGCTTGATCCATGTCCACGCCACGCATTCTCCTCGTCGACGACAATACGACCAACCTCCAAGTCCTCTTTCAGGCCCTCAGCCCCGAAGGATACGAACTCCTTGTCGCGCAGTCCGGCGAACAAGCCCTCGAATCCGTCGCCGAAGTCCTCCCAAGCCTGATCCTCCTCGATGTAAAAATGCCCGGTATCGACGGCTTCGAAACCTTTCGCCGCCTCCGCGCCGACGAAAAAACCAAGGCCATCCCCATCCTCTTCCTCTCCGCCCACGCCAACGTCGAAGCGGTCCAGGAAGCCGATGCCCTCGGGGCTGAAGGTTACTTCACCAAACCCTTCCAGTTCGATGATATCCTCAAAAGGGTCCGCGAATTGCTTCACTCATAAGACCTCGCCCATTCGCCGCCCTGCCCTTGCATCCCACGCCGTTCTGGCCCTTATTCCAAATTCCAGTTTTTCCTCCCCTCACCCCGTCGCTTCCCCCATCCTTTACCCACCCAAGCCACCAATCATGCCCAAAGTCTACATCGACGGCCAACTCCTCGACGAAGCCGACGCCAAGATCTCCGTCTTCGACCACGGCCTCCTCTACGGTGACGGCATCTTCGAGGGCATCCGCCTTTACGACGGCCGCGTCTTCGAACTCGATACCCACATCGATCGCTTCTTCGATTCCGCCCGCGCCATCGAACTCTCACTCCCCCTCGATAAAGCCGCCCTCACGGAAGCTATCCTCGAAACCATCCGCGCCAACAATCTCCAGGACGGATACGTTCGCCTCCTCGCTACCCGCGGTGCCGGGGGCCTCGGCCTCAATCCCTACCTCTGCGAAAAAGCGTCCATCATCGTCATCGCATCCAAAATCGCCCTCTATCCCGAGGAAAAATATCAGGAAGGTCTCACCGTGGTCACCTGCGGCACCCGCCGCCCTTCCCACGCGGCCCTCAGCCCTGCCGTCAAATCCCTCAACTACCTCAACAATGTCATGGGCAAAATCGAAGCCATGCACGCCGGTGCCGATGAAGGCGTCATGCTCAATGAACAAGGCCTTGTCTCCGAATGCACCGGTGACAACATCTTCGTGGTGAAAGATGGCGCCGTCACCACCCCTCCCGTCGCCGCAGGCATCCTCGACGGTATCACCAGGCGTATCGTTATCGGTTTGATCGCCGACCTCGGCCTTCCTATCAGCGAACCGATGATGACTCGCTATGATCTCTACACAGCAGACGAAGTCTTCCTCACCGGCACCGCCGCGGAAATCATTTCCGTCGTCGAATACGATAATCGCACCATCGGAGACGGTAACCCCGGTCCCGTGACTCTCCAGTGTATCGAAAAATATCGCGATCTAACCAAGACCACGGGAACACCGATTTACAACGCCGTCCCCACGGCCTAAGTTCGATGTGTCCACCCTGTCCATCACCGCGAAATCAACCCAATCACGGGGACCTCTCCCCAATACTCTGACCCGAAACATGCAAAAATGCGACGTCTGCAACGACCAGGAAGCCACCGTCTTCCTCACTCAGATCGTCGACGGCAAAATGCAGAAAGTAAATCTCTGCCAAGCCTGCGCCGACGAAAAAGGCGTCGATGATCCCACCGGCTTCGCCCTTGCTGATCTCCTTCTCGGCCTCGGCAGCCAGGAAGCCGTCAAAAAGTCTTCCGACGAAGCCGTATGCGAAGAGTGCGGCTTCACGCAATCCGACTTCAAGAAAACCGGCCGCCTCGGCTGTGCAGGTTGCTACAACATCTTCGGAGATGGTCTCGATTCCCTTCTCAAAGCCATGCACAAGGGCACCCGCCACGTCGGAAAAGTCCCCGTCCCCTTTCAACACACCAAGGAACTCCAGGAACGCATCCAACGACTTCAGGGCGAACTCGATACCGCCGTCGCCGACGAGGCCTTCGAAACTGCCGCCTCCCTCCGCGACGAGATCAAGACACTCGAAACAGAAGCCGCTAAAGCAGGCGCCTGATGATTCGGCCATGCCCGCTCCTCCTTGATCGATCCGCCGCTCCGCTGCCTCCCGAAGCACACATGATGAAGTTCTCCACACTGATGCGAAAGCCAGCCGACTGGATGCAAGGTCAGGGCGGAGACAGCTCCATTGTCCTCAGCAGCCGCATCCGTCTCGCCCGCAACATCAACGAGTACGCCTTTCCCGGTTGGGCCGCCAAGGATGATCGCGTCCATGTCCTCCACGACCTCAAGTCCACCCTCGAAGCCCTCCCCGAGATGAAGGACGCCTTCTCCGCCGACCTCCAGAACCTAACGTCCATTGAGAAACAAGTCCTCGTCGAACGCCATCTCATTAGCCGTGAACACGCCGCGAAAAGCAACGGCAGCGCCGCCATCGTCAACCGCAAGCAGTCCCTCAGCATCATGGTGAACGAAGAAGATCACCTCCGGATGCAGGCCATCCGCCCCGGCCTCCGCCTTCGCGAGGCATACGAGTTGCTCGACAAAGTCGACACCGATCTCGAAACCGAGGTCGTATACGCCTTTGATAACACACTCGGATACCTCACCGCTTGTCCAACGAATCTCGGCACCGGCCTCCGGGCCTCCGTCATGCTCCACCTCCCCGCCCTCGTCCTCAGTGAGCAAATCAATCAAGTCATCCAGGCCGTCAACAAAATCGGCTTCGCCGTGCGCGGACTCTACGGCGAAGGCACCGAGGCCCTCGCCAATCTCTTCCAGGTCTCCAACCAGACCACCCTCGGCGATAAAGAACTCGAAATCGTCGCCCGCCTCGAAAAAATCGTCCAGCAAATCATTCAGCACGAAGAAAATGCCCGCGCCAAACTCGGCGAAGAAAAACGAACCACCCTCAACGACCAAATCGGGCGCGCCTTCGCCATCCTCAAATACAGCCATATCATCTCCTCGAAAGAAGCCCTCAACCTCCTCTCCATGATCCGCTTGGGATGCGACCTCGGCTATTTCCCCCCCGAAAATGGCGGCCTCGCCAATCTCCTTCTGATGGAAATCCAGCCCGCCCACCTCCAAATTGAAGCCAAAAGGAAACTCTCCGCCGAAGAAAGAGACGCCTTGCGCGCCGAAATCACGCGGCGTAAGTTAAGAAACCTCCCGGAACCCGGCCACCCCGCCGCCTCTGGCGACGGGGATGGGGGAGACCACGACCCAATCAACTGGAATGATGAATAATTTCACGCCTCGCGCCCAACAAGTTCTCGCTCTCGCCCGTAAAGAAGCAGATCGATTCAATCATAATTACGTCGGAACCGAACACCTTCTCCTCGGTCTCATTAAACTCGGACAGGGCGTCGCCGTAAATGTCCTCCAAAAAATGGGCCTCGACCTCGAGACGGTCCGCATGGAAGTCGAAAAACAAGTCGGCTCCGGACCCGAAACCAAAATGGTCGGGAACATCCCTTACACGCCGCGCGTTAAAAAGGTTCTCGCACTCGCCGGTAAAGAAGCCAAAGCACTCAACCATTCCTACGTCGGCACCGAACACATTCTCCTCGGTCTCCTTCGCGAAGGCGAAGGCGTCGCCGCGCGCGTTCTCAAATCACTCGAAGTCGATATCGAACGCACCCGAAACGAAATCCTTCGCGAACTCGATCCTAACTTCTCACCCGACGACCTCGAAGAAGGCGGCGAATTCGAAGAAGCCGGGGCCGGCGCTCCCGGCGGTAAAAAAGATACCAAGACTCCCGCCCTCCGCGCCTTCGGCCGCGACCTCACCGAGCTCGCCCAAAAAGACGATCTCGATCCCGTCATCGGGCGCCACGAAGAAATCGAACGCGTCATCCAAATCCTATGCCGCCGCACCAAAAATAACCCGGTCCTCATCGGCGAGGCCGGTGTCGGAAAGACCGCTATCGTCGAAGGTCTCGCCCAGGAAATCGCTTCCGGCAACGTCCCGGAACTGCTCCGCGAAAAGAAGGTTATTACCCTCGACCTCGCCCTCATGGTCGCCGGCACGAAATACCGGGGTCAGTTCGAGGAGCGCATCAAGGCCGTCATGGACGAAATCCGTCGCGCCAAAAATGTCATCCTCTTCATAGACGAACTCCACACCATCGTCGGAGCCGGCTCCGCCGAGGGAGCCATGGACGCCTCCAATATCATCAAGCCCGCCCTCAGCCGCGGTGAACTTCAGTGCGTCGGCGCGACGACGATGAATGAATATCGCAAATACATCGAAAAAGACGCCGCGCTCGAACGGCGCTTCCAAACCGTCAAAGTCGAGGAACCCAACGTCGACGACGCCATCCAAATTCTCCAAGGCCTTCGTACGAAATACGAAGTCCACCACAATTCCCGATACACCGACACCGCCATCGAGGCCTGCGTGAAACTTTCCGAACGTTACCTCACCGGCCGCTTCCTCCCGGACAAGGCCATCGATGTCATGGACGAAGCCGGGTCGCGCGCCCGCATCGCCGCCATGACACGACCCCCCGAGGTCAAAGATATCGAAGCTCAAATCGAGGAGATCGTCGCCCGCAAAGAAGCAGCCATCAAAGAACAAGACTTCGAGAAGGCCGCCGCCCTGCGCGACGAAGAAAAGAACACCCGCAAAGAACTCGAGGATGTCCTTGCCGAATGGCGCGCCAACAACGAGGAAAAGCGCGTCGACGTAAATGAAGAGGACATCATGACTGTCGTCTCCAAGTGGACCGGCGTCCCGCTCCAGCGGATGGAGGAGAGAGAAGCTCAGCGCCTCCTCAAAATGGAGGAAGATCTCAAAGGCACCGTGATCGGCCAGGACGAAGCGGTCGTCGCCATCTCCAAAGCCCTCCGCCGCTCACGCGCCGACCTCAAAGACCCGCGCCGCCCCATCGGCTCCTTCGTCTTCCTCGGGCCCACCGGCGTCGGAAAAACCTATCTCGCCCGCAACCTTGCCGAATTCATGTTCGGCGACGCCGATGCGCTCATTCAAATCGACATGTCCGAATACATGGAGAAATTCACGAGCAGCCGCCTCATTGGCTCCCCTCCCGGTTACGTCGGATACGAAGAAGGAGGCCAGCTTTCCGAAGCCGTTCGCCGCCGCCCCTATTCAGTCGTCCTTTTCGACGAAGTCGAAAAAGCCCACCCCGATGTGATGAATCTCCTCCTCCAAATCCTCGAGGAAGGAACCATAACCGATTCCCTCGGACGCAAGGTCGATTTCCGAAACACCATTATCATCCTCACGTCCAATGTCGGCGCGGAAACCATCAAGCGCCAAACTTCCCTCGGGTTCGCCGCCATGTCAGACGACGAAGCCGATTACGAAGGCATGAAGGAAAAAATCATGGAGCAGGCCAGGAAGGCCTTCAAACCCGAGTTTATCAACCGGATCGACGACCTCATCGTCTTCCATATGCTCGAAAAGAAAGACCTTTTCAAAATCGTCGACCTCGAAATCGACAAGGTCCTCGTCCGCCTCCACGAAAAAGATATCCACCTCGAACTCAGCGAGAGCGCCCGCGAATTCCTCATCGACGAAGGATACGATCCGCAATACGGAGCCCGCCCCATGCGGCGCGCCGTGGAAAAACACATGGAGGATCCCCTTGCCGAAGCTCTCCTACGCGGAGACGTCAAAGAAGGCGAGAATGTCGCCGTTGACTTCGATAAAGAGAACAAAAAACTCACCTTCTCCTCCAGCGAGCCGGATCACGGCCAGCCGGAAACCGAACCCGTCGAAACCGAAAACTAAGCGCCGGGATTCGCCGGAGATTTCTCCTCATAAGGGACGATCGCATCGTTGATCGTCCCTTTCTTTATTGACCGCCCGGCACCCTTCCTGCTCCCCTCCCTTCCCCGGCACCAAACCCCATGATATGAACATCGGTTTCATCTCCACCCGCTTCCACGGCACCGACGGCGTCTCGCTCGAGGCCGCCAAATGGGTTGACGTCCTCGAACGGGACCTCGGCCACACCGCATATTGGTTCGCCGGCAAACTGGATACCCCGGCCGACCGCTCCTACCTGTGCGACAAGGCCTTCTTCGAGCATCCCGACGTCTACATGATCCAACGCACCCTATTCGGGCTCCAATTCGAACGCCCGCCCGAAATCACCTCCTACGTCACTCGCATCAAAAATGACCTCAAAGCCCACCTCAAAGCGTTCATCGATCAGTTCGGGATCGATCTCATCATCCCCCAAAACATCCTCGCCATCCCCATGAATGTCCCCCTCGGACTCGCCCTCACCGAGCTCATCGAGGAAACAAGAATCCCCACCGTCGCCCACCACCACGACTTCGCCTGGGAACGGGTCCGCTTTCAGCACTCCGCCGCCGAAGATTACCTCAACCAAGCCTTCCCCCCCGCCTTCACCGATCACTTCTCACACGTCGTTATAAATTCCAAAGCCGTCCAGGACATCGCTTCCCATCGCCAAGTCCCCGCCACCGTCGTCCCCAACGTCTTCGACTTCGAAAATCCTCCCCCGGAACCCGACGGATACGCCGCTGACTTCCGCGCCGAATTCGATATCGGCGAGGACGAAAAACTCATCCTCCAGCCCACCCGTATCGTGCCGCGCAAAGGCATCGAGAGCGCCATCGATTTCGTCGCCCGCCTCCACCGCAACGGCGTCAAAGCAAGCCTCGTCATCTCACACCTCGCCGGCGATGAAGGATACGAATACCTCGACAGCCTGAAACGCCTCGCCAATCAAACCGGCGTCCGGCTCCATCGCATCGGCAATCGCGTCGCCGAACACCGTGGCACAAACGAAGACGGTCAAAAGATCTATACCCTCTGGGATATTTACCCTCACGCCGATTTTGTCAGCTACCCCTCCCTCTACGAAGGTTTTGGGAATGCCTTCCTCGAGGCTCTCTACTTCCGAAAGCCCATCCTCGTCAATCGCTATTCCGTTTACCGCGCGGATATCGAACCACTTGGTTTCAAGGCCATCACCATGGATGGTATCCTCACCGACGAGGCCGTCGATCAAACGATCGCCCTCCTCAACGATCCGAAAAAACAGGAGGAGTGGGCCGAACACAATTATCAGCTCTGCCTCCATCATTTCTCTTACATCGCCCTTCGCAACAAACTCGAACTCTGCCTAACGGAAGCCCTCACTCAAAATCCATCCCTGGCCTCCCACCGCAGCTCCTAACAAACCCCCTCTCGCTCTCGAGCCCGCACTCGCCGCGCATCTCCCTCTTTCGAATGCCCATCGCAACACGCCCATTCTGGCACAGCCACCACGCGTGACCCGTCCCCAAGACTTCCACCCCGGCCTCTTCAAGTCCCTCCACCAGCGACCCCACCACCCGCTTACGGAGCGACTCGTTTCGCGTCCCCATCTTTTCGCCGTGCGGAATAGCCAACACTGCAATCCAAACATCGTGGCCAATTACCCTCTCACCAGCTGCCTTGAACATACCCCCAATCCGTCCGACCCATCGCGCCATCCGAGGCCCCAGGGCACCCGAGGACGCATCATTCCTCCGAACACCCGACCGACCCACGCTCGAACGCACCAGATGTGTCGTCAATTCTCTCCCACCCCCAACCGCATCGCTACCCCACTCCGCGCGCCGGCCCCCTCCCGAAAAGGATTCCCGCGGCGATCGCTCCGAGGCGCCCATTCGCAGTGAAACCTGCTTCGTGGCCTGGCCACGCACAGATCGTGCCCGGATATGAACGAGCCGCTGTGGCGCCAACCCCTCTCCCGTCATTGCATTTCTCTCCAAACGCTCACGCGATCGCCCATAAATT
This sequence comes from Verrucomicrobiota bacterium, assembly GCA_039182965.1. Taxonomy (GTDB): domain Bacteria; phylum Verrucomicrobiota; class Verrucomicrobiia; order Verrucomicrobiales; family DEV007; genus JBCDBW01. Next base: position 61,257 of record JBCDBW010000006.1, read on the forward strand.
TGAAAAATTTTCAGCCAAGAGTTGCACATTTGCGAGAATATATTAAATTTTAGGAAATCTTAACTATCAGGCTCTTGAACTCTCCGTTTCTCGTCTTCTGCTGCCGTGTTGCCGCCGCCTTCGGGCTGGTCGTCGTACCCCTCACCGCCTCCGCGTTCACATCTCTCTCCATTGTCGACGATTTCCAGTCCGACTCCCACAATCTCGACCTCTCCGGCTCCACCGGCTCCGTCTCCGACTCTTCATCGAGCGCCCCGACCGTCATCGGCGGCCATCGCCAAATCAGATTCTCGGTCACCTCCAACCCATTCGGAAATCCCGCTCGCACCCTCCTGAACAACGCCGGCGACGGCCAGCTTTCGATGACCCTGGGCGATGACGCCATTGGACTAACTCGACTCGTCTACCAAGGACCCGGCGCCGCAGGCCTCGGAGGACTCGATTTCACCGAGGCCGGGCACAATTCCGTGATCCTTTACTTTTTGTCGATCGACGAAACGATCCGTGTCGATCTTACCATCAGCGACGCCTCCGGCCGAACGGCGACCCTCAATACCAACCTCGGCCCCACCCCCGGCCCAAACAGTTTTTCCTTTGTCTACTCCCTTTTCGACAACGCCCCCAACACCGACTTCACCCAGGTCGACACGCTGGCGATCCAACTTGCAGCCATTACTCCCGGAGCGGAGTTCCACGCAGACGCCATCGCCTTGGGAAACTCACCCCTCGCCGCCGCCCCCGAGCCGGATCGCGCCATCCTCCTCGCCGTGGCCGCGCTCACGCTCTTCGGCCGGAGACGCCGACACCCCCTCTCCCGCCTCTAGACTACCCGCACCTGCCACCGAAACGGCTGGCCCCGGTATTTAAAAAAATCACCCTCCCTTCGCGAAGGAGCTCCGCTCGCCTAGACGCTTGCGCCCACCCGTGATCGTCCCTTATGTTAGGCTGTCCACGGGCACGCGCCTCAGTAGGACGACGACGACGACGATCACCACCGAGCATGCACCGACGCCACTTCCTGAAATCATCTGCCTACTCCTGCGCCGCCATCGCGTCGGCCACCTCCCCCATGGCATCTCTCGCCGCACCCAAACACCACTTCAATCTCAAGTACGCCCCTCACCCCCGCAGCTTCCGCTTCTCCGCCCCCGGCGGCGTCATCGACGAAATCAAGTTCGCCGCGGACCAGGGATTCACCGCCCTCGAATACAACCGCCTCGCCGAGGAAACACCCGAGATGCAGGAAAAAATCGGCAAAACCCTCGCCGATCTCGACATGACCATGGGGGTCTTCATCGCCTACGCTAATTTCGATCAACCCACTTTCACCGTTAAAGATGACGCGACCTGGCAAAGCATCCTCGACCAAATGCGCCAAGCCGTCGATGTCGCCAAACGCGTCAACGCCACCTGGATGACGGTCGTCCCGGGATCCGTCGATCAGCAATCACCCGCCTCGGGAGACTGGAATCAATTCGGTGGCCCCCGCCTCGCAGAGGGCTATCAAACCGCCAATGTCATCGAACTCCTTCGGAGATCCGCCGAAGTCTTCGAACCACACAATCTCGTTATGGTGCTCGAACCTCTCAACCCCTATGCCAACCACGGCGGCACCTTCCTCCAAGGCTCACCTCAAGCCTACGCCATCTGCACCGCCGTCAATAGCCCCGCCTGTAAAATCCTCTTCGACATCTATCACCAGCAAATCACCGAAGGAAATCTCATCCCCAATATCGACCACTGCTGGGACCAGATTGCATACTTCCAAGCCGGTGATCATCCCGGACGCAAAGAACCCGGCACCGGCGAAATCAATTACCGCAACGTTTTTAAACACATCTACGATCGATCCAAAACCGAGCAGCGCGAGTTCGTCATCGGGATGGAACACGGGAATTCCATCAAAGGCATCGAAGGCGAAAAAGCCCTCATCGCCGCTTACGTCGAGGCCGATTCCTTCCAGACCGATCCCTGATCCCGTTTCGCGCCCATGTTTTTAGCTTCCTCTTGATTTATGGCGGACGAACGAGACGACGCCAAATCCCCAAAAGAACCACGGGAAGAGTTCGACTTCGACCTCGATCTCGACCTTCGCCCCCCGTCCCAGCAAGACCCGAAGCCAGCGCCCCCAAAAGCGGAACCCACGACGCCAGCGCCCCCAAAAAAGCCCGTGGATCCCGAAATCGAACGGAAAACCGAAAGGGAAGCGGACCCGCCACCGCAAGCCGCTACACCCGCACCCGCTCCCGCGCCCAAACCAACGCCACCCAAGACACCACCCGAGCCCACACTGGAACCCGACCCCGATCCAGCCGCTGCATCGCGAACCTTTCTGCCGCCTCCCTCTTCAGCCCCTGCGGAAGCCACCCCCACCGGGGATGCCACCGCGACACCAGCCCCGCGCTCCGAGCCGGATTTTCTCCTCTATCCCGAGTCCGGCTCCGATGAGCCCGAACCGGAGCCTCCGACCCCCGCGCCGCCACCAGCGGAACACCCCCAGCCCCCAGCCTCCCTGCCCTCGGTCTCAGAGGAACTGGCCGTCGAAGCCGATCTCGCCGCCGAAGCCGAAGCCGCCGCCCACGAGCGCCGTCGCCAACGCGAACGGCAACCGACCGCCGAGCCCGCCGGGAATCGCGAACGCATGCGCTCGCCCTACGACGATGAAGCCGCTGCCGTCGATATCTGGGGCGACGACGATGATGATGACGATGAGGCCGAAGAAGAAACGAAAACGCCCCGCCCACCACTCACCCCGGAACAGAAGAAAAAACGACTCCTCATCACCGCCGTCACCGGCGTCGTCGCCCTCATCGCCGTCGGAATCGCATTCTTCTTCCTGAGCGGTGGCACCGTCTTCAGCGCCGCTTGGTCCGGCATCGACGGCCAGCTCGCAAGTCAAGGGATCTACATCCGCTTCGAAGGTGAACCCGAAAAAATCAACGCGAATGAAGTGCGTCTGAAAAATGTCGCCCTCTGCAAAGACGATCAGCGCAACCTGCCCTTCATAACGCTCAACCAAGTCAACGCCCGCGTGACGAGCGGCAACGACGTCACCGGCGGTGGGGTTGGCGTCGCGCTCACCTTCGAGGACGCAACGCTCGGAATTGATACCGGCAAACGGAAACCCACCTTTCGCAATATCACCGGTGTCGTCGAAGTCGGCAGCGGAGGACTCGTCGCCAACGCCGTGACCGCCACATTCCAGGGACTGACCTTTTCCCTTCAAGGGAATGTCACCTGGGAAACCCTGAGCTCAGCCTTCCCCCCGACCCCCGATCCCGGAACAACCGACCCCGCTCATAGTCCCCCGGATCCCGAAGCCGAAACCCATGCCCTCGCCGGAGTCGATTTCAGCTTCCTCGACGGCTTCATGACCTGGGCCAAAATCAGCGGCGACGGTGCCCCGCTCAAAGTCGATTTTCAGTTCGCCGGTCCCAATGACCAGCCCCTTACCACCACCCTCGCCATCGCCGGCCAAAGTATCGAGGTCAACGGGGTCCCCGTCTCCACCGTCAATCTCAACGCCCTCGCCACGCTCGGTCCCGCCGACCGAACGATCACCGTCGGACCCGCCGAGCTCGTCTACGATGGTGGAATCTTCAGCACCCAATTCACCGCCGACCTCAATCGAAAGCAATACCTCATCGACGATCTCCACTCCACCCTCGATCTCACCGGTTTCCTCTCCCGTGTTTACCCCCCTTTTCGCCCCAAGCTCGAGGCCTTCTCCTGGACCGCCCCACCGGAATTTCGCGCCAAAGGCATCGCCCCCTTCAAAGCAGGCCCGGGCTTCGAACTCGAAGGTTCCATCAACGTGGCCGAAGGAATGACACTCCACTTCGCCGATCAAGAACCGCTTCCCATCGCCAAGTTGGAATCCGGTTTCACCCTGCTCAACAACACGTTCACGACAAAAAACTTCGTCGCGGAATTGCTCGGTGGTGTCTTCGTGGGAGAGTTCCTGGCCACCCCCTTCGACGACCCCCTCGCCTTCGCCCTCAAAGTCAATGCCAACAACATTGCCGTCGCAGAGCTCGCCGCCTTGCTCGGCAGCCCGATCGAATCCACCGATACCCTCAGCTTCACGTTCACCATCCGTGGGGATACCAATCGATTCGAAATTCCCGAACTCAAAGTCAATCACCTCGACAAATCACTCGCCGCCCAGGGCGCCGTCGACCGTGAAACTCAACTCATCGACATCGTCTCCTTTCAGTCCGACTTGAATCTCATCGATCTCGCGAAACGACTGCACAGGCCCACCGCGGAACGCTTCGCCGCGTTCAAGTATTCCTCCGGCCCCGCAATTGAACTCTCCGGCCGCGCCTCTTACACCGATCCCAATCTCGCCGACCTCTCCTTCTCCCTCGCCAGTGAAGAAGGATACATCCTCGACCTCGCCGGCAATCAGCTCAGCCTCGCCAACTTGGAAGGAAACTTCACCTACAAAGACGGCTCCCTCGTCACCGAAGGCTTTAAGGTCAGCACGCTTGGGGGAATCTTCAGTATGAACCTCGTCGCCAAACCCCTCGACGAAAATGCGCCCTTCGCCATTGGATTCCTCCTCAGCAAAGTCGAGCTCCAGGCCCTCGCCGAGTTCTTCGGCGACGACAAAACCCTCACCGGAACCGCCTCCCTGAACTTTCAAGGAAAAGGCACCGGCCTCCTCGAAGACCTGAATGGCACCGGCCAGATCAGCGTCGAAAACGGCGAGTTTTACATCATACCCGTCCTCGGTACCATGCTCGCCTCCATCAACAGCGCCGGCGTCGACATCAAACCAAAGGACACCGGAAACCTCGCCGGCCCATACAACATCGAAAACGGCGTTCTCTCCTCGAATCAGCTCTTGTTCAAGGGCGACGACTTCGAAGTCTTCACCCCCGGTAAAGTCGACCTCATCAACGAAGAGGTCGACATCCTGGTTCAGATCAAGGAGACCGGCCAATCCGATGGAAAAGCGCTCGAGACCCGCGTCCTTGGCCCCTTCGCAAATATCGATTACGACTACGGCGACCGCCTTGCCGCCGCCGCCTACGCAAACCGAAGCACCCCGCCGCCCCCCGTCGCCCAGCAATTCCCGCCCCCACAACCGGTTACCCCCCAGCCCGCATCCCCACCCGCCCAGCCATCGGCGCCTCCCAAAAAGAAAGGCCTCTTCGATTTCCTCAATCCCTTCGATTGAGACCCCTTCGGGTGACTCGAAGTAAGAGAGAGAACCCGTCAGCGCCGCTTGCCCGAAGGTCCGACTCCCACCCGACAGCACCTGGAACCCTCGCTTCAAGCCCTGCCATGAGTTCACTGACGATTTCATGATCGCCCCGATCCACCATCAACTGCCCCTTAAAGCCCGCAAAGATTTCGCCGCCGCATGACCCATCAACTCGACACGAATACCTGCGTGTGCCTCGCTTAAGACGTCGAAATTGGAGAAGGCAGGCGCGCGCGGGCTCCCCCCGGACAAAACAAGGCCATTTTCAATCCTCCGCTCCATTCCATGGGCGACAGGATTCAGAGGAAAGCCCGCGAGACGCTGTTGAAAATGGGGCGCTATCGTTTCCGCATCTCTCGCGATCCAATCGGCTCCGCCCTGCATTGCCGTCTTGCCGCCGGAAACCGATCCCATGCTTCCTCCATCATGCGAATCCCGAACCCCCCCCTCGAACGTCCTCCGCTTCACGTGGTCTCAGGATCAACGGGAACGGCCTTCTCATCCTCCCCGGCCGGCTTCGCCTCTTCTTCTTGCTCCTTCGCCTCCTCCTCCGCCTCGCCGCCATCGTCACCCCCAAATTGCAGCCCGCTGCTCGCATATGTCGTCCCGAAATTGAGCCGCAGGTTCACCACTTGCAATACCCCCGACAGAAACAACTCGTCGCTCAAATCACCGAGCGGATGAATGAATGCGCTCCACACCACCGCATCGTTCACACAATAACGCGCGTCGAGCGCGCGATCGTAATTCGCCATCATGCATTCCGCCAGCTCCTCCTCGGTGATCTCCGTCAGCGGTGCGACCGGCGACATCACTCGCATGCGATCCGCGCTTTCATCCGTGATGCAAACCACCGTCAGATCCGCCACTCGAAACTCCCACAAACCCGGCTCGCCTTCAGCGTCCACATCGATCTCCCGAATCAACTCCTCAAGCCGACTATTCGTCATCACGCCCACCGCCTCAGAAGCCGTCGCCTCCTCATCCTCTCCTCCGGAAGACTCAGCCCGGAGACCCACGTGCCAAGGCCCGGCCGACAGGACGCATACGCCCAGAAACATAACTGCAACCATCCGGTCCGGAATCAGAGTCGGCCTCGACACCCGCCCATTGAGCCGCCAACGAAGGAAAAAATCAAGCAGAACGCCCACCACACCACCCCCGTCTCAACCGCGTGGACCACTCAATCGATCTAGCGGACTCTCCACCTCCCCGCGCATCTGTCGCGCCGTCTGCACATAGATCATCGTCGTCGACAAATCAGAATGCCCCAGCAGCTCCTGCACCGTCCGCACATCCTGCCCCTGCAGAATCAGGTGTGTGGCAAAACTGTGCCGCAAAGTGTGCGCCCCCACCTTCTTCGAAATCCCCGCCCGCTTCGCCGCATCCGACAAAGCCCGCGTAATTGAATTCTCATGCACATGATGCCGCCGATACTGCCCGCGCGCGCGCGGGTCTTCCTTGACCTGTTTACTCGGAAAAAACCACTGCCACAACCACTCTCGACCCCCGTTCGGATAGCGCCGCCGCATCCCCTCCGGTAACCAAACGTTCGCCACGCCCTTGTCCACGTCGTCTTTCCACAGTGCCTCCAGGCGCAAACGCTGGCGCTCCAGCTCAGGACGCAACGACTTCGGCAAGATCGTCGACCGATCTTTGTTCCCCTTGCCGTCAAACACCAACACCAGACCATTCTCCAAATCGATGTCTTTCACGCGCAGCCGCACGCACTCCATCTTTCGCAGACCCGTCCCATACAGCAGCTGGGCCATCGTCAAAAACGTGCCCTCCAGTTGGCTAATCAAACGCTCCACTTCTCCCACCGACAACACCACCGGCAATGTGCGCCCCCGCGTCGCGCGTCGCGCCTTCACATTCTCCAGCGGTCGATCCAGGACATGCCGATACAAAAAGACCAACGCATTGAACGCTTGATTCTGCGTGCTCGCCGCGACATCCTTGTTCGTAGCCAAATGCGTTAAATACGCCTCCACCTCCCGCTCACCCATCTCTCCGGGGTGCGTCATGCCATGAAACCGCACATACCGCCGATACCACTGCACATAACTTCGCTCCGTCCGCTTCGCCAGCCCCCGATACCGCATCACCTCAATCAAACGACGCTCCAAACCCCCCTTTTCTCCAGTCTCAGTCCCCCCATCATCACCCGTCTTTTTCTCGTCGCCAGCCGTCACAACCTTATACTTGATTCCATAGACAATACTATGTTATCAAGTAAAATTACTAGCTAATAATATTGTTCTGCTAAGAAATGGCCGATACTCAACATCCCAGAGCAAACGCGGAGCCGGTTTATCCCAGCAGGCCTTTTGTTAGCGAGATCCCAAAGCTACAACGGATCATCGCGGATCGAGGACTAACCGGTCTCGCGAACGACGCCAAGTGGAACGAGTTGCTCGCTTTTATGCGCAACGTGCCTCGTGAGGGTTGGTGCCCAGGGTATCGTTACCGCTGCATTGATTCGGATTTCGTCTCGGAGTGGGATTGCGAGTGGTGGCATCATTTGCCCTTTCCATTTATATCGGTGATGTGGCTCGATCTAAATTTCAAGCAGGAGGTTCACCGCGGTCAGCTTCTCTCGCCCCAGTTGATTGATCATTCTCGCGAGCTTGAGGTTTTACTCACGCGCGTCGGTTTCGACTTTGAGAAAGGTGCTGATACAATACGAATCTTCGGATACGCACCCCGTGATCGGGGCGATTTCACGCCAGCCAAAAAAGCAGAACAAGACGGCGCTGACCAACCCGCTACCGCCGCGAAGTCGAAAGCTAAATGACAATTTCAACCATCTACCTGAATTCGGAGGTGCGTCCCCAGTAGCGGGTGGCAGGCCTCAGACGTTCTCCCCAAAAAATGAAGCCACTGGCGGAGCTCATCAACACAGACGAACCTGGCATTGAGCTCGTTCGCGCATGGCTTGCGGAAGGATCTCTCGACCATGAGATTCTGCCAGCGTCAACTGACAGTGGTTCCCGACTTGAAGAGACCCAGGTCACCACGCGGTCCCCGATGGGAGCGATCGTGTATGAGACTGGAGGGCTCATCGTCGATAAAGGATGGCTGCGGATCCTTGGCTCGGGCTGCGATCGCATGGGACGTTCACTGCCCGGCTGGAATCGAGACGTGCTGGGCGAGGATCGTTCGGCCTACCTCGTTGCCGATGACGTCTTGGGAGGTTTCTTCGCGATCAACGGGGGCGGGTTAGGAGAGGACTTGGGTTCGCTCTACTACCTTCCCTACGACGACCTTTCTTGGCAGGCGCTCGACATCAATTACTCTCAGTTCATTGCTTGGTGCGTCACGGATCGCCTTCACGAATTCTACGGCGACGACCGCTTCTCCGATTGGGACGAGCGTGCATCGTCGATTTCGCCAGATCAGTGTTTTTCATTCTATCCGTTCCTCTGGACGGAAGAGGGCAGTGTGCAGGGCAGCCACTGCAAACCTGTCCCCGCGCTCGAGACTTTCCG
>JBCDBW010000007.1:0-68281 GCA_039182965.1 Verrucomicrobiota bacterium
ATGAGAACCGCTTCCGCGAAAACCGCGAAAACCAGGGCATCAACGAAAACTACGGCCGCGAAATCCTTGAGCTATCCACGGTCGGCGTTGAGGCCGGGTATACGCCTGCCGATGTCGACATGGTTTCCCGTGTTTTCTCCGGCTGGCGCTATGAACGCACCAACCCAAATGCCGAGAACACCGCGCAGCTTTTCGAATTTGCGTTTTTCCCTGAAGATCATGACCCGCAGGACAAGCTGATCCCATTCTTGGGCACCACCATCACGGGCCGTGAAGGCGCGGCAGGCGTACAGGAAGGGGAGGAGCTGATCGCGCTTCTCGCAAACCACCCGAATACGCAGTCGCGCACTTGCCGCAAGCTGGTCCAGCTCCTTGTGGCAGACGACGGGCCCGCAGGGTTTGTGCAGTCTTGCGTTGCTGCCTGGGGTGTGGATGGCGACATCGACGCGATGCTGCGCGCCATCTTGCTGAACCCGGCCTATGTCAACACGGCCGCTTACCAGCGCAACAAAGCCAAGACGCCGTTTGAATATTCCGTCTCCGTGATCCGGGCCTTCGGCGCGCGTCCAGACAATGTCGCAGAGGACGGCTTCTGGAACCGATTCCGCGAGGCCCATGAGCAAGCGGGCTACAATTTTGTACGCTTCCCCGTGCCGACTGGCCTGCCCGAGGTTTCCGCCGCATGGCTGAACTCGGCTTCGATGATCGCAAGCTATAACCGGGTCACCGATGTCATTGAATCGCGCCAAAACTACGGAATCGACCCGAGGCCAGCATCGGCGATGTCGGGTGATGGAGCGGAGTATGATTTCAACGAGCCATTGCTGGAAAACTTATTGGGGACCGAAGGATTCGAACGTGAGGTTGTCTTGTCGATGTTGTTTATTTCGCCGGGACGTCATGCGGGACCGGGTGGGGACATCGCCGAGATTTGTGAAGAAGCGGAGGCGAAGCATCCTGGCTTACGCACGGCGATGACCGACTTGGTGGCGAGTCACGATCAGTTGATTGAGATATTGGTGGGGCGATACCGTGAGGGGCTCAGTGCGGCACCTTTTGGAGTAGGCGTTTGATTCGGGGGGATAAAGGAGTGCGGGGGGCTGGTTGGGAATCAGCCCTTGTTTGACCCTAAGGTAGTTGGGGTATATTGGACGGGGACAAAGATGAAGGCTACAGCGATGAGATTGGTGGGAGTATGCCTGGCCGCAGTTTTGGCGGTATTGTTTTGGGTGACTGCCCGCGGCCAAGAAGGGGCGGTGGCGGAACCGCGCGGTGTATCGCCGAGGGGGCCGTTGTTGGAAATGGAGGCGAAGACGATTGCGTTGTTTGAGCAAGCTTCGCCTTCTGTGGTTTATATCACGAGTGTCGCCTTGAGACGGGATTTTTTCTCGAGGAACGTGTTTGAGATTCCGCAAGGGACAGGAACGGGTTTTATTTGGGATGACGACGGCCACATTGTGACCAATTTTCACGTGATCCAGAACAGTTCGGGCGTTCAGGTCACCTTGCCGGACAAGACCTCTTGGGATGCAGAGCTGGTCGGAGTGGAACCGAACAAGGAGTTGGCGGTTTTGCGGATTGATGCGCCGCGAGAGAAGTTGAAGGCGATTCGGATGGGGACATCACGGAATTTGAAAGTGGGACAGGTGGTATTGGCGATTGGGAACCCATTTGGGTTGGACCAGACTTTGACGACGGGTGTGATCAGCGGTTTGGGCCGAGAGATAGAGGCGTTGACGCGGGTGCCGATATCGGGCGTTATTCAAACGGATGCCGCGATCAACCCGGGGAATTCGGGCGGGCCCTTGTTGGACAGTGACGGGCGTTTGATTGGGATCAATACGGCGATATATAGTCCGTCAGGAGCTTATGCTGGGGTGGGTTTTGCCGTGCCTGTTGATGTGATCAACCAGGTGATTCCTGAATTGATTGCGTATGGACGGGTTACTCAGCCGGTTTTGGGGGTGAATTTGGCGGACACAAGAATTGCTCGGCAGTGGGGTGTGAAAGGCGCATTGGTGATGCGGGTAGGGTCTGGGACCGGGGCTGAGCAGGCGGGTTTGCGCCCGACGCGGCGCGATGAGCGCGGTCGCTATTTGCTGGGGGACATCATTCTGGCGGTGAATGGGGAGCCGGTGGTTGATTCGGTTGACATTTACAGTGCTTTAGACGGGATGAAGGTGGGTGAGGAAGCGGAAGTGGTGATTCTCCGAGACGGGGAAGAAGAAACGGTGAAGATACTGCTTACGGGGGCAAAGTGAATCTGATGTTGGGCGGTTGGTTTTGAAAATGGGTAAATAGCGGAGATTTTGGTTTGTTGCGGGGGCGGAATTTGTTTTGCTCGGCCCGGTAAGAACCCCCGAGAGATCTCCGTATGAATCCTTTTTTGATTCTATTGATTGGCACCGTCATTGTGATTGGCGGGATTGTGGCGTTGCGAATTGGTGCGTTTTTCAGTCTCATTTTAGCGGCGATTATGGTGAGCATTCTGGCGCCTGGCGGAGACAAGATTACGCGGGTGGCGGAGGCCTTTGGGAGTACGGCGGGAGCGATTACGATTGTGATTGCGTGTGCGGCGGTGATTGGCAAAGCGATGATGGATAGTGGTGCGGCGGATCGGGTGGTGCGGGCATTTTTGAAGAGCTTGGGTGAGAAGCGAGCGCCGGTGGCGATGATGTCGAGTGGGTTCGTGCTGTCGATTCCGGTGTTCTTTGACACCGTATTTTATTTGTTGGTGCCCTTGGCGCGGTCGCTATACCGGAGCACTAAGAAGAATTTTTTGCTATATGTTCTGGCGATTGGAGTTGGTGGTGCGATTACGCATACTTTGGTGCCGCCGACTCCGGGACCATTGTTGATGGCGGCGAACCTCGATTTTGACGTGGGGATCATGATCATCATGGGAATCGTGGTTGCGTTTCCGACGGCGGTGGTGGCCTTGTGGTTTGCGCATTGGTTGCAGCGACGGATGGATATTCCGATGCGGCCGGTGGCAGGAGTGGGGGACGAGGAAAAGGAGGTGGTTGCGGATGAAGTACCATTGCCTGGATTGTTCGTGTCGTTATTGCCGATTATCTTGCCTGTTTTGTTGATCGGGGGGAACACCGTGATTTCGACGATGGCGGAGGAAGCCGGGGAAGCTTCATGGCAGGTCGGGGTGGTGAAGTCCCTTTCGATTTTGGGGGATACTTCGAAGTCTTTGCCGTCGGTGGCATTGTTGATTTCGGCGGCGGTTGCGGTGTTGACCTATTGGAGCACCCGCAAGCCCAGTTTGGTGGAGATGGGCAAATCGATTGAGTCGGCTTTGATGAGTGCGGGGATCATCATTTTGATTACCTCGGCTGGCGGCGCATTTGGGGGGATGTTGAAGCTGACGGGTTTGAAGGAAGCGATCCAGGGTATGTTCGCAGAATCGACGGTTTCTGCGGCGACGGTGATGTTGCTAATGGGGTGGGCGATTGCCGCGATGTTGAAGACGAGCCAGGGTTCGAGCACGGTGGCGATGATCACGGCGTCGGGAATGCTGGCTTCGTTGGCGGATCCGACGGTGATTCACCCGGTATATTTGGCGTTAGCGATTGGATCGGGTTCTTTGTTTGTATCGTGGATGAATGACAGTGGGTTTTGGATTTTCTCGAAAATGAGCGGGTTGACGGAGGTGGAAGCTTTGAAGACGTGGACGCCGGCTTTGGCGGTGTTGAGTGTCGTGGGCTTGCTGATTACGATGTTATTAGCGAAGTTACTGCCGATGGCGATGGGGGCTGTCTAAGGTTCGCGAAGACGCTGAGGCTGTTTATTTGTTTTCTTCCTTTAGCCGACGATGTGGAGGGCGATGTAAGGGACGAGGTTGAAGAAGAATATGGCGATTTTGTAGGCGCCGATGCCGGCATAGTGGATGACGTTGAACGTTTCCCTGTGCATCTTGAACCAGCGGCTGTGGATGGAGAAAATCCAATTGCGGCAGCACCCCATCATGAGGAACCAAAGTGTTGCGAAGGCAATATTGATGGTGATGCACCAGCCAAGGAATTCGCGTGCGGTCTCGAGGTTCATGGGACAAGCTCCTTTCTTAGGTCTCAAGAAATAGACTGCTTTTGGGGCGAAGGGGTTCGAAAAATGGGGGATAGAAACTAGCGAAGGAGCTTCGTGGCCATTGTGACGAGTTTCGATTGCTCGGAGGCAGCCATTTTTTCGAGGAGGGTATCGGCGAACTTCAGGAAATCGAGGAGGTTTTCCATTTGCAGATGGAATTCTTTGGCTTCGTTTGTGCGTAGGGATTTAGTTTGGGCGGCACAAGTGGTGAGCACCTCAACGGCCGGTGAAATCTCTCGTCGTTTGCGTTCGCGTGCGATGGTACAGAACATTTTCCAGACGTCTTTCTCGGCTTCGAAGTATTCCTTGCGTTCGCCCTTGCGGATGACGGAGCGGATGAGGCCCCAACCGACGAGGTCGCGGAGATTGGTATTGGCGTTCCCGCGCGAGATTCGGAGTTCGCCCATGATTTCGTCTGTGGAAAGGGATTGGGGGCTGGTCATGAGAAGGGCATGGATTTGGGCCATGGTGCGATTGATGCCCCAGGCGTTTCCGATCGCGCCCCATTGGGAGACGAATTCGTCGCGGGCGGCGGAGAGTTGGTCGGATTCACTACTCATAACTTTCAGTAAATATTGAAAATTTTGGAAAAGCAAGGTGTTTCGTTGCGTGGTTTCGCGGATGCACCGTTTCGCGGGGCCGATCAGCCAGTGCTCAGGGCGGACGTGGTAGACTCCGCTATGACAGAAGTCGTGATATGGAATGGGCGTCAATTCACCAAATTGATGAACTCAAGGGAGCCTACGATGAGAAGGATGGTGACTTTTTGGATAGCGGAGAGAGCCGGGTGAAAGGGGGAGGGGCGCAGGGAGTAGCACGATGGGTCTGATATTGGTCCTTCGGCTAGGTGTGCGTGCCGCGGATAGGGTAATTGGTTTCCTGGACCCACTCGACGGTTTCGAGTAGTTCGGCGAGGTCGGCGCGGTTGAAGGGGGTGTTTGATATTTCGACGAGATGGAGACGGCCCTCGCCATTGACGGCGAAGGTGGCGGGTTCCGCGAAGGGTCGATCGGTTTCTTCGGGGCTTCGCGGGTGGGAGATGTAGAGTCCGAGTTCGCGCATGTGGTCGATAGTCAGGTTGTAGGCAACGGGGAACTTGAGTTTGTTGTTGTTGACCATTGATTGGGCCTTTTCGAGAGGGTCGCCCGACACTGCGACGAGTTCGGCGTTTGCCTTCGCGAATTCATCGCGCAGTTCTTCCAGTCGCGCGAGGTATTGGTTGCACAGTGGGCAGTGCAGTCCGCGGTAGACAATCACGACTTGCCAGGCGCTTACGATACTTGTTTTTCCAAGAGTGATTCTGTCCCCTTGTGTGAGGGGCAATGTGAGGGGAGGCAAGGTTCCGCCCGAGTCGAGTTTTGTTGTCATAGGATCTTCAGGCGGCGTTGATTCTTGTTAATTCGCGGATGATTTCGGAGCCGTTTGCGCGCTGGGTGTAGTCCCGTTTTGCGTGTTTAAAGAGGATGCGTCCGTCTTCGCGACCCACGATATAAGTGGCGGGGACGTTTAGTTCGCTCGTGTCAAAGTAGCCTTCGACCGGTTCTGTGATACTGAGATCTTTGTAGATTTGTGTTACTTCTTCAGTGGCGTAATAGGTCATTCCGAGTTCCTTACCGAAGGCGTTTGAAACATCGGTGACAAGCGTGATTTGGTCGGAAGAAAACGTTGATTCTTCGGGGGTTTCTCGAGTGACGGCGACCATTTTGCATCCGATTTTTTTGAATGATTCGGCCATGCCGTTCAACATCTCCATTTGCGCTCGACAGTAGGGGCACCAAGAGGCGCGCATGAAGGTGAGAAGCAAGGGATTGTCCTGGTAGAAATTGCCAATGGGTAGCTGGCGGCCGTCGAATGTGGTGACGCTCACGTTGGGCATGAGATCGCCCACGGGGGTGATTCTACGTTCGATTCGTTCATCGAGAACGTCGACGGCGCGGATTTTCAGGTGTTCGATTTTTGAAAGCATCGCTTGTATGTGTGTTGGATGATTAATTGCGGTCGAGAATGATCCGATATCGAGCATTGCCGGACTCCAAGTGTTCGATGGCGTCATTTACGTCGTTCATTGAAAAGTGTTCTGTCGTCGGGGTGATTTCGTGTCGGGCGGCAAAGTTCAGCATTTTCCGAATGGTGGCCGGGCTTCCGACGGGGGAAGAGCTGAGCGAGAGCTGGCTGAACATCATGGGAATGAGGTTGAGCTCCAGCGGCTGCGTGACGGCGCCGAGCATGTGCATTCGCCCTCGAGGTTTGAGTGTGGCGAGGTAGTTGTTCCAGTCCAAAGGGACGTTTACGGTGGAGAGGATCAGATCGAAGCTGCCGGCGGCGTTCTTGATGGCGTCATCGTCGCGAGAGTTGATCGTGTGGTGGGCTCCGAGAGACAGAGCTTCCTCAGCCTTGGAGCTGCTGGAAGTGAAGGCCGTGACCTCACATCCCCAGGCCCGACTGAATTTTAGGGCGAGATGGCCGAGGCCTCCGATACCGATCACGGCTACATGGGCGTTTGGGGAAACGTTCATTTGGACGAGTGGATTATAGACAGCCATCCCGCCGCAGAGGAGAGGGCCTGCCTCGCGGGCGTTCAGTTCTTCGGGCAGCAGGGCGACACTTGCGGCCTGAGCCCTTACGGTATCGGCGAAACCGCCGTGTCGACCGATGATCGTCGGTTCGGAAGTGGCGCAAAGATTGTGGTGTCCTTCGAGGCATTCGTCACAGGTCAGGCAATACGCGGCGTGCCAGCCGAGGCCGACGTGTTGTCCGGTTTTGAGATGTGATACGGCATTGCCGATTGCGGAGATGGTTCCGATGATCTCGTGTCCTGGGACAAAGGGATATGAGGTCAGGCCCCATTCGTTTTTGAGCATACTAATGTCGCTATGGCAGATACCGCAGTGATCGACGGCGATATCGACCTCGTCTGATCCGAGTGGGTTGGGTTTGAACTCGAAGGGTTGGAGGGGGCCCTTTGGAGTGGTGGCGGCGAATGCTTGTATCATTTTGGGAAGCGTTGCAATCGAAGTAACATTTGTCAACCAGTAGACTTTTTGTAACCTATGATATGCCAAACAAACGAACGAAAATACTTGAGCCTCGAATTGAAATTCCTCCTTGCGATGAACCGTGTCCGATTGAGCGTGGGATGCGGATAATCGGGGGCAAGTGGAAGGGATCGATCTTGTGGCATCTACAGGATGGGCCCCTGCGATTCAATGAATTGGCGCGTTTGTTGGGGGGCGCGAGCCGTAAGATGGTGAATGCGCGATTGAAGGAGATGGAGGGGATGGGGCTGGTTTGTCGGACGGTATTGAGCGATCGACCTATTGCCGTCCAGTATGAGATTACGACGTTTGGTCGATCGGCGCTGAAGGTATTGGATCGACTGAAGCGTTGGGCGGAGGAGAGTGGAATATAGCGGCATGATTATTGGATTGCGCAAGAGACCGCGCGTTTGGGCCTTCGACTGAGCGCTGTGCAGTGGCACCGGTGATGGTGGTTAATGGGGGCAAAGGTACAAGCGTCAGTGCGGAATCTTCCCCGTTGCTGGAATGGGGCTGTCTTGCAACAAACTGGAATGACATGAATCAAGTTGCGCGAGGAACTGCTTGATGGTTTCCTTTTGCGAGGTGTCCTTGACACGATATTCGCCCTGCGCGTTTCGGGCATGAGTTCCCTTATTCTGAATACAGAGGAGTGCGACCAATGAAAAAGCCAATGCTTGCTGCGATCAGTTTGACCTTAATCCTTTGTGGAGGCATCCTCTCTGCTGAGGATGATGAGCTACTTGAGAAGTTGGTGGCGGAGGAGAACACAATATACGAGGCGCTCAAGAACAAGGACGAGGAAACGTTGGCCAAGATGTTAGAGAAGCAGAAGCTTGCGGTACTTCCTGGCCTTGGGCGCTTGCCGCTTCCGGAAGTATTGGCGCTTCAACCCGAGGTTGAATCATTCAGCGTCAGCGATGCGAAGTTGTTTCGTGTGAATGATGATTGTGTGATCCTGAGCTACAGGTACACGTGGTCTGGCAGCCGTAGTGGGGACGAGGTTACCGAACATGTATCGTTTGCGACATCTGTGTGGTCGAAGTTTGATGGGAAGTGGCGTGCAGTATTTTATCAAGCGACGCCGGAGTAGGGAGATTTTTAGGATTGGAGGGAAGTTTTTTCGAGGGCGCGCTGATTTTTCAGGTCGTGCGGAGCGAGGGTGGGAGTTCGCGTGGAAGCGGGGAGTATTGTGGGATGGCACGCGTCTCGCCAATAGTGTTCGGCAGGAAATCTGCTGCCGGATGGTTTACTGAGGCTGGAGAGTGAGGCGGAGCTATTCGACGAGAGGCAGATACATATTCGGGCGAATGGGGAAGCAGTCTGAGCATGCCGAAGCGCGGGACTTCCGTGTCCCGTCGACCCCCTGTGGCCTTCAGTTTCGTTTTATTCCGATCTTCAAGCCGGCCTCAAGTTCATCGATCGAGGCGTATCCCATGAGATAAAAGCGCAAGAGTTCCATTTCGCGTTTCCGAGGTTTTGCGCCGGTGTAGCGAGCAAGCAGCAGCGCGGCAATAAGCGCGCAATGTATCTGAAGGATCACCCCGCGCTCGCTCTCGCAAAACCAATGTCGACAGGGCAACAGGCACTTCAACCAACGAAAGAACAACCCCACCTGCCAGCGGTATCGAAAGCAAGGCGATTAGTTCTGCACTGATTTCTTCGTTGGGCTGGTTGGTGATCAAGAGCAGGTTCTCTTTTTCGCCCTCGACGATAATCAGGCGGTAAACATTGGTTTTTTCACGTGTTCCCAGACGTACACATCGTGTCACTGATTACGCCCGCCTCTCGATCGGCCTCATCAAGTTCAAGCACTTGCTCTTCGTTAACTTTCGCACTTTCACGCAAGCGCATGAGAAAACCGCATCCCTTCTCATCGATCTGCTTTAAAAGTCCATAGACCTCCGCGTAGTAGCGATCAGCCACATAAAAAAAACTCGCCGGCCTTGAGCATCTCCTTGCGGGATACCGCTCGCTCGCACCCTTTTCCTTCACTCACCACGGCTTGGTCCGGCTTCTGAGCCAGAACCTTAAACTTCAAGGAAGGCGCACCGCGCGCTGTTCCTTGTTCTGATGGCGCCACTGGGCCCAACCCATTCGCGGCACCACATGCCACAGAGTGCTGTCGATTACCGAGAGACATTCCTTGTAACGGGCCAGACGCGGATCACCCCACGCATCGCTACTCTCGCTGACTAGTTCCTCCATGACATCTCGGAGAAGATCGGGTTCGAAGACCATCTGCGCCTCACTGAAACTTCGCAAACTCACCGGACGACGGCATACCTCATCCTGAACACGCTCAAGATTGCTCGCCGCGCACAAACCGCGCATCGACTCCACGACGGGATTAAACAACCCAAAAAGCAGCAAGGAAAAATAGTCACCGCGCTTTAGAAGACGACGAGAATCACCTCGCTCAACTTCCTCGCGAGCACTGCCTGCACCACGCTCCAGTCTATACTGAAACTCCTCAATGAGCTTCCACCGACTCAGGTCATCATCTTCACTGAACCGCTCCGTTCTACGCTCTCTCGTTGCCAATAAAGCAACAATACTGCTTTCAAAAATAGTACCAGCAATAATTATGCCGAACACGATTGGCGGAGCGCCTGTCCTACAAGAGACTAAAAATGGGGTGTGGGTGGATCTGGGGAATACACAAAAAAGGACGGTCGCTATCGACGACCGTCCCTTTTCCCGGGGGTTTATTGGAGTTCGGGTTAGCCCTTTAATTCGGCGGAGTGAAAATCGTTCCAGTCTTCGAGGTTGTTGAGTCCGACGGCGTCGAGGACGGAGCCATCGTCGGTGCGGCCAGCGCCCCCGAGGACTGCGCCGCGGGTGTCATCGTCGTGGTTGTAACCGGTGATGGCATCGTTGAGTTCCTTGACGGCGGTGGCGTCGAGGCTACCGCCCTTTTTTTCGACAACCCAAGCTTCGAGTTCGACGTAAGTGGGTTTGGAGTCGCGGATGTAGGCGAGGAATTCGTCTTTATCGAGACCGAGGCCATCGAGGACCATTTGGTCGAAACCGGCGCCCACGGCGGGATAGTCGTCGTGAAGTTTTCCGGCGGCATCGAGAGATGTTTTAAGCCAGAGGCGGGGGAGGTGTAGGACGCCGAGAGGACCGGCAATGCCGGACGTGACCATGGGGATGAATTTGCTCATAGGATTTTTTGTTTGGATGGTTGTTGTGAATAAGTTTTGGAAGGCTGGCAGTGTAGGCGAGCTTCGCGTGTAGGGTCAATGGGGAAATGGCGAGCGGGCCCTTGGAGACTGGGGCCGTTTTCCGGAGGCAGAGTTGCGGGGTGAAGGTGAGGGTGAGGGGTTCGTTTCAACGAATTGTAATCGAGGCGCCGGGGCGCATGAGTGAGGGTAGGCGGATGGCGTCCCAATTGGCTAGGCGGATGCAACCGGCTGAGGTGGAGCGGCCGATGGTGTGGGGGCTGGCGGTGCCGTGGATACCGATGCCGGATTTGGAGGTGCCGCACCAGATGATACCTACGGGTGAGTTGGGGCCGGGGGGAATTTGGAGAAAGTCATCGGAGCGGACGCCTTGGTCGAGCATGGATTTGTCGTATCGAAACTCTGGCGTGGTGACCATATTTTTGAGGGTCCAGTTTCCGCGGTGGATGAACTCGTCTTTTCCGGGGGTAATGGGGAAAGCGGCGACGATATTGCCATGGGTGGGATCGACGATCGTCACGATGCGGGTGTTCGTATCGACGATGACTTGTCGTGAACTGAGGAGTGGATCTTCCTCGTATCTTTCGTGTTTGGGAACGTTTTCGATGAGGAACGGTGTGGCGACATTGGGCACCGTGACGACATCGCCAGGTTTGAGTTTATAGAAGGTGGTGTTGGGATTTAGCTTTTGGATGAATTTTTCGTCGGTATGGAAGCGTTCGGAAAGGAGTTCGGAAAGGCGACGGTAGGGAAGGTATTCGCGTTTGGCTTGTGAGGGGTAATCGACGGGGAGGGCGGGATCGATGAAGTCGAAGTTGTGGGATTTGATGACATAAGGGGCGAAGGGTTGGGGGACAGCTTCTGCGGCATGTGCGAGGACGGGGCCCCAATTGTCTTTTGGGGGTGTGATGTTCCGCTGGACGTTGTATAGGGTGACGGCTTTGCGGGTAAACTCGCCGAGACCTCCATCGATTTTTCCCGGGCCAAGGAGTTGTGAGTCGAGGTAAATTTGAACCTGGGTGATCGCGGGGGTGTCTGTTTTGGGGGGTTCTGGAGCGAAGGGGATGGGTTTAGGTTTTCGATCTCGCTTGAGAAATTTGAAGGGGCCAGCCGAGAGTGTGGCGGGGGAGGCAACGACTAGACCGAGGAACAAAGACAAGGGGGCGACGGTCTTTGGGAGGAGTTGGATCACCTCCTCACTATGGATCCTTAAGGAGTGTTAAGCAATTGTTTTGCGAGACTGATCTTGCGTCGTATCGCGGTTGGTCGGTATTGCTTGGGGAGAGGGGGTATTTGGGAGGGAGTGTGAGGTTGGTTCTATATTTCGCTGCTTGCTTTCGATTTCCGTGCGGGTAGGGGGCCGTGATTTTGGTTTGGATGGCGGCGCTGCCACAAAAAAAGGGCCGCCCTGATGAGGGGCGGCCCTTTTTGATAGAACTCGGGGAGAAGATTAGGCGACAGACTCGGCGGAAACGGCTTCGGCGCCTTTTTCTCCGGTCCGAATACGAATCGCTTCTTCGACGGCGCTGATAAATACTTTCCCGTCACCGATCTTGCCGGTGTTGGCGGTGCTGACGATGGCGTCTGCGACATCGGAGGCGCGATCGTCATCGACGACGATTTCTAGTTTCACCTTAGGAAGGAAGTCGACGGTGTATTCACTGCCGCGGTAGATTTCCGTGTGACCCTTTTGGCGTCCGAAACCTTTCACCTCGGTGACGGTCATGCCTTGCACGCCGACGCCAGAGAGGGCTTCTTTCACGTCTTCGAGTTTGAATGGTTTAATGATGGCTTCGATTTTCTTCATTGGTCGTGTTTTCTGTTGGATTTGGAGTGTTGAATCGCCTGAAAGAGCGGTTAGATCCGACTGATCCTGTTTGATTATAAAGCGATTCGCGTGCCAACTGGGGAGGTTTTCTTTAATGACCTTATTTTTAGGAAGTTGTGGGGATATTGGGTGAATAGTTGGGTGGTGTAAGGGGGAAGAAAGCGGTCAAGGAGTGACCAGGGGTGGTCAGTGACTGACCACTTGGGGATCGGGTTGCGAAACGAAGGGCGGTGTGGTTGGTTAGCCGCAGGTGGATTTGGCAATTTGCAGAGAGATGAGTGTTGCGTATCCGCGGAAGCGAACGAGGGGAATATTGGCAGGGGTTGCGGGGTTAATTTTGTTTGCTTTTGCCGGGGGAGGGGCGGGGCAGACGGTCACGTTGAGTCCGAAATTGAGGTTGGGAACGGAGTATGTCACCTACACGGAGAGTGATGTGAAAATGGGGTTGCCGATGGGGGGCGCGTCGGGTGAGCAAAATGTTCGGACGGAGCAGGAGGTCACGATGACTGTGCGAGGTGGAGCGGACGGGGAGAGCAAGGTGGTGAGTTTGGTGATCAATTATGCGAAGCTCGAATTGAAGTCTCCGATGATGAACATGAGCTATGATTCGCGGGCGCCGGAGCAAGAGGACACGGGCTTTGGCGGGAATTTGTCCGGGATGGTGGGGAAAGAGATCAAGTTGATTTACGATGCCGAGGATCGTTTTGTTCGGGTCGAGGACAACGATTTGTTAACGGAGGACGGTGGTTCGTCTCCATTTGGTCAGAGTTTGGGCGTGAATGAGCTGAGAGATATGGTTCGGACGACCTTAGGGGAGCAGCTAGGGACGCGAAAAGTAATGCAGGGGGAGTCTTGGCAACATGTGATGGAATTGGCGATGCCCGGGATTGGGCCGGTGGGTTTGGATGTCCGATTTTTGTATCGCAAGGATGGGACCGTGGAAGGTGAGACCTGCGCGATTATTGATTTCAATGGAATGATATCGGGGGAGCGTTTGACGGACGAGGCGGAAGCGGTCGAAGGGGATGCGCGAGCGGAGCGTCGTGCGGACGAGACCTTGGCGGATTCGCGGGTGTCGGGAACTGTGGCGTATGATCGGAGCATTGGAGTGCCGCGAGCGACGAACATGGAGATGCGGATGGTTATGATGATGCATAGTCCTTTGGGGACGGAATCGGAAGTGAAGATTCCGATGTTGCAGAAATCGTTATCCGTGTTGCGTTCCTATCGGGTTTTGGGGCGGTCGCCGGCGCAGGTGGAAGAAAAAGAGGGAGACGGAGCAGAGGGAGAGGCGTTGGTGGATTAGCGGGGGGGTTATTGATGGTGGGGAGGAAAGTGATTGGGGTGGTGCATTTGGGGGCGTTACCGGGGGCGCCCGGATGGGGCGGCGACATGGCGGTGGTCGCAGAAGCAGCGATACGGGATGCGAGGGCGTATGAGATGGGAGGATGTCATTCATTGGTGATTGAGAACTTTGGAGATGCGCCGTTTACGGCGGGGCGAGTGGGTCCAGAAACGGTGGCGGCGATGGCGGTGGTGGGGCGACGGGTGGGTCGGGAAGTAGAGATTCCGTTTGGGTTCAATGTTTTGAGGAACGATCCTTTGGCGGCTTTGGGATTGTGTGCGGCGTGTGGGGGGACTTTTATTCGGGTGAATGTGCACACGGGGGCGATGTTCACCGACCAGGGATTCATTGAGGGTAACGCCTATGAGACGGTGAGGCGCCGGGACGAATGGTGTCCGGGGGTGAAGATTTACGCGGATGTTTTGGTGAAGCATGCGGCGCCAGCTGTGGAGACCACGATCGAGCGGGCGGCGGAGGAGACCTTGGGACGAGGGAAGGCGGACGGACTAATTGTGTCGGGAGTGGCGACGGGGGACGCGGTTGCGATGGAGGATTTGAAGCGGGTGCGGGGGACGTGTCCTGAAGCGACGATTTTGGTGGGGAGCGGTGCTGATGCGGGGAATGTAGGCGAGTTGTTGGAGTATGCGGATGGGGTGATCGTTGGGACGTCGCTGAAAGAAGAGGGAGAGACGATGAATCGAGTGGACGAGGCGAAGGTCAGGGAATTGGTGGAAGCTGTTCCAAATTAACACTTCGTAACCAGGAGTTCGCAATTTTGATCTGGTGGCAGGAGCGCTTGATCAACATTCATAGGAATTTCCACATGACGTCGATGGAGAGGCGATGGGGCAGGCTATTATTGACGGATTTGCTCTCGATTGATCAGTGGCAGTTAGCGTTCGGAGGGACAGTTCGAGCTGGTGCGGTTCTTAGTTCACGGTAATTTTGGTGGTGACGGAGTTCGCGAGGAAGCATTCGTGGTGAGCGACGTCGTGCAGTTGGGAGAGTTGTTCCGGGGTGGGTTGTTTTTCTCCCGAGAACTCGATTTTCGGGCGGAGAGTGATGCGGGTGATGGCGAGTCTTCCTTCGGGACCGGGTTCGAGGTGTCCGACGGCGTGGTCGGTGTATGACTCGACGGTGAATCTCTTTTTGCAGGCGATGGCTAGGAACGTGAGCATGTGGCAGGACGCGAGAGCGGCGACAAAGGCGGCTTCGGGGTCGACGCAATCGGGATTCCCGAGGAATTCCTTGGCGGCAGAAGCGCGGAGGGTGGCGTTGTTTTCGAAGGTCCAGTCGTGGTCTCTGGAGTAATCATTGTAGGTGAACTCAGTGTCGGTGTTCCGATTCCAGGTGAGGGTAGCGGTGTGTTCGGACATGTTTTTGCGGAGGTCAAGGGTTCGATGAGGGTGCTTGGGATTCGGTGAGGAGGGTTGTATGGAGGCGTACTTTGAGGGTATCTGAGTTATGTTTCAAGAGGGGTTGGGTGACTTTGCGCAGGTGATTAGCGAGAGAGGGCTGGGGAATTTCGGGAGAATCCAAGTGGATATCGAGGATGGGGGGTGCGTCGCGGGGTCGGGTGAGGCGGAGGTCAGTGAGTTCGATGTTTGGATTTTTCTCCTTTAGGGCGGCGGCGATGGCGGCGGCGGCTTTGGGAGGAACTTCGGGGGACTGGCGACTTTTGATGACTTGTGAGAGGAGGACGGAGCCGAGGGGAACGACGAGGATGGCGCAGGTGAGGACGAGGCCCATGGTGATGCGCCGGGTCCACAGGGTACCGCGGCTTTGCTGGGTGGCAGGGCGGATTCCGACGGCGAAGAAACAGAGGGCGGCGCCGAGGATAATGGCGACCACGTTGGTGGCGAAGAGAAGGGCGGCGCCCTCGGTATTTTTGATGTGGCCGAGGGCCAGGGAGATACCGGTGGTGGCGCGGGGTGGGACGAGGGCGGCGGCAATCGCGACGCCAGCGAGTGCGGACATGAGACTGGGGCGGGCGATGCAGTAGGCGGCTGCGATTCCGGACAAGAAAGCGATGGCCATGTCGAGAAGGCTGGGTGCGCCCCGGGCGAGGAGCTCTGTGGTGAGATCCGTGATCGGAACGATGAGTCCGGCGATGAGGCCGATGGTAACGGCGCCGAGGAACCCGTAGATGATGGATCGCAGGCATTGCCTGACCATGGGGATGTTTCCCTGGACGAGCGCGAGGCCGGCGCCGAGGAGAGGGGTCATGAGGGGGGCGACGAGCATGGCTCCAATCACGACGGCTGTGCTGTTTTGGAGGAGGCCGAAGGAGGCGATGGCGGTAGACAGGAGCAGGAGAGTCATGAAGTCGAAGCTCCAGCGTGATTTGGTTTGGAGTTCTTCGAAGAGGGCGACGCGGTCGTCTCGCTTCAGTTGAGGGACCCGGAGGTGGAGAAAGCGTTCGATGTATCCGCGGACGCGTTCTTTGACGGGAAGAGCCCGGCGGAGGACGGCGACGTTCATGGAGTCTGGTCCTTTGAATAAGCGCTCGGGAACGGAACCGAAAATACGTTTTTGGATAAAGCCCTGGGCGGGAGCGCCGATGAGGACGAGGTCGAAGCTATGGGAGTCGACGAGATGCTTCACGCCTTCGGGGACGCCATCGGCGATGACGATTCTGGGGTGGATATTAGGTGAGTCGCCGAGTTTGATTCCTGCGCGTTTGAGGACGCTGTCGAGGAGTCGCCGTCCGACGTCTTCGGAGACTTCCCCGATATCGGGTTCCACGTAGAATGGGGTGGCATCACCGCGATCTTCATTGGAGATGCGGGCGGCGAGTTGGAGTGCGATTTGGGAATGGGGGCCGCCGGCGGTGGGAATGAGAATATGAGGGTGTTTCGGGGGCGGGGACTCACCGAGGCGGACGAGCATGGTGTGGCAGGGGGCGGATTCGAACAGGCGTTGAGCGAGGAGGTGGTCGGAGCGTCGGCCTTTTTTTGAGTTGGGTCGCGCGATTATGAGGAGTTCGGGTTTTGTTTTGGCGACCTCGCGGAGGGCGGCTTTGATGCGGTTGTTTTCATCTTTGGATTCGGCAGTGAATTCGATATCGGCGAGGACATCGCCGAGGGAACTATGGAGGGATTTGGAGAGGTCGGGTTGTTGGTCGGAGTCGGCTTGGGGAACGGCGGGGAGGTGGACGACGTGGACGGCGGGTTTGTCAGGGGACTGGGCGCGTGCGAAAAGGGAAGCCCACGCCGCTAGAGCGGGGCTTTCTTCGAAGGATTTGGCGATCACCAGAATCATGTTCGAATGATGGGAATCTCCGGGGCAAAAGGAAAGCCCGGTCGCTTTTGAAGCACGGGTGAAATTTCGGGTGGGAGTCTCTTCCGCGTAGGAGGCGACTCGCAGAAGGGGATGGTCGCGTCGACGAGTGCCTTTGAGGCGCTTTGATGTCTGCCGGAGTGAATACTGGCAAGTTGAAGTAAGCCGGGAGTATTAGGGCGTGAGTTGGAGGATGGCAAGGGTTTTGGGAGTTTGGTAGTGGTGGGAGATGGACATCGCGGTCGAAGGGGATTCACAATGCCTCTTTTGGAACTAGATACGATGGTTGTCTGGTGGCGTGGGTTCTATTATTGGTCTAGCGTTGGAATTCAGGAAAGGGATCATTTTAGCCGCGTTTATTAGGCCTTGTGCCATGAATAAAAGAAGGTCTTCACTCGTGTTGGCGTTAGTGTTTTTGTCAGCTATTAACTTGCTGACTGCCAGCGATAATCGTTCTTTGCCAACCGTCGCAGACGTCGTGGAGTTGATGCGTGAGCGTTCAGCGCTGACCGAACCCATCCAGTTGGTTGCAAAAGTGGAGAAACGGTATTTGCGAGATGGTGTGCGGGTGAGGACCGAGCGTGAATGGTTGCGGTTAGTTGGGGTGCCATCGGGAACCGAATTTCGTCTCGACTACGTTTTCGATTCTCCGACGGGGAAGGGTATTCGGGCTATGTGGAGTTGTGTTCAGAAGGATGGGCTGGGTCTTAGGCTGTCACGTGGTGTTGCCGAAAAAGAACTTCCGTTGATTTATCAAGGAGATTTCTCGCGATTGAAGGCTTGGCCAAAGCAATCCGGTTCTGAGACTATTCCGGGTATTGGTTATCTTTATCGCGCGTTTGGATTTAAGACATCGATTCTTGAATCGGCGATCCAAGCGGAAGACTTATCGTTTCGTTGGGAGGCAGGTCAGCGGGGTGAGAGAGTGACTGTGAGGAATGAACCGTTTCAATTTGTTTACGATCTCAGCAAACAGATTCCTCTAACTCGCACGATGCTTGGGAATGGAAACCGGGTTGTCGAAAGAATCACCGTGAAGGATGTCTTCCTTGCTGATGCTATCTGGTTGCCTTCGAAGGTTCGGGCGCAGAGCTTTTTTGCTCGCGACGGGGATTATGAGATCGATTCCTTTTATACCGTGGATGAGAAGCAAAGCGGTGTGATTAGTGGGGAGGAATTTTCAAGGTTATTGGATGAGGTGGTAGAGCTTAGCGACGAATTGAATGACGGGCCCTGATTCGTGGGATTGGATCAGGTTTTTTTGTGTGGAAAAGAGCTGGGTTTAGATGGAGTCTTTGCGGGTATGTTTCGCATCTGTCTAGCTGTCTATGAGCTTGCCCGTTGTGCGATCTTTAATGTCAGATTGATGCGGTTGTGCTGCCACGCGAGGCCGTGCGGGAAGGGCTCTGCGCAAGGAGTCAGTGGCGATTCAACACTTTGGCTGTTTGACTGCGAGGAGGGGCGGGTCTGCGGATAAGGATTGTTGGGCATCTTTTTGTATTTGGCCCTCGAATTTTCGGGAGTTGAGAGCTGGGGGAGAGGAAGGGATTGAGTAAGGGGATTAGTAGGATTATGAATATGGACTGATGATGAGTGAAGAGGGGGACAGGGATGGTTTTGAGACGCGGGCGGTGCATGCGGGTCAGGGGTATGCGGGGGAGACGGGGGCGGTGATTCCGCCGGTGTATTTGACGTCGACTTTTGCCTCTGGGAATGCGGATGGTTTTGACTACACGCGTTCGGGCAATCCGAATTTTCGGAATTTGCAGGAAACCGTCGCGAGTTTGGAGGGGGCGCGGCATGCGACTGTGTTTGGGAGCGGGGTCGCGGCGATCACGGCTGTGGTATCGACTTTGAAGAGTGGGGATTTGGTATTGGCGGAGGAAAATGTGTATGGGTGCACCTATCGATTGTTTGCGCAGGTGTTTGAGAAGTTTGGGGTGCGGGTGGTGTATCGGGATTTTACGAACGAGGCGGCTTTGAAGGCGGTAAGTGAAGAGAGGCCGGCTTTGGTGTGGATTGAGTCGCCGACGAATCCGTTGCTGAAGGTGGTGGATATTGCGATGGTCTCGACAGTAGCTCGAGAGGCGGGAAGTGTGGTGGTGGTGGACAATACTTTTGCGTCGAGTTATTTGCAGCGGCCGGTCGAGTTGGGGGCGCACTTGTCTTTATTGAGCACGACGAAGTATACGAGCGGGCATTCGGATGTGTTGGGTGGGGCCGTTTGTACGAATGAGGACGAGTGGCAGGAGAAGATGCTGTTTGCGCAGAAGGCCCTGGGATTACAGCCGTCGCCATTCGACTCGTGGATGGTATCGCGTGGGGCGAAGACCGAAGCGATGCGGATGGAGCGGCATTGTGCGAATGCTTTGGAATTGGCAGAATGGTTAGAGCGGGAGGGCGGAGTGAAGTGGGTGCGGTATCCTTATTTAGAGTCACATCCGCAGTATGAATTGGCGCAGCGGCAGATGAAGGGTGGCTCGGGGATTATTGCGGTGGATTTGGGTTTGTCGTTGGAGGCGACGGAGCGGTTTCTAGGGGCGATGCGGTTGTTTGCGAAAGCGGAGAGTTTGGGGGGGATCGAGAGTTTATCGTGTCATCCGGCAACGATGACGCATGCCTCGGTACCGCGGGAGACGCGGGAGGCGGTGGGAATCACCGATGGTTTGGTGCGCTTGTCGGTAGGAATTGAGTCGGTGGAAGATTTGATAGCGGATGTCGGCAATGCTCTCAATGCGGTGCGTTAAGAGAAAAGCGCAAAGGCGTAGAAATGGGCATGAACTTGTTTGGAGAGAGGGAATGAAGCGCGCCGTCGAAATTGATTGGTGGTGGTTTACGGGATGAGGGATTTGATTTCAGAGCCAATGTGTTCGGCAGTGGATTTGGGAAAGCCGATTCCGGAAACGGAACATGGGGTGTCGGTTTGTTTGCCGACCTGGGCGGATGTGGTGGGGTATGAGGAGAAGGAGGAGCGGGTTGTTTCGGCAATGGAGTGTGGTTATCCGCGGTTTTTTTGTCATCCGAAGGCCAGGGAACTGTTTCAGAGGGCGGAGGCGAGGGATGGAAGCGGCCGGCGAGCGGTGGTCTTCCCTTCGAAAGGAGCGGCGTTGCGGTGTCGCGAATTTGTTGAGGCGCGGGACGGAGTGCGAGGTGAAGTGGCTGCGTTTGAGGCCGGGGGGTTGTGGGTTCTCTTGGTTGAGAAGGCGGGGGTGGAAGGGGCCTTGAAGTATTGGCAGCACAGTGGGGAGATTGTGAGCAGTCGACTAGCGTCGGCGGTGTTAGCGGGTAGAGTTTTGGAAGAAGGGGGTGAAGCAAAGGGGGAATTGCGGGAGCGTTTGGCGAGCTTGAGCGGGCAGGGTGAGGAGAATGTTTTTTTATATCAGAATGGGATGAGCGGGGTGTATGCCGTGCATCGGGCGGTGACGGCGATGCGGCCGGAGTTCAAGAGTGTGCAGTTGGAGTTTCCGTATGTGGATGTATTGAAAGTGCAGGAGCAGTTTGGGGCGGGAGCGCATTTTTTTGAGTTGGATGACTCGGGGGATCTGGGTCCGCTGCGGGCTTTACTGGAGCGGGAGGAAGTGAGCGCGGTTTATTGTGAGATGGCCGCGAATCCGCTTTTGAGGAGCGTGGACTTGGAGGGGGTTGCGGGATTGTTGGACGGGCGCGGCGTTCCTTTGGTGGTGGATGACACCGTGGGGACGGTGGTGAACGTGGATGCGTATCGGTGGGCCGACGTCGTGACGACCAGTTTGACGAAGTGTTTTTCGGGCGTGGGGGACGTGATGGGAGGTTCGGTGGTTTTACGTGATGATTCGCCTTTTCGGGACGATTTTGCGTCCTTTTTTGGAGCCGACGCAGCGGAGGATCTATATGGCGCGGACGCGGTGGTGTTGGCTCTGAACTCGCGGGATTTTGTGGAGCGTGTGGAGGAGAAGAATCGGACGGCTGAGGCGATTTACGAGTATCTGTCGGCCCATCCGAAGGTAGCGGAAGTGTGGTATCCGAAGGGATGTTCCACGCAGGTGTCGTATGACGCGGTGCGGCGTGAGGGCGGGGGATATAGCTGTTTGTTGTCGTTTTTGCTGGAAGAGGCGGCGGTGACGACACCGAGGTTTTACGATGTGTTGCGGATCAGCAAGGGGCCCAGTCTGGGGACGAATTACTCTCTCGTGTGTCCGTATACTTTATTGGCCTATTATGATGAATTGGAGTGGGCTGAGGGGTGTGGGGTGAGTCGGTATTTGTTGCGCTTGTCCGTGGGGTTGGAGGGGGTTGAGGATTTGCGGGGGCGGTTGGAGGAAGCGCTTGGTGGTATTTACAATTAGGAATTAGGAATTAGGGATCCACTTTGGTTTTGGTAGAGTTGTTGGACGGCTTGGCGATTGAGGACGATGATCGTGAAGACTCCGAGGGCGGTGCCGAGGGGGACGAAGATGCAATTGATCGCGGCGATGACCGTGGAGAATGTGCGCGCGGTGTGGCGATTGAGTTTTCGACCGGAGATGATGGTGAGGACGCCGAAGGTAGCTCCGACGAGGAAGGCGATAGTGCCGAAGGCGGTCATGAACCAGCCAATCGCCGCGAAAGGGGCGGGCATGACGGGGATTTCAGATGCTGTCGTGGGCGAGGGAGAGATGGGGGCATCCGCGGGTGGTGAGGAAGGTTGGGGCGAGCCTGACCCGGCTGCGGTGGCTTGGAACTGTGCTTCGAGGTCGGGCAAATTTACCGAAAAGAATAGGCCCATGAAGACGTAGAGCAGGAAGAAGCAGGAGATGAAAATATGCAGCCCACCGAGAATGTAATGGAAGATGGCGAGGAGATTCAGTTGTTCGACATCGGCGTCTGGTCTGGGAACGGGCGGAGAAGTGGTCATCGGTTTGGGTTTTCTTTGACAGCAGGGCAACGGGGGTGCGGAGCCTTATTCGTGGCTTTGTGAAAGGGCCTGGACCACTTTACCGGCGAACACTTCCTGATTCCAAGTCTTCGGATAACGGCTCAGACCGAGCCGGAGGATGAGGAGGTTTTCTGAGGGGATGAGGGTAATAAACTGGCCTTCGTGCCCGGCCATGTGGAAGGTGTCGGGGGGCAGGTGTGAGGAGGGGTATTGATTCGGATTTTCGCCGAGGGGACGGAGGCGGAGCCAGAAGTGAGCGGCGTAGCGATTGTAGGGGTCGGCGGGGGCGGGCGCGCGGGAATATTGGGTCCAGCCTTGGGGGAGGAGGCGGGTGCCGTCAGGGGCGATTCCATCGTTGAGGAAGAGGAGACCGAAGCGGGCCCAATCACGGGCGGTCGCGATCATGAAAGAGGAGGCGACGAAGTTGCCGGCGTAATCGCGTTCGACGACGGCGGTGGTCATGCCAAGGGGAGTGAAGAGTTCCTCCTTTGGGAAGGCGTGGTAAGTGGGGTCATCGGCGAGGGTGAGGCGGATGAAGCGGGAGATGATATTGGTGGTGCCGCTGGAATAGGACCAGTGATCGCCTGGGGCAAAGAGAAGGGGTTTATGGGAAGCGAAGGTGGATGTATTGCCTTTGCGGAAGAGCATGGTGGTCACGTCGGATAGTGGGTTGGCGTAATTTTCATCGAACTCGAGGCCGCTGGACATGTGGAGGAGCTGATTGAGAGTGATACGGGCGCGGGGGTCGTTCGGTGAGTCCGTCCATTCCGGGAGGAGCGCGGCGTCTTCGAGGGAGAGTTTATTTTGATGGATGAGGATACCGACGAGTGCGTTGAAGACGCTTTTTGTCATCGACCATCCGGGCAGTCGGGAGTCGGCGTTGAAGCCGGAGCCATATTTTTCGGCGACGATTTGGTTGTTGTGGATGATCAGGAGGGCGCGGGTGCGGCGAGGTTTTTTTGGGTTTGGATCGGTGAAGGCTTCGGTGACGATCGAGCTTAAGATATTCGGTTGATCGGATGACCGGTTGATTGCTTGATCGATTGGGAAGGTAGTGGGTCGGGATGGAGAGAAGGTTAGGGGGGGCTCGTCAAAGGAAAGCGTAAGAGAAGATGATGAGGGTGGGGTGTGGCGGGGGAGGAGGGTGACGCCGTGGGTGGGGTGGTATTGGGCGGTGCGTTTAACGAGGCCGCCGAGGGCGGAGGTGGTGGCGGACTGGTTGTCGTGATTGATGGAGGGCGAGGTGAACATCTCTAGGGGTTTGAGCGAGCCGCCGGCGAGATCGATGGTTCGGACGGAATTTGGGTCTCTTCCGGCGGCGAACACGGCGGTGGCCATGATTTTGGCTGAGTATCCGCAGGCCATGGATGTTGCGGGGATGAGGTAGCGACGGGTGAATGCCGAGAGAAGGACCAGGAGGAGAAGGGTTAGGAGGGCGAGGCGAGTGGTGCGGCGGGGCATAGACTCTCAATTTTTACAGAAGGAAACGAAGAAAGCGAAGGAGAAGAGTTCGGAGGACTGGGGCGTGGGGGCAGACCTTGGTGGAGGGCAGTGGGAGTTGGGAAGTGGGGTGTGTCGTGGGGGTGACCGGTGTCTTCATAGAAGCAGCCAGGTTTGGATGAGTGTGATTATGAGCAAGCGTAATATTATGATTGGGGGGTAGAGAGGGGGATGGGTATAGTTTTTGGATGGAATTGAAGCAGAGGGTTCATCTTGGGTATTGTACGAATATTCACCGGGGGGAGGATTGGGACGAGACATTTGCGGGGTTGCGAGATTACACGCTGCGCGTGAAGGAGCGGGTGTGTCCGGCGGGAGAGCGATACGGGATTGGATTGCGCTTGAGTGCGCAGGCGGCGCAGGAATTGACGGAGGACGACGTGATGTCGGCGTTTCGGCGGTGGTTGGATCGGAATGATTGCTATGTGTTTACGATCAATGGTTTTCCGTATGGAAAGTTCCATGGGACGCGTGTGAAGGAGCAGGTGTATGCCCCGGATTGGACCTCGAGTTTGCGCTTGGAGTATACGGAGCAATTGTTTCGGATATTGATGCAATTGCTGGATGGGGAAGATGCGTCGTTGGGGGGGAGCGTGAGTACATTGCCTGGTTCGTTTAAGGAATTTATTACGGACGAGACACAGGTGGATGCGATTTGCATGACCTTGCGGTTGTGTGCGGAATCGGTGGAGCGGATGGTGGAGGCTTCGGGGCGGGATTTGCATTTGGGCTTGGAACCGGAGCCATTGGGTTTGTTTGAGACGACGCCGGAGACGGTAGAATTCTTTGGTCGGTTGTTGGACGGAGTATCGGATCGGGATGCGTTTTTGAAGATGGTGGGTGTGAATTATGATACGTGTCATTTGGGTGTAGAATTTGAGGAGGCGGAGGCGGCGTTGGGTCGGTTGCGGGAGGCCGGTTTGCGGGTGAGCAAGCTGCATTTGAGTTCCGCGTTGCGCCTGGAACCGACGAAGGAGGCCTTGGAACTGCTGAAGGGTTTTGATGAAGAGGTTTATTTGCATCAGGTGGTCGTGCGGCGGGGGGAGTCTGTGGTGGAGCGGTTGCGGGATTTGCCGGAGGCTTTTGCGTGGGCGAAAGAGCGGGGAGGGGATGGGGACCTGGGGGACGAGTGGCGGGTTCATTTTCATGTGCCGTTGCATGCGTCGCCAGCGTCGCCGTTTGGGGATACGCGGGATCATTTGGAGGGTGTGTTGGGGGCGATGGAGCGGGAACCGGGCTGGTGTTCGCATTTGGAGATGGAGACCTATACCTGGGAAGTCTTGCCGGCGGGGATGCAGGAGGGGGACGTGGTGGATCAGTTGGTAAAAGAGTATGAGTGGGCCTTGGGGGAGTTACGCGAGAGAGGGTTTTGATTGGTGGGAATGGGAGGGCGTTGTATGAAGCGGCTGCGAACCTTGTTGGTGTTGGGTCGGGTATCTAATTTGCCGACGGTTTGGACGAATTGTTTGGTGGGGATGGTGGCGGCGGCGGGGACGCTGGAGGCGATTGGTGGTGGAAACGGGTTCTGGGCGCTGGTCATACCCGAGCGTCCAGGAGGTGAGGCCTTTGGTGTGGTTCCGACGGGGTGGTGGGGAGTTATCCTGGGCGTATCGGGGCTCTATGTGGGAGGAATGTTTTTGAATGATTGGGCAGACGCGGAGTGGGACCGAATGCATGCGCCCGAGCGGCCTATTCCGTCGCGCGCAATCTCACGACTTGGAGTTTTCGTTTGGGCGGTATGTTTGTTCGTCTTTGGTTGGTTCACGCTGACAGCGATGGGAAACGCGACCAGTTTGTGGATATGGGTGTTAGTGGGAGCCATTGTCGTCTATGACCTTGTGCATAAACGATGGGTTGGATCTGTGGGGATCATGGGATTGTGTCGGTTTGCCGTTTACCCGGCGGCGGGTTCGGTGGAGGCAGGTGGGGCCATTGGAAAGGTCTTCCCTCCGGCGTTGTGGGGGGTGGCGGGGGGCATGTTCTTTTACGTGGTGGGGGTGACCCTGGTGGCGCGTGGTGAGCGTTCGGGTGGTGTCGTCAAGGGGGTGGCTTGGTTTTGTTTGTCGGTGCCGGTGCTGGTTTGGGTGTGGCTGGGGGTATCGGTGACGGGCGTTTTAATGTTGCTGATACTTGCTTGGTGGTGGTGGCGGACCGGGGGGCATTTGAGGGTAAAGGGCGACAGAGGGCGAGTAGGTGGGTTTGTCAGTGGGTTGTTAGCGGGGATTGTGATTGTGGATGCGTTGATGGTATCGGCGGTCGATGGGCGTGCGGCGTGGATCTGTTTGGCGATGTTGCCGTTGTGTTTGCTGTTGCAGCGGAAAGTGCCGGCGACTTAGTCGGACGGAACCTGCACACCCATACTCTCGTGCTTGTAGGCGCGCGTGTGGGGGCGCAGAAAGAAGGATTCTTATGGCGATTGAGCGGTGAAGCGGAGGGAGGCGGGCCAGCAGGGCCTCTTGCCCCTACCGACGATCGAGAAGCGGGGGGGGAATGTTGGAGATTGGGGAAAGGGGGTGGTATAGTGATGCGTTGATATATGGTGCCGGGGCGCTGTCCTGATGAAGGGGGTTGCGTCCCTGTTTTTTTCTTAAAAACCCCAACATGATCGAGCGGAAAATAGAGCTGAGCTATGCGCATCGGGTATTGTTTACCCGCGGGGCGTTTACCGCTTCGAACGAGATGCTGCGGGACCTTTTTGCGGGGGGGCGGGCGGACGACAAAGATCAGAAGGTGTTGGTGTTTTTGGACGAAGGATTGTTGCGTGCAAGACCTGAGCTGAAGGTAGAAGTGGAAGCCTATTTTTCCGTTTTGCCGAAGGGGGTGCGTATGGTGGGGGCTGCGGTTGCGATACCGGGGGCGGAAGGATGCAAGAATGATTGGGTTTTGGTGCGGGATTTGTGGGAAGCGATCGACCGGCACGAGTTGTGTCGGCATTCTTACGTGGTGGCCATCGGTGGAGGTGCGTTTTTGGATTTGGTAGGATTCGCGGCGGCGACGGCGCATCGCGGGGTGCGGCTTTTGCGGATGCCGACGACAACGTTGAGTCAGGGAGATGGAGGCGTGGGGGTGAAGAATGGCGTCAATTATTTTGGGAAGAAGAATTGGGTGGGAACGTTTTCGGTGCCGTTTGCTGTCGTGAACGATTTGGACTTCCTGGAGTCACTACCGGCGCGGGAACGGCGTGCGGGAATCATTGAGGCGATCAAAGTGGCGTTGATTCGTGACCGCTTGTTTTTTGAAGCGATTGAGATTCGGGCGGCTGCTTTGGCGGACTTGGAGAAGGATGCGCTGGAAGTGGTGGTGAAGCGGAGCGCGGAATTGCATGTGGACCATATCGCGACGTGTGGGGATCCATTTGAATTGGGATCGGCGCGGCCTTTGGATTTTGGTCATTGGGTCGCCCACAAGCTGGAGCAGTTATCGGATTTTGCCTTGGGGCACGGGGAAGCGGTGGCGATTGGGATGGCGGTGGACCTGGTTTATTCTGCGCGGATTGGTTTGCTGGAGCGAGGGGTGGCGGAGCGGGTGCTTGATTTGATGGAGGGAGTGGGTTTCGACTTATGGAGTGACTATTTGGTGGCGAAAGCGGATCAAGAAGGGGGAGCGGAATTGGCGGTGCTGCGAGGGTTGGAGGAATTTCGCGAGCATTTAGGGGGAGAACTGACAATCACGCTGGTTCCCGAACTGGG
Source organism: Verrucomicrobiota bacterium (assembly GCA_039182965.1). Classification (GTDB taxonomy): domain Bacteria; phylum Verrucomicrobiota; class Verrucomicrobiia; order Verrucomicrobiales; family DEV007; genus JBCDBW01. The sequence continues at coordinate 26,848 of JBCDBW010000007.1, forward strand.
CCAGAAGCTGGAAGTTCACGAGATGAACGAAGCCGAAATTTTGGGTGCTTTGGGAGAACTGGCTGAACGTGCAGGAGCGCCGAAGCGGTTCGCGGTGGGGGACTAGAAAAAACGGCCACCCGGAAGGGCGGCCGTTCAACGAGTGAGAAAATGGGATTGGCTTTATTAGGGGATGGTCAGGACATCACCGGGATGGATGATATCGCTCGAGAGTCCATTGGCAGATTTCAGGGCGCTTACATTGACGCCGTGATTGAGGCCGATGCGGTAGAGATTGTCGCCGCTTTGGACAGTGTATGTGCGTCCCGAGGAAGAGGAAGCGGGAGAGGAGTAGCTTGGGGAGGGGGCAGTGTAGCTAGGCTCGGAGTAGGCGGGTTGTTGTTGGTATGCGTTCGCGTAGTCGTTGCTCGGTTGTGTGGGCGTGACGCTGACGTAGTCGTTGTTGGTGCTTTGGTATGCGCCTTGTTCGGGTTGGCCGTATGGGTTTGTGCCGTAGCCGTAACCATAGGGATCGGCGTAGGGATCAGTGCTAGCTTGATCGCTGCTCTTGCAGGAGACGGAAGCGCAAGCGAGGATGCAAGCGAGGGCGGGCGCGGTGATGGACGAAATTTTCATGATGAGACGATGACTTCGGTAATTAGTGGAATTTAGATTGGTGACAATGATTATAAACATTCCTTAAATAAGTTGGCAACTATAAAAATTGCGGTGTTTTTAGTTATGAAGTTTCAAGGTAAAGAGGTTGATGGGGGCTGTTTGGGGATGAAGCGGGCGCCCCGGATTTTCCGTGCGGGTCTTTGGGTATGTTTGGCGTTTTTGATGGGCTACGGGGAGCGGGTTTGGGGGAGTGAAGGCGACGGTGGGGGGCCGGTGGCATTTGAGTTTCTTTCGGAGGATGTGGTGATACGGCCGGGGGAAGTTTTTACGGTGGGGGTGCGTTTGCGGCATGAGCCGGGTTTTCACACCTATTGGAAGAATCCGGGAATTGTGGGGGTGGCGACTTCGATTGAGTGGGAATTGCCGGAGGGGTTTGAGGCGGGGCCGATTCAGTGGCCCCAGCCGGACGTGGTGAAGATGGCGCAGATGGATGCTTATGGGTATGAGGGGGAGATGGTTTTGTTGGTGGACATGCGGGCACCGACGGCGTTGGGGGAGCGCGAGGTGGTTGAGTTAAAGGCGAAAGTGATTTACATGGCGTGTGCGTCGACTTGTCATCCGGGGTTTGCGGATTTGGAATTGACTTTGCCCGTGTGCGGGGGGGGAGACCGGCGGTTGGATAAATCGGTCCATCGTTTGTTTGAGGAAGCGCGGGCGACTTTCGCTGAGGAGGCGGGTAAGGGATGGGATGTGGCGACGGAGAGAAATGGAGGTGTCATTCGTTTGGAAGTTGCCTTGGATTCCGAGGAAGTTCCGGCGGATTGGAGTGGGGTCTATTTTTTTGATGAATCTGGCTGGGTGGATTCGAGTCAGAAGCAAGTTTTGGAGAGTGTTGGAAAAGAGGCTTTCGTGATGAAGCTGTCTGAGGCGGAGTGGGGGCGGCGTGAGGGTGAGGTGTTGGAAGGTATTCTCTATTCACCGGGGGGGTGGGGTGCGGAGGATCGCCGGGCCGTGAAGATTCGGATACCGTTTGGGCGAAGAAAATGAAATCGGACGTCTTGAAGCTTTCGATACTGATGGTGGTTACTGCGTTGGCGGCGGGTGGGTTGGGCTATTGGCTGGGGCATGACTCGGCGGGTTCCGAGCGTCTTGAAGGGGCGGCACCCGGGTTGGTGGGTAAGGCGGATCGTGGGGATGGCGGGATTGTGGTGGTGGAGGGCGGTGGGGTGCTGGAGCGTGGCGATGAAGGTGAATTGACTGGCGGGGATGCCGAGGGGTTGGCCGCGACGGCAGCGGTCTTTGAGCGGGTGGAAGTGAAGGATTCGGTGGGCGAGATTCTTGATCAGGCGGGGCCATTGGATCGTTGGAAGGAGTTGATGGTCTTCGCGGACTCTCTAAAAAGCGCCGCAGACGTGGAAGCGGCGATTCGTGAGTTGGATGAGATGCCGCAGGACATTGACAGTTATGTGGCGCGATTCTTTTTGTATTCGCAACTTGGGGATGATGATCCGGAATCGGCTTTGGCCCGATTGGCTGAAGGAGGGAGCAACAACATGGGAGGCATGGCTGCGGAGTCGATCATTTCGAGCTGGGCGGGACGTGATGCGGAGTCGGCGGCGGCGTATTTGATGACGCAAGTGGATGAGAACGGCGAGTTTCGTGATCAAGAGCGGCGTCAGGTGCGGAGTGTGGCGAATGAGTGGGCGCGAACGGATCCCGAGGCGGCGATGGCGTGGGTCATGGGCTTGGATGAGGGAGCACGGCGGGTGTCAGCGGGGGCGGTGTTGGGGCAGTGGGCGAACCAGGATGCGTCAGCGGCGGCGGCGTTTGTGGACGGGTTGGATGATGCATCGCAGCGTGGGGGGATGGTAGCGGCGGTGGCGGCCCAATGGGGTCGTCAGGATACGGATGCAGCGATGGCGTGGGCGCGGGGGCTGGAGGGTGATGAGCGGGCGGGAGCGGTGGCAAGCGTATTGGATGCGTGGGCGTCCCAGGACGTGGAAGTGGCGGCGCGGCAGCTTTCGGGCTTGGAAGCGGGCCGCGAGCGTGACATGGCATTTGGGAGGGTTGCGGGACAGTGGGCGCAGCAGGATGTAGAAGCGGCCGCGAACTGGGTGGTGGGGCAGGAAGTGGGGGATTCGGCGTCGAAGGGGGCGATGCGCAATGTCATGCGGACGTGGGCGGGCCGGAATGAATTTGATGCGGCGGAGTGGTTGGCGGATCAGCCGCCCGGACCGGGAACGGACGGGGCGATCATTGGATTGACGGAACGAGTGATGGTGAAAGATCCGGAGAGTGCTGCTTACTGGGCCTTGTCGATGAGTGATGAAGGGGATCGGGCAAGTCAAGTTGGGAAAGTGGTGGCGCAGTGGGCGCGGAAGGATCGCGGGGCCGCAACGGCTTGGGTGGTAGGGAATCCGGACGTGCCGGAATCGGTCAGAGCGAAATTTGCGGATCAGGGGCAGTAGGGGCGCGGGCAAGGCGTGTTTCGAATTTGGGGGGAGCTTTGAATCGGGGTTTCGTTGGGTTGGTACTTGCTTTGCGTTTTGGACTGAACTGCGGAGGCCCACGAGAGACAACGAGCCGTTCTCTTCGTTTCAGGAGGCAAGATCGCTTCCGTGAGGACTTGTTGCCTCAAAAGTAAATGACACCCTATGATATGTGAGGATGGGTGGTCGTTGACTCAAAAGTCATGACACCGTGTTGTGTTGTGTTTTAGCTTCTTCGGTCCCGGAGTGCAAGGAGCCCGTAGGGCGACTGGAACGCAGGGGCCGAAGAAGCACGCGCCGGAGGGCTCCCTCCAGCTTTCTGTTCAGTTCAAAGGGATTGAGAGCCTTACGCTGAGCTCGCAGATCAGCCTTGGTGCGAGCGCTCAGCTCGGGGCTTTCCAGAAGCCGGTCGCAGGGGGTTCGCGGGGTGTCGTGACGCCGCACCATTTTTGCTCCATGCCGGTTCTTGCTCACGAGTTTTGCCGAGGTGGAGAAGAAGTTGTGCAAGGGCTCCCAGTATTCACGGTAGATGATGTTGATGTGCTCGAGTAATTCTGGCTCCTCGAGCCGGTCGTATCCGAGCAACTGCCGCACGTGTGTCCAGTTCTTCTGCTCGACGTGTCCGTTGTCGTTCTTGTGATAGGGGCGCGAGCGGGTAAATCCGACCGCTTTTGGCCGCTCGGTAAAGTAACTCACCAGATGCCAGTTGAGGAACTCGCTGCCGTTATCACAGTCAAAGCCGAGGATTTCGAAGGGCAAGCGGCCCTCAACATCACGCGTGGCTTCCACCACCCCGGCGGCTCCTTTGTTCCACACCGCCCGCAGGCTCGTCCAGCCACTGTAGATGTCGGTGTAGGTGACACTCCAGATAAAGCTGCCTTCCATCGAGGTGCCGCAATGTGCCACCGTATCGGCTTCCAAGTACCCGGGGGAGGTGACGTCCCAGTGATCGGTGCGGATGGGGATTTGCGTTTTGATGAGACTGCCAGGCTTCGTTCCGCAGCGGCCTTTACCGCCCGCCCGTGCCTTTCGAGGGGCCAGGAGACGATCAATCTGGGCCGCGCTGATGGCTTTGATCGCTTTGCGCACCTTCCGGCTCAAGTGCCCGTGTTCAGCCTCATAATAAGGCAACCACAACGGCACCATCTCCACCAGGCGTTTGCCGCAGGGTTGCTCGCCGGCCTTCCAAATCGCAAAAAGCACTGCCACCACTTCCTTCCCGTAGATCGGGGGGCGCCCTCGACGCACCCCCAGTCCACCGCCCCAGCCGGTTTTGCCGCCCAGCAGCTTGATCGCATGTTTTCGGCTGTATCCAAACTGCTCGCACAGCTCATCGATCATCACGCTGCGTCCCGCGCGCCCCCGCTGCATGTAGCGCTGGCGCAACCTCGGCAGCATCTCTTCTCGTATCTTCTGACTCATCGGCATCCTTTCGATTGCCGGTGTCATCCTTTATGAGTCAACGTCCTTCTGCCTCCCATTCCCGTTTTCAACCCAGGGTGTCATTATTTATGAGGCAACAGGTGGACGAGGGAGGCTTGGGTCTGGTCTTGTAAACTTGGGGGGAAGGTATAGGCTTTGCGGTTTATTTTTTGAAGGTTTATGAGCAAGACGAAGGTCAAGGGAAAGTCTACCAATGCAAAAGCGGGGAAGAAGGCAAAGAGCAAAGCTTTGAAGCTGAGGGAGAAGTTGGAGTGGGTTTCAGTGAAGCGATCGGGCATTCATGCGCGTGGATTGTTTGCGAAAAGAGCGATTCCGGAAGGCACTCGAGTGATTGAATATATCGGCGAGAAAGTTACCAAGGCAGAGAGTGAGCGGCGCGGGCGCGAGCAGGATGCGATCGGACGCGATACTGGAGAAGGAACAGTTTACATTTTCACCTTAAACAAGCGACATGATATTGATGGCAACGTGGAGTGGAATTGGGCGCGATTGGCGAATCATTCTTGTGACCCAAACTGTACGACGGATATCGTTCGTGGAAAGATCTGGTTGATCGCGGAGCGGGATATCGCGAAGGGAGAAGAAATTGTTTATGATTACAATTTCGATCTTGAGTATTACGAGGAGCATCCTTGTTTGTGTGGATCACATAATTGCTGTGGATTCATGGTCGGCGAGACCTATCGGGACAAGCTAAAGAAGTTGCTCAAAGACAAGAAGAAGAAGGCGAATAAGAAGGGCAAAAAAGGGGGGGACAAGGGGAAAAAATGATTGGGTCGGTTGCTTGTTTGAGTGCCGACTCAGCTCGACGCCTTGCGGGCATTCACTCGGCGGTGACGGATTTGTTTGGGGGAGGCTCGATGAGGGCGGGATGATCTCACGCGGGGGAGCCACTAGCGGCGAACCCAGTCGGTGCGGTATTTGCCGGAGGAGTCGAAGGGATATTCGTGCTTGGGAAGGCCGGGTCGAGGGCCGTTGGTGCCGGAGGGGGCGCCGATGGGTCTACCTGAATTGGAGGCGCATGCGCCGAGGATGAGGGTGGTGGCGGCAGCCACGAGGAAGAGGCGATACCGTGAGAAGAGATGACGAGCGGGGATGCGGTCGGGCATGGATGCGTGAATGAAAACGCGGGACGCGGGCAGAATGCCACAGGGAAGTAGCGGTGTAAAGAAGGAGACGAGTTGGGTGATCAAAGATGGGAGGGTCCTTCCGGGAGCGTGTTAGCGTGTCCCGAGGAAGGGGTCCACTGCACCGGTGGGGACGGACATAGGGCAATTGGCGGGTGAGGCGCGCCAAGCCGGAAGAGTGTTGTCGGAGGGCACGCGTTTAGCGCTTGGAGAACTGGAAGCGTTTCCGAGCTCCGGGCTGTCCTGCCTTCTTTCGCTCTTTCATGCGAGGATCGCGGCGAAGGAGACTTTCCTTTTTTAACTCGCCGCGGAGTTCGGAGTCGAACTGGATGAGTGCCCGTGCGATGGCGAGCCGGATGGCACCGACTTGGCCGTTTATCCCGCCGCCCTTTGCGTTGACTTGGAGGTCGAACTTATTGAGCGAATTGGTGAGCTGGAAAGGGTAGATGATGCTGTTTTGGTGAGACACGGTCGCGAAGTATTCTTCGAAGGGCCGATGGTTGACGGTAATCTCACCTTTACCGGGCTTCATGATAACTCGGGCGACGGATGTTTTGCGGCGTCCGGTTGCTTGAAAGACGGTCTCAGTGGCTGCTGCTGCGCTCATGGTATTGGTTGCCTAGCTGACGGCGTACGGTTCCGGACTTTGAGCCTCGTGAGGATGTCCGTCACCGGCGTAGACTTTGAGTTTTGAATAGATCTGGCGACCGAGGCGGTTGTGTGGGATCATGCCACGCACGGCGGACTGGACGAGTCGCTCGGGATGGCTTTCGCGCACTTTCTGAGGCGTGGTGGTCTTCTGGTTACCGACGTATCCCGTGTATCGTGTGTAGGTCTTATCGAGTTCTTTTTTGCCGGTGAGTTTCACCTTATCGGCATTGATCACGACGACGAAGTCACCGGTATCGCAGTGGGGGGTAAAGATGGGCTTGTGTTTGCCACGCAGCAGTCGAGCGGCCTCGACGGCGACCTTGCCGAGGACCTGGTCGGCGGCGTCGATGACCCACCATTTGCGGTCGACTTCTTCAGCTTTGGCGGAAAACGTTTTCATAGCGGCGAAAATGCCTGATAAACAAGGCCCCAACGAGGCTGGGAGGCGGAAAGTAGTGGGGGTTGGAAGGGGTGTCAACTCCTTTTAAGGGGCTTGGCCGCGGGAATTGGGGAGCCTGGGAAGAGGCTCGACGTTTGGGCCTTTGGGAGCGTAGGGTGTGCCGGTTCAATGAGTGAGATGACGAGTGTGATGGAACGAGAGACTAAGGAGGGCTTGAACCGGCCGAAAGGGACGCCGGGCAAGGCATTGATTGGGTTTGCTGTGTTGGCGGCGGTCGTGGCGGGGTTTACGATTCGCGACTACTATGGGCGCGGCCAATTGGAATCGACGCATTTTCCGACGGCGGTGGGGGACGCCGACTATTTTGAGGCGTATGACGAGGTGAATCGGGGGGAAGAAATTTTTCGGGTGGACGGGGAACCATATTATCGACTCGAGTATAATCCGGACGAGAGGCGGGACGACGGTATGAAGAAAATTGCGCGGGAGGATGAAGACCGGTTTTTCCTTTACGAACGTGCGGTAGCGAAAGAGTCGGAAGAGGATCCGCGGTATTTTATCAAGGTGGGTGAAGGCGGGATGGGGAAGAGTTTTTATTTGCTAGTGGGTCAGGACGTTCCGGCAGCGTTTATTTCACCTGCTCCTGTCGTGGAGGATGATGGGGCGGACGGGGAAGGCGGCTAGCTTGGCGGGGCATTCCTTTGAAGGACAGGGAATTTTGGCGGGTGGGGATGTTTTATTCAGGTGTGCGGATCGCCGGAAGGGCGTGTTTTTCTTTTTTCCCGGGTCGAGTCGTTTGTCGTGGGATCCAGGTTCCTTGAGATTATTTGGTTTGTGGTCCGGGGATGGGAATCGGAGCGTTTTGGTCTTGCACGTGACTGGGGTAGGGAGCAAGGTCGGCGCGAATGGGCGGAGGAAGTGAAACGGGTTTGCCAACGCGGAAACGACAGCAGGAAGTATGAGTATAAAGAGAGCGTTGATATCGGTGTCGGACAAATCCGGATTGGCACCGTTTGCGATGGCGTTGGAGGCGCGTGGGGTGGAGATATTGTCGACGGGAGGCACGGCGAAGTTTTTAAAGGAGCAGGGGGTAGCGGTAGTGGAGGTTTCGGATTACACGGGATTTCCGGAGTTATTTGAGGGGAGGGTGAAGACTTTGCATCCCAAGGTGCATGGGGGATTGCTGTATCGGCGGGATGACGATGAGCATGTGAAGCAGGCGGAAGCGAATGAGGTGCCACCGATTGATTTGGTAGTGGTGAACTTGTATCCGTTTGAAGAGACGGTGGCGAAAGGGGATGTGACCTTAGCGGAGGCGATCGAGCAGATTGACATTGGTGGACCTTCGATGTTGCGGAGCGCGGCGAAGAATTACAAGGCGGTGACTGTGGTGACGGATCCGGAGGAGTACGAGACGGTGTTGGCGGAGATGGGCGAGCACGATGGTGAAACGACCTTGAAGACGCGGGAGCGATTGGCGATTGCGGTTTTTCAGCGGACGGCAACCTATGATCGTGCAATTGCTCGCTATTTGAACGAGAGCCAAGAGACGGAGTCTTCGTTCACGGTGAGTTTGCCATTGCACTCGGAATTGAGGTATGGGGATAACCCGCATCAGGAGGCATCTTTGTACGGCAATTTTGGTGATTACTTTCAACAGTTGCACGGCAAGGGGTTGTCCTACACGAACGTTTTGGATATTGCATCGGCGGGTGAACTGATTTGTGAATTCAAGCGGCCGACGGTGGCAATTTTAAAGCATACGAATCCATGCGGGGTGGGTTCGGACAGTGATGATTTGCGGGCGGCGTGGGAGAAGGCCTATGAGACGGATCGGCAGGCGCCCTTTGGGGGAGTGATCATTGTGAATCGGCCCTTGCCGATCGCTTTAGCGAGGATCATCAGTGAGATTTTTACGGATGTGATTATTGCGCCGGGCTTTGAGACGGAGGCGCGGGCCCTGTTACAGAAGAAGAAAAATCTTCGATTGATCGAAATGTCTGAAAATTTTGAAGAGACTCTCAAGGATGCCGTGGTGCGGAGTGCGCCGGGAGGGTTGATGGTGATGGATAAAGATGCGAAGGCGCGTGGATTGGAAAAGTTGGAAGAGAAGGTTGTGACGAAACGGCCGCCGTCGAAGAGTGAGATTGATGCCATGCGATTTGCCTGGCGTGTTGCGAAGCATGTGAAGTCGAATGCGATTGTTTTTGCCAAGGAGGATCGGACTTTGGGGATCGGTGCAGGACAGATGTCGCGGGTGGATTCTTGTCGGATTGCGGTGTGGAAGGCGGAGCAGGCGGGGCTGTCGCTGGGAGGGAGTGTCGTGGCCAGTGATGCGATGTTTCCCTTTCCAGATGGGTTGATATCGGCTGCGGAAGCGGGGGCGACGGCGGCGATTCAGCCGGGGGGATCGATTCGAGATGAGGAAGTGATTGCGGCGGCGGACGAGCGCGAAGTGGCGATGGTGTTTACGGGGCACCGTCACTTTCTCCACTGACCAGCGTGGCGCTTGCCCCAGATTCCGCTGGTGGCGGCGGCGGGGCTCTTGGCATTCGCCGTCTTGGGGAGGTTGGGACGTATGGAGTGTTCAATGGGCTTAGGTGCGTTTGGGGGGAGAGGGGTGAGGACGAGTGTGAGTATGAAAGTCCTTTTGGGGGTGAGCGGCGGCTTGATGAAGTGACCTTGCGGTTCGTTGACGCTAGGATGAGGTGGTGGAATGCCGTTGGCGTCTTCTCTTTGGGCAAGGGAATGCGTGAGAAGAAATGGATGGCGAAGTTTTTAGGTGTGAGGTGGGCGCCAGGTTCTCGATGAGAGGCAGGATGCCCATAGCGCGGTCGTGGATTGACGAGGGGTGAAGTGGGGGGCAGGTTTTTGGGGATGAGTGATGGATTGAAATTGGGGGTGAATATTGATCATATTGCCACGCTGCGGCAGGCGCGTTATCGGACGATGCCGGAGGCGGGGAACGTGGAACCATCGGTTGTGGAAGCGGCTCGGATTTGTGAGGAAGCGGGAGCGGATTCGATTACCGTACATTTGCGTGTGGACCGGCGGCATATCCAAGATGCGGACGTTTTCGCGTTGCGCGAGAAGGTAGCGACGAAGTTAAATCTCGAGATGGGGAATACGGCGGAGATTTTGGAAATCGCGTTGGAAGTGAAGCCGGATTATGTCTGCCTTGTTCCGGAGAACCGGCAGGAAGTGACAACGGAGGGGGGATTGGATGTGGCGGGGCAGGTGGGGGCGCTTAAGGCGACGGTGGAGCGTTTGCAGGGGATCGGGACGGAGGTGAGTTTATTTATTGATCCGGAAGCGGCCCAGATCGAGGCATCGGCAGCGGTGGGTGGAGACATGGTGGAGTTGCACACGGGGGCGTTTGCGAATGCGTTTGCCGCGGGTGAGGGCGAGGAAGAATTGGGGAGTCTGATTGAGGGGGCGAAGCAGGCGCGGGAGGTAGGGTTGCAGGTGAATGCGGGACACGGGATTACCGTGGGGAACATGGGTCGTTTGTGTGAGGTGCCGAACTTAGTGGAGCTGAATATCGGGCACCATTTGGTTTCGCGGGCGATGGCGGTGGGCTTGGGTGAAGCGATACGCGAGATGCGGGAGGCAATGAGTCAATACAGCAGTTAGCGACATGAGCTGGAGGCACGCGCCTCAAAGATTGTAGGTGTTGGTGCCGGACTGGGACCCGGCGAGGACATTTTCGAGTTCGGCGATTCTGGCGTCGGCTTGTTTGAGGCGTTCCGTCATGACCTGGGCCAGGAAGCGGTAGAGGACGGCGTAGTAAGCCTGGCGTTCGGCATCGGAGAGGTCATTTAGAAATTTGGAATCTACTTTGATGCAATAGGCGTTCTCAAGGGCACTCGCGGTTGCGGAGCGGGTGAGATCTGTACTATCGTCGGTGTTAAGGAGGGCGAGTTCTCCGATGAGTTCGCCGGCGGTATCGATGCGCGTGATTTCTTTACCGGCTTTACTGATGAGGAGGCTCCCTTTGAGGAGGATAAAGAACGGGGCGCCTTCGGTTTTCTCGCCTTCGGTGATAATGGCGTCGCCTGGTTCGCATTCGACGATAGAAGTGTGAGTTAGGATTTCATCGAGGCAATCGCTGCTGATGTTCGAGAGGAAGGGGACTTTGGCGAGGGAGGGTGGAATGTTTCCAGGTTCGTGGTTATATGGGATCTCTCTCATGGTTTGGTGAATGATGGCATAGAAATGGGGGGGAGGGTAGGGTGGAATTTGTGACTGGGTGAAGGCTGGAGGATAGAGCGGAGCTTGTTTAAGGTGGGGGCGGAAACGGAGTGGCGGGGAGAGGAGTGAGCAATTATCACCTCACGCTCGTTCCGTCCCTCTGGCGGAGCCTTTGTGAGGAGCCGGGCGACGGGTCGAGCCGCAGGTTTGTTTTTCCCTTCGGAGGTGAAAGGGAACGGGTTTGGAAGGACAGGTGGGTGAGCAGGTCCCCTTGCTTCTTAGGGAAAGAATTGTCAGTGAGCGGAGGCGCGAAGGAGGACGAGGACGATGGGATCTTCGAAATATGGGTTCGCTGGTTCGGCGAGTTTCGTCGAGCCTAGGAGCGCTTAGCGGCCATTGGATACCGTGACGGAGGTCGTGATTTTGGCGGTGTGGAAGCGGGGTGCCTTTATGGGGACACCGGAGGCGGTGGGGCCGAGTTCGACTTCATCGAGGTGTTGGGTGAGTTCGGGGACTAGATTGACGTCGATTTCTTTTCCGTCATTTGAGACCACGGGATCGACTTCGAGGGTGAGACCGACGTTGCGTGTTTCGAAACCGGTGGGATGAGATTCCTCGATTTCGTTCGTGTAGATGAATTCTTCGATGGCTTCGGTTTTAGCCCGTTGTCCGGAGCGCGTATGAACGATCGCGGTGGCGGCGACGGTGGCGTCGTCTTCGTCGATCATTTCTTGGAGGGCGACGCGGAGGTTGGTGGCATCGGAGTCAAAGTCGTAGTTCAGGCAAAGCTCGGTGAGGTTGCTTTGTTCGAGTTCGATGAACTCGACAACGAGAGTCACACCGCTGGCTTGGACTTGGGGAGCGGTTTTCGGTTTATCAGATGCCTTGGTGGCGGGGGCGGGGCGTGATTTGGGTGGGTTTTGTTTTTTGCCGGGGGTGCTCGCGGGCTTTTCGGGTTCTTTTTGGTCAGCAAAGCCGAGAGGCATGCCCATGGCGAGGACGCCGATGGCGAAGAGTTGTGTTTTCATGTTGGAGCAGGTTGATGGTGAGGACCTGCGAGTGCTTCCGAATTCACTCGTGGGCCGAGAGAGACGTAAGACCAAAAGGGGCGTTGGTCAAGGTTGGTCGGGGGTGTCTTCGGGGGCGATATCCGATGCGAGGGACGTGTTTTCGTCGGGAAGAACGAGTTCGACGAGGCGATTGACGCCCGCTTTGGCGAAAGTGGAGTTGGGATACATGCGACGAGCTTTGAGATACCAGGCGAGAGAAGAGCCGGTTTGATTGCGATCTTCGAGGCGTTCGGCTTCTTTGAGGGCGCTGACGAAGGGGGCGACATCGGTGGCGAGGTCGGAGCGAACCGTGCTGAGTTTGGGGTCATCGGAGAATTCTTGATGGAGTTCCTCAACGGTCTCCCAGGCGCCGTGTTTGTCCCCGAGCTGAGTCAGCTTTTCTGCTTGGTTGATGGAGAGATCGATTTTTGCGATGTCGTTTAGAATCGCATCGAGCTGGGCGGCGCGTTCGGCATCGCCGACTGTGGCGGCGATGTAGCGGCCCTTGTCGTCGAAGATTTGGCGGAAAGAACGGGTAGCGATGAGGCGGTCGAGATCGTTCAGGGTGGTGCTTTTGATGTCGGCTTGATCGGCGATCAGGTTGAACTCCTTGGTGAGTTCGGGGTTAGTGGGCCAGATCTCGGTGGCGAGTTCGATATTTTTTTCGTAGGTCTCGGTATCCCCGGCCATGGCGGCATTTTTGGCTTTTCGGATGCGCATGGAGGCCACTTGTTTCGCGGTTTGGACGGCGGCCATTGGTTTGGAGTAGTCGAAGTCCTTGGAAGTCTCACGAAGGCGATTGATGAGTTCTTCGGCGAGGGTGTAGTCTTTAACTTCGATGGTAGAGAGGAGTTGGTTTGCGTCGCGGACGAACTGGAGAACTTTTTCTTTGTTGGTGCGATCGAGGGTGCGGACTTTTGGCAGGTATTCGCCGACGACAAAGGCTTCGGAGAGGCGTTTGGAAGCGGACTCCAGTTGATTTTGCCCGAGGTGGTATTCAAAGGCGTTGACGCCCTCATCGACGTCTCGGATGAGTTCGTTTGAGGTGGATTCGAGGGTGGAGATGGTGGGGTTAAAACCGACGCTTTGGGCGAAAGCTTTTTGGGCGTCCGATTCTTCTTCGAAGTGAAGTTTGTTGTCTCCGTCGCCGAAGAGCTTGCGATAGAAGCGGCAGGCCATGACGACATGTTCGTGTCGGCGTTGGAGGAAGAACTGGACGATAAGGGCTTGGAACTCGACTTTGCTTTGGATTTCCGAAGCAGCGATGCGGGTTTTATTGGCGACCCGTTGGGCTTCGATTTCGAGGATGCGTTGTTCGTATCCTTGAAGGACACCGGGGTCCTGTTTTTCTTCTTCGCGTTCTTTATCCTGCACTCCGGCTTCGTCCTGGTTGTTGACGGCGCGGTCGGTGCGATCCCGGTTATCTTTTTGGAGATCGTAGTTTCGGCGCACGCGACCACTTTCGGCGTCGAGTTGAGTATTGATACGATTGAGTTCCTGAGCCTTGTTTTGGGAGAGATAGGTGCCGTAGATGGCATTCAATAGAGAATCGCAGAGGCGTGCGTCGGCGTAGTAGCTCGCGGCTTGTGGGAGGAGAGAAATGGCGCGTTGAAGGTCGGGGCCTCCGGGATTTTTAGGAGACAGATAGGCGAGAATCTGGTCGAGGGTGTCGCGATACTCTTGATCGGCTTCCGAGGTTTGGGCGGGGGCGGCGAGGTATTTTTCGAAGCGCGCGGAGAAGATGCGGTTATCGAGGACGTTCCAAGTGCGGCCGTCGAAGGAGAACGTTTCGGAAGCTGCGTCGAAGAGGGGGATGTCCGTTCCGAGGACGGAGGTATCTTTTTTTTGGACGTTGCCGCCCGTTTGGGAAGCGGGTGCCGAGGGGGAAGGGTTAGAGGGAGTGGTGAGGACTTGGGCTATTGAGGTGAGAGGGAGGAGAAGCAGCAGGAGGAAGATGCGGGAAGCACGGCGAGACTGGATGCGAATGGGTGTATGAGTTAACAGGGAGGCGGTCATGGCGGGGGCAGTTTTAGTTTTTCTCGATGTTTTCAGCGACGAGGGTTCCATCGCGGCCGACTTCGACAACGAAGCGAAATCGTGAGCCACGATCGATGTTCATTTTTGAAAAGTCTTGGGGGACGTGGATGGGGAGGGGGGTAATTTCCCCGAAGTTGTCTTCGGCTTCGATGGAGAAGAGGCGTCCATTATTGGGGGTCCATTTCAATTGATCTTCGACGATGCCGGTGACGGCATAGACATTTCCGCGGAGGGAATTGGCATTTTCCAGGTAGTCGGAGACGTTGAGGTTAGTCGCGCGTTGGCTGGACGCGGCTTGGGAGCGGTGGGAAAAGGTTTTGAGAATCAGGAATCCGATACCGGCGACGAGAATGATCGCGACGACGAGGCCGACTATTTGCTGTGGGGAGATACCTGAACTGGCGCGGCGTGGCATGGGATAAGGTTGATCGGGTTACCGGTTAGTCGATTGATCGACTGCGGTAGCATTAACTTAGGGTGGATGTGGGGGAGAGGCAACTGTCAGGTCCAGCGGTTTCGTTTACAGCCGATATAGGCGAGGGTGAGGCCGACGAGCATGTGGATGAGGAGGATGAGGATGCATGTGGGGGCGGCTTCGATGGTGGTGTCGGTGGTTTTGCGGACGGCTTCGAAGAAACCGCTATCGAGGGTGCTGACGATGCCGGACCAGCTCCAGTAGGCGGAAATGAAGGGGCGGGTGAATGATTCCACGGCGGCGGGCAGGGCGAGGACGGCGCCGGAGAGGGGGAGCTGGAAGCCGACGAGATAGACGGAGAGAAGGCTGGATTGTTCGGGTGACCGCATGAGACCTGAGATGCCGAGGCAGACGAAGGTCATGGCGAGGGTCACGAGGATGAGGAGGAGCGAGTGGTAGAGGGGATCGCCGGGGATCTGGCAGAAGCTTTCGACGAAGACGAACATCCAGACGGCCTGGATGGCGGCGATGACGGCGAGGATCCAAATTTTTGAAGCGAGATAGGCGAGGGGGCGGAGGCCGGCGAGTTTTTCCTTTTCGAAGAGGAGGCGTTCCCCGGCGATTTCGCGGGCGGAGTTATTTGATGCCATCAAGGTGAGCAGGATGACCTGAAACATGATGAGGCCGGAGACGAGTGAACCGGTCTTCAACTGTGCTTGGAGGAAGCCGGCTTGCTCCTGGAGTTCATCGACGATGTTTTCGTTCATTGTTTCCGAGAGGCGTTTGATGGGTTCAATGCCTTCGGTAGCGAAGATCACGACGAGGATGGGGAAGCCGAAGAGGATGGCGAGTTGGAGGAAGAATTGGACGCGATCGCGGAGGAAGATTTTCCATCGCCTTGAGGTGAGGGCGAAAAACTGGCTGAAAATGTTGGGAAGCTTGACGGCGGGGAGACTGTTGCCATCGGCCTCGGAACGCGGTTTGTCTGAGTGTTCGGCTTTGGCGGAATCGGATGCTTCCTTGAAGAGTTGGATAGTCTTGGGTGAGATCATCTCGTCGGACGAGGACTCTTCCTCTCCTTTCGAGTCCGGAACTTGGGATGGGGGCAGTTCGTCGTAGTATGCGGAGCGGTGCTTCAACCAGGACTGTCGCCATTCGTCGGCGGGCCTGCGGGCGAGCTGGGGGTAAACGTCTTCGGCTTCTTCGACGGAGAAGTAGTGAGCGAGGGCGCGCGGCGGGCCATGGTATACGACATTGCCTTCGTGGACGACGATGACGCTGTCGTAGATCTCAAGGTTTGCGAGACTATGCGTGACGCTAGCGACAATGCGGTCTTGCTGGCGTGAAAGCTGGTGGAGGAGTTTGACGATGTCGCGTTCCGAGCGAGGATCGAGTCCGGACGTGACTTCGTCGCAGAGGAGGAGGACGGGATTACTGACGAGTTCGAGGGCGAGCCCGAGGCGTCTTTTTTGACCACCGGAGAGGACTTTGACCCGATTTTCGCGGACGTTGTCGAGGCCGACCTGATCGATGACGGAGTCGGCGAGGTCATAGACTTCCTGACGCGACTTGGTGGCGACGCGAAGCTGGATGGCGTACTCGACTGATTCTTCGACGGTGAGGTGATCGTGGGCAATGCTGAACTGGGGGACGTAACCGATCTCGGTGGGTTCGAGGTCGCCTTCAGTGGCGAGATTGCGGCCTTTCCACCAGATGGAGCCGTCGGATTCGGCTTGGATACCGGCAATGGTTTTGAGGAGGGTGGTTTTGCCGCAGCCTGAGGGGCCAACGATGGCGACGAAGTGGGAACCGGGAAGGCGGAGGGAGGCTTTGTGGATGAGATCAACCTCTTCGCCTCGGCGATTGATGGTGAAGGAGATGTCGTGGAGTTCGAGCACAGTATCTTTTGGGGGGGTGGCGGGAGGGGTTGGGAATTCGTGGTTTGCGGGCATGATTTAACTGGAATAAGGTGCCGCTGACGAGGGATAATTCCTTGGAGATGTGTCATGGCGCAGCGTGAAGGAAAGAGTATCGGGACAGGTTTTTTGAAGCTTGTGTTGGCAGCGGTGTTCATTGTGGTGGTGGTGGTCGTGGGGTTGGTGGCCGGCACGGGGATGTGGATCAAGGGGTATTTGCGGGGAGACTCTTTCCGCGAGCTGGCGAGTATCAAGACGTCCGACGCGTTTCGAGCGGACGGCGAATACGAAACGATTTCGTGGACCGGGTCTTCTTCGGTTTATTCGGATGGTTATTCGGCTCGAGGTTTACCGGAATCGACGTTCACGAAAATTGATGCGGAGGGAGTGCGGGCGCAGACGAACGTGGGAGACTTGTTAGGGTTCTGGAACTTATTACGGTTTTGGGAACTGTCAGGTCAGTCGCTGGAGATTCCGGAGGTCAGCGTCAACCGTTTGACGTTGCAGGCTGAGACCCAGAAAGCGCGACCGATCGTGATTGAGGAAACGACGAAGATCGAGGAAGCGGGGCCAGCGCCGCCTTTGCCTGTGGATGGTCATTTAGGCAACGGAGGAAACACTGTGGAAGCGCTGACTTTGGGCAGTGATGAGGCGGTGACTGAGACTGTGGTGGTGATGGAGGAGGAGAAGGGATTTTTTGCGTCTTTGGCGCCTCAGGAAGTACGTTTGGACAAGGTGAACATCGCGGAGACGAACGTCTTTGTGACGGAGGGGGGCGAGCGGAGGCTGGCGATCACGGGAGTGGAGACGCGTTTACAACCGATGGACGGGACGGATTACGAGGGTTGGCGTGTAACGGGTATAGGAGGGAAGGTGGTGATAGAGGGCGTGCCGGAGTTGGAGATTGATTCAATCAACACCAATTTTCGAGGTCCGGCGGTCTATATTACGGATGCGGGTGCGCGAATTTTTGGTGACGGGATGATTATGGGGAGCGGAGAAATGCATTTTGGAGGGGAGGAAGGGACGATGGATTTGAGGTTACGAATTGGCGACATCAATGTCGCGAACATTGTGGATGAGGAATGGCAGTCCCGGGTGCAGGGGATCTTGTCGGGCGATGTACGGGTGACGGGGAATCCGGGAGAGGTAGAGACGCAGCGCAAGGCGGGGACGCTATCGATTTCGAAGGGAGTGTTGGAGAACGTTCCGGTGCTGGAGCAGATCGCGAATTATGCGAAGGCGGAGCGATTTCGGCGGTTGGTATTGACCAAGGTGACGGCGGATTTTGAGTCGATGGGAGAAGAGACGGTGTTTCGCAACATCGACGTGGAGTCGGATGGGTTGACGCGGATCACCGGGACGGTGGCTGTAAAAGGGGATTTGATTCGGGGGCAGTTGCGGGTTGGGGTGACGCCGGGGACGCTGCAGTGGATTCCAGGTGCGGAGCAGCAGGTGTTTAAGGATTCGGCAGAGGGATACCTTTGGACGGACGTGAAAGTGGGAGGGACCTTGGATAAGATTGACCAAGATTTAAGCGGGCGATTGATGTCGGCGGCGGCGGGGGCGATTGTCGGGGTGCCGATCGAGGGGGCGGAGAACGCGCAGGATGTGTTGCAGGACATGGGGAATCAGCTGACGGAGGAGATATCGCGGCAGACGGGGAAAGATGCGAAGGAGATTGAGGAGGCGGCGGAGAAGTTGTGGGACAATTTGCGGAAGAGTTTTTTGGGGGAGTGAGTTGCGGGGTATTAGGATTCGGGATTGAGTCCTCCGTAGTTAGACGGGGCTGATGGGGGCGGGCCGTAGACTTGTATAGAGCGGGTGAGCGGGCCGCTCGCCCGTACCGGAGCAACGAGAGCGTTGGAAGCGGTCAGTTTACGATGACCTTGTTGTCTTTCCCGCGACCTTTTTGGAGGGCCCAGACTTTGTAGATGTGGTCGTAAATGACTTGGAGGGCTTCAACGTTGTCGAGGCGGTATTCGGAAGTTTTGGCGTGGGTGGTGTTGGGGTAGTTTTTGACGACTTCGGTCCACACCTCTTCGGTGTCGGTGCGTTCGGTGGTCTTTTCGCCGAGGGCCTTGAGGCGGTCGAGGGCGAGGCGGCCGATGGCGAGGGGTGATTCTTCGGTGACGGCTTCAATGTAGTAGTATCGGGCGACGACGGGTCCGCGGGTGGCGACGGTGAGTTCGTAGACTCGTGCGGCGCCATCGACGACGTAGGTGTGTTTCGAGACTGAAGTAATGTCATTGACGCGCACGACGAAAGTGCCACCGGGAGACTGGCATTCCCAGAAGCCTTGGGTGCCGTCGTCATCGGTGTCCTCTTCTTCATCGCCTCCGGGGGCGGAACCATCTTGGGCGGGTGCGGTGGTTGCAACGGACAAAGAGAAGGAAGTGGCGGTGGCAAGGGCGAAGAAGAGTGGGAAGACGGAAGTGAGCGGGGTGTTTATTTTCATGGGTCGAGCCTTTCAGAAGGATGACGCGTTCCGGGGGGGCTGTCAAAGGTCGGGGAGGGGTTCGAGGCCGAGTTCTCGGGCGCCTTCGTTGATGATGAGGGTGAGGTCTCCCGGTTCGTAGCCGTAGAGGTCATTGGGGAGAGCGGGGTTGGCGATCTGAGTGAGGCGCCAGGACCAGGGGTGCCAGGATTCCTTTTGCCAGGTGAAGGTGAACGGCTCGGTGAGGCGCTGGGCTTCAGCGATGATCTGGCCGGCGATAGGGCTACCGTGACCCTGGATATTGATGGACGAGGAGTAGGTGCCTTTTCTGGCGGCCGTGATTGCGACGAGAGGATCGACGGGGGTGAGGTGGATGGAAAGGAACTGACGGCCGACGTCTTTGAGGGCGAGCGTGGCGTCGGCGCGAGAGAAATTCCATTGGTCGCGGTATTGATCGGAGAGGAGTTCTCCGGCGCGGCTCCATTTTTTTGAGGAGAGGCGATCGAAGAATGCCTCTTGCTGGCGGGCGACCATTTTTTCGTCGGTCCAGCGGAACGCCATGCTGTATCCGATGTAGGCGAGCGCGATGATGCCGAGGGTGAGGAGGGTGGCGGGTCGGGCTAGGAACTGGAGGATTGACGCCAGCATATCCATTTGTAGTGCTGATGAGGTGACTGCGGCAAGCGAAGATGGGGAAAGGTGCTATCGCCCAAACGTGGCGGTGATCTTAGAGCGCGGGGATGGGAAGATTTTCATTGCGAAGCGGTATGGGCTTGCGGAGGCGTGGCAATTTCCGCAAGGGGGTGTGGATGCTGGCGAAGGGATCGAGGAGGCGCTGTATCGGGAGGTGGAGGAAGAAGTGGGATTGGGACCGGAGAAATATGAGATCCTGGAGCGGCGGGACGGGTATCGTTATTTGTTTCCGGACGGGCGGATGAAGCAGGGATTTCATGGGCAGGAGCAGACCTATTTTCGGGGGCGATTTTTGGGAGAGGACGGGGACATTGATTTAGGGGCGCATGCATCGGAGGAGTTTGATGCGTTTCGCTGGATTGAGCCGGCGACGTTTCGGTTAGACTGGGTGCCGGGGTTCAAGCGGGAGGTCTATCTGCGGGTGTTTGCGGATTTTTTCAAGGTGGCATTGTGAGGGCGGGGGTGGCATGGTAGGTCGGGCATGAGGAAGCTGCGGGCGTTTGTTCGAGGAATTGCGAAGGATACGAAGGCATTTGTCGTCGACAATAACCTTGAAGCGTTTCCGATCCGCGACGCGTTGCGGCGATATTCGCTGTGGAAATTCAAGAAGGATTCGCGCGCGGGAATCAACGTCGCGTTGCTGGCATTTCCGCAGGGGATGGCGTATGCGGTGATTGCGGGTTTGCCGATCCATTACGGGATTACGTGCGGAGCGGTGGCATCGATTGTCGCACCTTTGCTATCGGGATCCCGGCATACGATATTAGGCCCGACGAACGCGACGGCCTTCATGGTTTTCAGTTATTTCGCGGCGTATCCTCATCCGAACAAGGAACAGGTCATGCCATTATTGGTATTCATGGTGGGGGTGATGCTGGTTTTGGGTTCGTATTTTCGATTTGCGGAATTGATACAGTATGTGAGTCGGAGTGTGGTGGTGGGCTATATCACGGGGGCGGCGTTATTGATAATTGCGAATCAATCGACGCATGTTTTGGGATTGTATCCGGAAGAGCCGGTTGAGATGGGTGGGGAGGGCCTGGGGCAGCCGCGGACTTTTTTCGGGATTGCGTGGCAGACGATTCAGCTGGTGCCGAAGACGCACTGGGTGACCTTGATTTTGTCATTGGCCACATTTGGCGTATTTTTACTGTTGAACTGGAAGTTCAGGGGATGGCCGGTCTTTGCGCTGACGCTGGTGGTGATGTCGGTGGTTGCGGGGGTAGCGAATATCTGGTTGGGGTCGGCTGATTTTCATGGCGGTGAGTGGGCGATTGCGACCTTTTCACCATTTGCGTTGTCAGAATTAGCCCCTGAGATTCCGCGATTCAGCGAGGCGGGCATGTTGAGCGACATGAGTGAGTTGTTTGGCGTCGCTTTTGCGGTGGCGTTTCTGGCTTCCTTGGAGAACTCGGTGATGTCGAAGACCTTGGCGAGTCGGACGGGGGATCGACCGGATGTGAATCAGGACATGTTGAGTGTGGGTGCGGCGAATTTGGGTACGGCGTTTTTGAGTGGGATGCCAGCTTCGGGATCGCTGACGCGGTCGGCGCTGAACTTTGCAAGCGGTGCGGTGACGCCGTTGGCGAGTATTATCAGCGGAGTATTGTTGATTGGTGGTTTGCTAGTTGTGGGTCAGTTTGAGTTGATCCGTTTTGTGCCGAAGTGCAGCCTTGCGGTCTTGGTGATTTGCATTGCGTCCTCGTTGTTTCACTGGCGGCACATCCGGACGTGTTTGCTGTCGACGCGATCGGATGCGGTGGTGTTGTTAGCGACGTTTGCATCGACGTTGGTGTTGCCGTTAAACATTGCCATTTTCCTAGGGGTGGGGACGTCGATTGTTTTGTATCTCCGCAAGGCAAGCAAACCGTATTTGGTGGAGTACGAATTTAATGACGACGGACACTTGGCTGAGGCGCAGCAAGGGCGCGCGCATCCTGCGATTTCAATTGTGCATGTAGAGGGGGACTTGTTTTTCGGTGCGGCGGAACTGTTTCGAACGCAGATTCAGCGGATCTGTGAGGATCCAAATTTGCGAGTGATTATTTTGCGGATGAAGAATGCGCATCATCTTGATGCGACGAGCGTGATGGCATTGGAGGATTTGATTGATTTTTTGAGGGAGAAGAACCGTCATTTGATTGTGAGTGGATTGACGAAGGAGGTTTATAGGGTTTTGAAGCAGTCGGGTATATCGGAAGTAATCGGGCGCGAGAACATCTTTTTTTATACTTCGAAGAATCCGAATCTCTCGACGCGGAACGCGCTTATTCGCGCGCAGGAGTTGTTGGGAACTTCGGATGCGGAGGTGCGCATTTATTATGATCCGGCCAAGGAGTAGTTTGAGAGTCGAAATTGCTGACTGAGGAGACGATTCGTTCAAAATTGTTTGAATTTTGGCGGCGAGGGTGGGGGTGATTGGTGAGGGGTAGAAAGGTTGACAGGAAAGCAGTCAAAAAGGTAGGTTATCCGCTCGCACTAACCGTCGGTCGTGTGTAGTTTAAGAGACGGAGTTGTTTCGGCTCCGGCAAACCCCTTTGCCCATCGTGTATTCCAACGTCGACTTTATTCTAGAGCAACTCCAGGAGTCCGGACTTTTGACAGGGGAGGATGCGGCGGAGGTGCAGGGTGAGGACAACGCGATCGAGACGCTGGTGCGGACGGACAAGGTGAGCGAGGAAGCGGTGGCGCAGACGGTGGCGGTGTTGGCGAGCATGGACTTTATTGATCTGGAGAATGCCGAGCTTGATCCGAATGCCTTAAATGCGGTGGATGAGGAGACGGCGCGTCGTTATCGGGTGGCGCCGGTTCGATTTGACGAGTCGGGGCGCTTGAGTCTGGCGGTGGCTGATCCTTTGGACATGGAGATGCTGGACAGCTTGCCGCATGTGCTGCAGCACGAGTTTGATCCCATGCATGCGGTTCCGTCGCAGGTGACGCGTTTGCTCCAGGAATATTATGGTTTGAATGGCGATCTGGAGGTGCACGGGCACGAGTCGACGACGGGAGGGGAAGTGGCGGATCTGGGGGCCAAAGGGGGAGCGGATGATGCGCCGATCATCAAGATGGTTTCGGACATTCTTGCGGATTCCTTAAATCATCGGGCGAGTGATATTCACATCGAGCCGCTGGAGGGGTCGGTGCGGGTGCGGTATCGCATTGACGGCGTGTTGCACGAAGCGGCGAACCATCCACGGAAGCTTTTGTCTTCGATCATTGCGCGGGTGAAGATCATGACGGGGACGATGAGTATTGCGGAGAAGCGGTTGCCCCAGGACGGTCGAATCCAAGCAAAGATGGGGGGGAAGGAGATTGATTTACGGGTCTCGACGGTGCCGACGAATCACGGGGAGAGTGTGGTGATGCGGATCCTGGATAAGTCGGCGTTGCTGTTGGGGTTACCGCAACTGGGTTTTTTCAGTGATGACCAGGAGAACTTCGAGAATTTGATCAAGTTACCGGATGGAATTCTTTTGGTGACGGGGCCGACGGGATCGGGAAAGACGACGACCCTTTATGCGTGTTTGAACACGATCAATAAGCCTGACAGAAAGATCATTACGGTGGAGGATCCGGTGGAGTATCAGCTCCCTGGGATCAACCAGGTGCAGGTCAAGGAGGACATTGGGATGACGTTTGAGGCGGCATTGCGTTCCATTCTGCGGCAGGCGCCCAACATCATCATGATCGGTGAGATTCGGGACTTGGAGACGGCGTCGATCGCGATCAATGCGAGTCTAACGGGTCACCTCGTATTCAGCACTTTGCATACAAATGATGCGCCTGGTGCCGTCGCGCGGTTGGGGGATATCGGGGTGAAGCGATTTTTGATTGCGAGTGCGGTGCGCTCGATTATTGCGCAGCGGCTGGTGCGGAGTTTGTGTGCGGAGTGCAAAGGCCCTGCGGAGCTGGGTGCGACGGAGATGCGTGCGTTGAACATTGACGAGTCCCAGGCGATGGAGTCGAACATTATGGGGCCAGGCAGTTGCAAGAAGTGTGGTGCGGGATACCGCGGGCGGATGGGTATTTTCGAGATTTTCAACATTGATGATGAAGTGAGAAACATGATCAACGAGAACCTTACGACACCGCAGTTGAGGCGTCGGGCGCGGGAATTGGGGATGCGGACGTTGCGGGAGGACGGGATACGGAAAGTATTGGCGGGGTCGACTTCGGCCTCGGAAGTCATTCGGGTTACAATGGGTGACAAGGATTAGCGGGGGGATACGAGCGATGAACACGGAAAACGTTTTAGGATTGTTGGTAGGGACGGGTTTTCTGACGGACGATCAGGCGCAGGACCTTCGGACGGACATTGCGAATTCAGGGGATTCGGTCATTGATGAGTTGGTGCGGTTTGGGTTGTTTGAGGATAAGGAGCAATTTTATGCCACGGTGGCGGATCAGCTAGGGGTTGAGCATGTTGATTTGGGGGAATTTGAGCCGCCGAAGGAGATTCTGCCGGTGATTCCGGCGGGGATGGCCCGTTTGCATGGGGCTTTGCCGGTCAGCGTGGATGAGGATGGGATCACCGTGGCGCTAGTAGATCCGACCGATCCGCAGGTTTTGGAGGAACTGCGGTTTGCGTTGGGAAAAGAAGTGACGGCCGTGGTGGGGGATTCGAACCGAGTGTTGGATTTGATCGACACGAGTTACGGGGCGGATTCGTCGGGGATGGACGAGATTTTGACGCAATTGGGGGATGGTGAATTTGGAGGGGAAGGGAAGGAACTGAGTGCGGAGGAACTGGAGGCGGAGGCGAATGCGGCGCCGATCATTCGGTATGTCGACTTGGTAATCTATCAGGCGATCAAGGAACGAGCGAGTGACATTCATTTTGAGCCCTTCGAGGCGGACTTCAAGATTCGTTATCGGGTGGATGGGGCCTTGTATGAGATGGCGCCACCGCCGGCGCATTTGGAGAGTGCGATTACCTCGCGGATCAAGGTCATGGCGAACTTGAATATTGCGGAGCGACGATTGCCTCAGGATGGGCGGATCATGAAGACGATTCAGGATCGGCAGGTGGATTTACGGGTTTCGACCTTACCGACCTCTTATGGTGAGAGTGTTGTATTGCGGGTTTTGGATCGGTCTAACGTGAACATGGACCTTGAGCAACTGGGCATGGAGCCGGACGTGTATGAGGTTATCAATGAGACGGTATTGAAACCGAACGGAATTTTCATTTGCACTGGCCCGACGGGAGCGGGGAAGACGACGACGTTGTATGCTGCCTTACGGAAGGTAAACACGATTGATTCCAAGCTTTTGACGGCGGAAGATCCGGTGGAGTATGACATAGAAGGCATCATCCAAGTGCCGGTCAACGAGCGGATCGGATTGTCTTTTGGGCGAATCTTGCGGGCGTTTTTGCGACAGGATCCGGACCGGATATTGGTGGGCGAGATGCGGGATGTGGAGACGGCGCAGATTGCGATTCAGGCTTCTTTGACGGGGCACCTGGTGTTATCGACGCTGCACACGAACGACGCTGCGGGGGCGGTGACACGGATGACTGATATGGGGGTGGAGCCGTTCTTGGTGGCGGCGACACTGGAGACGGTTCTCGGGCAGCGATTGATTCGGACGATATGCGAGGCCTGTCGGGCGTCGTATGAGCCGAATGAATCGATGTTGAGTCAACTGGGGGTAAGCATGTCTGATTTGCAGGGGAAGGACTTTTACACGGGGCGTGGCTGTGCGGAGTGCAACAACACGGGGTATCGTGGTCGGAAGGGGTTGTATGAATTGTTGGAATTGAACGACACCTTGCGGGAGATGATTACGGAGCGGGCGCCGACGGTGAAATTGCGGCACAAAGCGATTGAATTGGGAATGACGACCTTGCGTGAGGATGGGTTGCGGAACATTTACGATGGAACGACGACAATCGAGGAGGTTTTGAAGTATACGTAACGGAAGAAAGGGCCGGGGGCCTTTGAAATGTGGTCTTGCTGGGCATCAGCAGGCCGTGATAAAAGACCATTTGAGAATCGACAAGACGCGACAATCGACCGTAGAATTGTCATTACAAAGTAAAACAATACACCCCCCCAGACGATGGCGAGTTTTGAATACATTGCGTTAGACGCGAAAGGAGTTGAGACGACGGGAGCGATTGATGCTTCGAGTGAGGCGGACGCGATTGGACAGCTTCGAAAGTCTGGTTTTTATCCGACAAAGGTGGCGGAGTCTGGACGGGGTGGGATTGGCAAGGCGGCGAAGAAGAAGGCGGGTAAGGCGACGTCGAAAGCGGCGAAGAAGGGAAAGGCAGGGGGGCGGATCAAGAGCAAGGTATTAATGATTTTCACACGGCAGTTGGCGACGCTTATTGATTCGGGTCTGCCTTTATTGCGAGGGTTGACGGTTTTGGGAAACCAAGAGCCGAACCCGGTTCTGAAGCGGACGATTAACTCGCTGGCGGATGCAGTGCAGACGGGGAGCACCTTTTCGGAGAGTTTGGGTCAGCATCCGAAGATTTTCAATAAATTGTATGTGAACATGGTGAAAGCCGGGGAATTGGGAGGGGTGTTAGAGTTGGTATTGATTCGTTTGGCGGAGTATCAGGAGAAGGCGGAGAAGCTGAAGAACCGGATTATCTCGGCGATGGTGTATCCGGTTATTGTGATGGCGATTGCGGTGGGGATCATGATTTTCCTGATGGTCTACATTGTGCCTAAGTTTGAGGAGATTTTTCGGGATATGCTGCCAGGCAAGCCGTTGCCGGCGTTGACGGAAGCAGTAGTAGGCTTCAGTCGAACGATCGCCACGAATTTACCTTGGATTCTCCTGGGGGTGGCGGTTTTGGTGGCGTTGTTTTTGTTGATTCGGTCGACGAAAGGTGGGCGTCGTGCGTTGGACAAGTTCAAGTTACACATGCCGTTGTTCGGTCCGATTCAGCGGAAGAGTGCGATTGCGCGTTTTACTCGGACATTGGGAACATTGGTGACCAGTGGGGTGCCGATTTTACAGGCGTTGAATATCACGCGGGATACTGCGGGCAATGTGATCATCGCGGAAGCGGTAGACAAGGTTCACGCCAGCGTCAAGGAGGGTGAATCGATCGTGTCGCCGCTTGAGGCGAGCAAAGTGTTTCCGCCGATGGTTATTAGTATGGTGGATGTTGGGGAGGAGACTGGTCAGTTACCTGAGATGTTGCTTAAGATTGCGGAGGTGTATGATGATGAGGTGGACAATGCCGTTGATGCGATGACGTCGTTGCTTGAGCCGATTATGATTGTTTTGTTGGCGATGGTGGTGGGTGTTATTGTGTTGGCGTTGTTCTTACCCTTAGTACACATCATCTCCGGTCTAAACGAGCAGTAGGACAAAGAAATAAAATTCAAACCCCGAGAAGAGATGCACGATACTCGAAGCAATGCGGCTGGGAGTAGTCGTGAAGGTAGAGCGAAGAAGTGGATGTGGAATGGGACGCTGGGGACGCGTGCGTTTACGTTAATTGAGTTGTTAGTCGTGATCGCGATTATTGCGATTTTAGCCGGGCTTTCTCTGAGATTTATTGGTGGCGCGCAAGAGACTGCGAAGCGGAAAAAAGCGACGGCTCAGTTAGATGCGATCAAGTTGGGGTTGGAGAATTTCCAGATCGACAATGGTGAATATCCGATTAATGACGGGGCGCCGGAGGATGGCGCTCCGATTTTGTATCAGGCTCTATCGGGTGATGGGAATGATTTGCTAGGTTTTTTTGGGGCTTCCACTTCCTCGACGGGCCGTTTGGGATCGGCTGGGGAGGTGTATTGGAAGGATATGAGTTCGCAGGGGATTGTGGGTTCCGACAGCACGACCGACTATGCTTTGATTGATCCGTGGGCGAATGCTTACCGGTATGTGCGCAAGGGGACCGCAGCGGAGCGGCGGTCGGCGCAGAAGAATGAGGCGACTTATGATTTGTGGACTTTGGGGGGTGGGGAAGAGTCGGAGGAGGATGAGGAGAAGTGGATTAAGAACTGGTGAGCCGCGATGCGAGCCGCGTTTACTTTGGTGGAATTGCTAGTAGTGATCGCGATTTTGGCGACTTTAGCGGTGTTTTTGATTGGTTATATCGGTGCCAGCAATGAGGCGGCCAAGCGAAAGAGTGCGGGCGTTCAAATCGCGGCGATCGAGACGGCGATTGAGAATTTCCAGACAGATTATGGCGAGTTTCCTGTGAACG
Source organism: Verrucomicrobiota bacterium (assembly GCA_039182965.1). GTDB lineage: Bacteria > Verrucomicrobiota > Verrucomicrobiia > Verrucomicrobiales > DEV007 > JBCDBW01. The sequence goes on from JBCDBW010000007.1 coordinate 54,469, forward strand.
ATGGTGGGCCTGAAGAGGGCGCGTTTGTAGTTTATCAGGCTCTTTCTGGGGATGGTAATGACAAGCTTGGATTTCCGGGCGAAGCCTTTCTATCGCGAGGGCGTCTGGGGTCTTCCGGTGAAGTGTATCTATCCGATCTGGCGGATCCACGTGGAGCCAGTGTGGCGTTAGTTAGTGATGGAGGAGAGATGTATGCGTTGATTGATCCTTGGGCGAATGCTTACCGGTATGTGCGCAAGGGGACTGGAGCGGAGCGGCGGTCGGCGCAGAAGAATGAGGCGACGTATGACTTGTGGTCTTTGGGGGGCGGGGAAGAGTCGGAGGAGGATGAGGAGAATTGGATTACGAACTGGTAGTCCAAGGGGAAGGAAGGCGGTGTGGGTCAATTGTCAGACGGTGACGGGAGAGGAATTCGTTTTGTGTTTCAGGGCGGCGGTGACGAAGCCGGCGAACATGGGGTGGGGTTGATTGGGTTTGGAAAGGAACTCGGGATGAAATTGAGAGGCGACGTAGAAGGGGTGATCTGCGAGTTCGACAATTTCGACAAGGCTACCGTCCGGTGAGGTACCGGAGACGACGAGGCCGGCATTTTCCATTTGTTCCCGGTAGTTAAAGTTGAATTCGTAGCGGTGGCGGTGCCGTTCATTCACGGTTTCGCTTTTATACAGTTCGGCGACTTTAGTATTGCTTTTGAGGATGCTGATGCAGCCACCGAGGCGCATCGAGGCCCCTTTCTCCGTGACTTCCTTTTGTTCTTCGAGCAAGCAGATGACGGGATGGGGTGATTGGGAATCGAATTCGGAGCTGTTGGCGCCCTCGAGGCCGCACACGTTTCGCGCGAATTCGATGACGGCGATTTGCATTCCGAGGCAGAGGCCAAGGTAGGGGGTGTTGTTTTCACGGGCGTATTGGGCGGCCATAATTTTGCCTTCCGTACCACGGTCACCGAAGCCACCGGGAATGAGGATACCATCTAAATCGGCGAGGTATGTGTCTGCTCCTTTTTTCTCGATATCTTCGGCGTCGATACGAACGGGGACGACGCGTGAGTCCGCGGCGGCACCGGCATGAGTGAGGGCTTCATAAATCGATTTGTAGGCGTCCTGTAGTTCGATGTATTTGCCTACGATACCGACGCGGATTTCGTGTGTGGGATTGATGAGGCGATCGACAAAATTGTCCCAACTGGTAAAGTCGGGTTCATTGGTTTCGATATCGAAGAGGCGGCAGACGATTTCATCGAGGTTGTGTTCGTGGAGGCGGAGGGGGAGTTCGTAGATGGTATTTTCGACATCGAGTTCTTCGATCACGGCTTCGACGGGAACGTTGCAGTAGAGGGAGATTTTTTCTCGGAGGTCGAGATCGAGAGGGTGTTCGGTCCGGCAGACGACGATCTGGGGCTGGATACCGATTTCGCGAAGTTTCGCGACACTTTGCTGAGTGGGTTTGGTTTTAAGCTCACCTGCGGCCTTGATGAAAGGGATGAGGGTGACGTGGAGGAAGATGACATTTTCCCGACCGACTTCCTGGGTGAACTGGCGCATGGCTTCGAGAAAAGGGAGGCCTTCGATATCCCCGGTGGTCCCACCTATTTCGGTGATGATAACGTCTGCACCGGATTTTTCGCCGACGGTATAGATGCGGTTCTTTATTTCGTCGGTGACGTGGGGAACGACTTGGACCGTTTTTCCGAGGTAATCGCCACGGCGTTCTTTCCGAAGGACATTTTCGTAGACTTGTCCGCTGGTGAGGTTGTTGAAGCGGGTGAGGACAGAACTGGTGAAGCGTTCGTAGTGACCGAGGTCGAGGTCGGTTTCGGCGCCGTCGTTGAGCACATAGACTTCGCCGTGTTGGAAGGGGCTCATCGTGCCGGGATCGACATTGAGGTAGGGGTCAAACTTTTGGATTGTGACTTTGAGGCCACGATGTTCGAGAAGGGTTCCAAGGGCGGCAGCGGTGAGGCCTTTTCCGAGGGAGCTAACGACGCCGCCGGTGACGAAGATATATTTCATGATCGTTTGAGCAGCTTGCTTATTTGTTTCGCTTGTTGTGGTGTATCGACGCCGGGTGAGTCATCGGGTGAGATCAGGACTTTGATTGGAGTTCCGTGTTCGAGGGCGCGGAGTTGCTCCAGGAGTTCGCTCTGCTCTAGGGGGGTAGGCTTCCAGCGGATAAAGCGGAGGAGAAATTCGCGGCTGAATCCGTAAATGCCTTGATGCCGATAGAAGGTCAGGTTGGGCACTTTTGAGCGCTGGAATGGGATAATACTTCTGGAGAAATACAATGCCTCGCGGCGATTGTTAAGTACGACTTTTACAATATTTGGATTTTTTAGCTGTTTGGGGTCGGAGATGACGTTTGCGGCGGTGATCATATGGAGATCTTCCCTGGTGCTGAGGGTTTGGGCGAGGCGATTGATGAGACGGCGGCTGATCAGGGGTTCATCGCCTTGGACGTTGATTATGTGGGAGAAGCGGGGATGGCGCCGGGCGACTTCGGCAATTCGGTCCGTGCCGCTGGGGTGGGCGTTTTTGGTGAGTTCGGCTTCGGCGCCGAAGGAGCGGGCAGCTTTGAGGATGCGTTTATCGTCGGTGGCAATAATGACATGATCGAGGCCGGAGCAGGGAAGGCAGCGTTCCCAGACGTGTTGGATGAGTGGTTTGCCATTGATGATGTGGAGGGGTTTTCCTGGGAAGCGTGATGACGCGTATCGGGCGGGGATGACGCCGAGGATCTGAGAATTTTTTCGGGAGGCCATGTTCAGGGAAGAGGTTTTGCGTGGGGGGTGGAGAGGTCAAGGGGAAAGCAAAGCGTCGTAGATGGTGGGGTTCAGCTGGCGAGGCTGTGATTTCGGCTGACGGAATGTGACGGTTTGGCAGGAAGGGGCGGTAATCAGAGGAAATGCTTGGAGGAAAGAGGCCGAATTTCCCTGTCTTGGCGGGGTTCATGGGTGGAGAGTGCGAATGGGGTGGTTTGACTGTGGAATTGGGGACTGTGTGGCAAGCTAACGCTTGTCTGAAGCAGGAAGCGCGTTATATGTTGAGGTTGGGAGGCAACATTGATATCAGAGATTATGGTGACGAAGAGTGTATCCTGTGCGGCTTTCATTTTAGCGGTAGTAGTGAGTCCTGCTTCCGGGCAGTTAGAGGTGGTCGAGGTGGATGAGTTGGATATTTCGAAGTTTCCGGGGGCCTTGGTGGAGGATGTGGTGGTGCCCGTTCCGAGTGAGGTGTTTATGGTCTTGGACAAGTTGGGGGACCCGGATTGGGGATCGGAGCTATATGAGGGCGATTACTCGGGATACACGGATCGGACGCAGCTGGCTTTGGTATTTGGGACGGCTGTGGCTGATGGGTTTGTTGCGGTGCAGGCGAAGGATCGGGCGGGGATTCAGCGCTTGGGGCGTGAAGTTTTGAGGCTGGGTGAGGCGATTGGAATCCGTGATGCCGTGGTCGGTCATTGCAACAGTATTATTGAGTCGGCGAATGATGAGGATTGGAAAGCGATCCGGCGGGAACTGGATCGGACGCAGTCGACGGTACGAACGACAATGGAACGAATGCGGGACGAGGATTTGGCGCAGGCGGTGAGCATTGGCGGGTGGTTGCGCGGGACGGAGGTGATCACCTCGTTGATTACGGGTGCTTACAGCAGAGACAAGGCGGAGTTGTTGAGTCAGCCGGACTTGGTGGCGTATTTTGGCAGATCAATTGGCGGTATGGATGAAGATGTTAGGGCGAACGAGAAGATGATGGCCGTGGGGGAGGGGCTGGAGTTGATTCGAGAGCTGATGGACAACGGTGGTGTGGTGCTTGATGCGGATGAAGTTAACGAGATGCTGGTGGTGTGCGAGCGCCTGCTGGCATTGGTGCGGGCCTCGGGTGGGGCGGGTAGTGAAGGAGAGGGGGCATCGTCTTGAGGGGGAGACAGTTGCGAGGGGTGAGATTTCGGCGTTGGTTCGTTTTGGTAATGCTTGTGGTTTTTTGGGTGGGGTCGGGGGTGCCAAGTGCAGACGCGATTTTGGATGAGGCCCATACGTTTGCGATGGAAGCGGCGGTGCCTGCAGTGGATCAGGGCTTCACGGTGCGAGAGGACTATTGGAGCGGAGAGATCAAGTCGGGCGAAGCGAAGTTAATTAAGCATCAACTGTTTAAGGGAAACGAATACTGGTTTTGGCTCGGATCTTCCTATGATGGGACCAAACCTGAAGTGAAGATTTATGATGAGGACGGGAAGCTTGTGCAGGTGGAGAGCACAAAAGAGGCGCATATGGCGGCCGCGAGGGTATTACCGCCGGAGACAGGGACTTATTACATTTATGTGGTGGTGCAGACGGGGAAGAAGGGGGAGAAGGTGGATTGGGCGTTGGCATATGGCTACCGCTAGGCTGTGGGGATAGATGAGGTCGCAGGTATTGGAGTTTGAGAGTCCGCATTTTTTGCAGTCGTTATTTGCGGATGACTTGCGATTACTGAAGGAGGTGGAGCGGGAGTTGGCGGTGCGGGTGACGACGCGGGATGGGTGGATCAAGTTGGAGGGGGAGGATGAGGAGGTGGCGAGTGCGGAGGCGTTGATTCGTGATTTGGAGGCGGCACGGCGCAAGGGTGCGGAGATCAGTGTGCACGCGTTTCGCTTTGCGGTGGAGATGGCGACGGCGGGTGAGGATACGTCGGTATTATCGGAATTGGTGGAGCGGAAGATGCTGGGTTCGGCGACGAAGCCACCCGTGATGCCGAAGACACGTGGCCAGCTCTATTATATGCGGACAATGGACGAGAATGACATTGTTTTCGGGGTGGGTCCGGCAGGGACGGGGAAGACGTATTTGGCGATGGCTCGGGCGCTTCAAGCGATGCGGGACGGCGAGGTAGCGCGTTTGGTTTTGACGCGTCCGGCAGTGGAAGCGGGTGAAGCGCTGGGTTTTTTGCCGGGGGACATGCAGGAAAAGATATTCCCGTATTTGCGGCCTCTGTATGATGCGTTGTACGACATGCTTGAGCCCAAGGATGTGGAAAAGTTCATGGATAGTGGGATGATTGAGATTGCTCCATTGGCGTTCATGAGAGGTCGGACTTTGAATCGTGCTTTTGTGATTTTGGATGAAGCGCAAAACACCACCCGGGAGCAGATGTTTATGTTTTTGACTCGTTTGGGTTTGGGGTCGCGGGCGGTGATTACGGGGGATCCGAGTCAGATTGATTTGAGGGATCGTACGGGGTCGGGATTGACGGAAGCGTTGGTGGCGCTACCTGGTGTTCGTGGAGTAGGGGTGACGAAATTTGACCGACGCGACGTGGTGCGGCATCGGGTCGTACAGGGGATTATTGATGCCTACGACCGGCATCGCGGCGGGGTGGAAGGGGATCCAGAGAGCACCGATAAGCGTGCCAAAGCCCGCTAGTACAAGGGTTTATCGGGGAATTGCGGGGAGGCTATATTTTGTCGTTTTCTTATCTTTCCGTGGGGGAAAACTGTTATATTACCCCTACCGTGGAAACACACATCTCATTTGGTTTTGAACGAATAATTTCCGATCTAAGGCGGTTTGGGAATGAGGAGAGCCACCGTTTGCTCTGATTTCCACCGGCTTTTGGACTAGCGGCTGCGATACTCCTTTCTCAGAGACGGGACAAAATGTTTGATGCTCTTGCCAGACTTCAATTAAAGCGAAAAGGGTTCTCGTGTGGCCGGACGCGGCGCAAGCAGACTGACAACGCCTTTTTGGTGGCGTTGTGGGAGAGTCCGTGGGTGAAGGTGCTACTTTTTCTTGGGTTCGTGGCGGGGATGATGGCGCTGGTGTTATCGGGGAGTAACGAGATAGGGGAACGGCCGCCATTTGGTGACGCTCCTATCCGGGCGATGCTCGTGACGGGTTTGTTGAGTGTGACGGCTCTGATTCACTTTTACTTGAATCACCCGCGTAATTTTGCGGAGAACACGCGAGTCTTGTTAATTTTTGGTGCAATCTTGATGCAGGTGGCCGTGTTGCGTGGGGTGATCGGAATAGTGGAGAGCAACTGGCTACCGGTGGGGTATGTGTATTTGCTGGCTCCCATGGCATTTTCTCCAATGCTGCTTTCGATTTTGCTCGGTCGTGCGTTTGGAATGTTTGCAGTGGTGAGTTCTAGTCTGTTTGGCGCTTTGTTAATCGGCAGATCAGAGGTGTTTACCTACATCGTCGTGAGTCTGGTGATCGGGACGGTGGGGGTGTATGTAACGAATCAGATTCGGAAGCGGAGTCGGTTGATTCGGGCGGGCTTGAATGTTGGCCTAACGAGTTTGGCATTGGGGATAGCAGCGGGGTATATCGATGCCTTTGACGTCATGCGTCCGGCTGACACGGATTGGCAGATTTTTGGCTGGCAGTGTTTGATTCCCTTGGGAGTGGGTATTGCGACGAGCACGGTGGTGGGTGGTGTCTTGCCCGTGGTGGAGGGGATATTCAAGATCACGACGGATGTTTCGTGGATTGAGCAAGCTGATTTAAATCATCCGCTACTGCGGCGGATGACCTTGGAGGCGCCGGGGACATATCATCACAGTCTGGTTGTGGCGAATCTATCTGAGGCGGCTGCAGAACGAATTGGGGCGAACGCGACGATGTGTCGTGTTGCGTCATATTTTCATGACATTGGCAAGCTGGAGAAGCCTGGATATTACATTGAGAACATTACGGAGCGAGATAATCCCCACGATGAACTCACGCCGAACATGAGTATGCTGATCATTACGGCGCATGTGAAAGACGGGGTGGACATGGCGATCAAGAACAAGTTGAACCATGAGATCATCGACGTGATCGAAGAGCATCACGGAACGTCTCTGGTGTATTATTTTTATCGTCGTGCCCTCGATCAGCAGCAGCAGATTCGGGATTTGGTGAGCGATGAAAAGGCGAATGAGGAAGATGTCCCTGATGTTGATGAGAAGAGTTTTCGATATCCGGGGCCGAAACCGCGCACACGTGAAAGTGGTATAATCAGCTTAGCTGATGCTGTGGAGGGTGCTTCGCGTTCGGTGCAAAAGCCGACACCCCAGAAAATTGAGCAGATGGTGGATGAGATTGTACGGGGGCGCATGCGGGATGGTCAGTTAGACGAGTGTGAGCTAACGATGAGCGAATTAGCGGAGATCAAAGCGAGTTTTTGCGCAACCTTACGCAGTATGATGCACAACCGTATTTCCTATCCGAAGGAAGATCTAGAGGGGAAGGATGAGGAGAAGGAGCGTCGTCGGAGCGAGGGGCGGGCGAAGAAGAAGAAAGACGAGTTGCGGCGTGAGGAGGAAGGGGCGGAGGAATCGGTAGTCGGGACCGTGCCGCGTGAGAAGGAGCCTTTGAGCGGGGCGCGAGGTTGAGCCTGGGGCTGGTTTTGGGGAATTCGGAGATAGAGATTGTGGACCGGCAATCGACGGTTGCGATTGAATTGGAACGGTTGAAGCGTTTTGGGGAGGCGGTTTATGGGCGGGTGCGAGGGATGGAGGCGCCTGAGGGTTATAAGGGCTATGAGGTGGCGGATGTCTTTGGAGAGGTTACCGCGGTTGAAGTGGCGATCGTGAGTGACGAGGTGATTGCTGACGTGCATGAGCGTTTCATGGCAATCTCAGGGCCGACGGATGTGATCACATTTGAGCACGGGGAGATTGTGATCAGTGCGGATACGGCGGCACGGCAGGCACTTGAGCATGAGAAGAGCTGCAACGAGGAAATCGCGTTATATATCGTTCATGGTCTCTTGCATTTACGGGGATATGACGATCGTAATGAGGTAATGGCAGCAGAAATGCACGACTGCCAAGAAGCGATTCTAAATGAGTTTTGGGATGCTTCGGGTGCTTGATCTTCCTATTGAAAGCGGGGATACTGGAGGAAGCTTCGGAGTGCGAGCGTTGGACCAAGAGATTTACATAACAGATGAGCACGATGGTGAGGAAATGCGCCGTGCGATAAGGATTTCGATTCTGGGAGCGGGGTTTGACGAGCCATTGAGTTTCTGTCCCCGATCTTCGGACTCATTTGCGTCGGCATGGGGTGATTGGGTGGATGGGCGTTGGAGTCCCTTTTTTGGAACGCATTTGGTAGACGTTTATTTTAAGGCGCGGAGCAACGGGGTTCGGGAGGTAATGGAACTGGACGCCGAGCTAGCAGCTTTTTTGGATGCAGACGAGGCAGAGCGGAGTGTGGATGCGGGGCGGGCGTTGCTGGAGGCGGCGACGGAGGCGCGCCATCATCGGGTGATGTCGAAGCTATTGGAGCGAGTGAGCGGCGAGGAGGGAGTGGGTCACGCGGCGACGGTTTTTGCAGCGCATGCGGGCGCGTTTCATGTCCCGTTGTTTTCCACCTTGGTTTCCTACTTGTATTTAGAATGGCGATGTGGAGCGGCTGGGTTGGAAGAGCGTTCGTTTGAATTGACCGAGGAGCAGTTTATTCGGGATACGATGGGTGCGCTGGGAAGCATTCGCGAGTTGTTGCGAGAGCATCTGGGCGACTTTGCGCCTGCGGCCTGTGCCTGAAGAAACAATTTCCCGCAAGTGACGAGATGGACTGGAAGTTTCGGATGGAAGGAAGTGATGTGGAAGTGGTGGAGATTCCCGAAGTGGGGCTGGCGGGCGATGTGGAGTTGGATCAGCTTTGGAATGTGCTGGTATTTGATGATCCGGTGAACCTGATGAGCTATGTAACGCTGGTCTTGCGTCGAATTTTTGGGTACTCGGAGGAGAGAGCGACCCAGTTGATGTTAGAAGTGCACCAGAGCGGTAAGTCGGTGGTGTGGTCGGGGGCGCGTGAGCGGGCAGAGTTGTATGTGCAACAGCTGCACACTTATCAGCTTCAAGCTTCAATGGAGAAAGCAGGTTAGGCGTAGGTGATGCAGTTGCAAGCGACGGGAGGGGGCGCCTGGGAGATGGTGGAGATGCGTGAGATGGAGTTTCACTTGCTTTCGAGCATCGGCCCGTCAGCGAATGTTTCTGGGGACGAACGCGCGACGCGGCGTTTGTTTCCAACAGGAGCGATCAGCGGTGAGGAGAGAGAGGGTGATGATTGGAAAGAACTAGTTGTTCCAGACCTAGAGCGGGCGTTTAGGAATGCCATTGAAGTGGTGAACGGTGATTTGGCAGCGGTGGAGCAGTCGGAGAGGGAAGGAGAGGTTTTTTTTCGTGTTAAGGTCTCTGCGGAGCATACGGAGCATTGGTATAGTGCTTTGAATCAAGCGCGATTGGTCTTAGCGGAGAAGTTTGGTTTACCGGCGTCTGAAGAAGAGTTTCTATCGGAGTCGGCAGTGGTTGATGAGCGGTGGTTGGCGGGGGCGCAGTCGTATCTTTACGCGGTGATTCAGACTTTTTTATTGGAGTCAGTGATGGGCGTGTAAGAGTTTTGGGTGGGGATATTGCAGCCCGATGCCGAGATGGGTAGAAGTCGGTATGTCAAGGTCGCTGTCCATTTTCGGTGTCTGATCGTGGGGAACGCAGGGCAGTTGATGCGTGCGTTTCGGAGACAATGCCCGCGGTGGTTGGAAGACTATCGGAAGACGATTGTCTTGTTATCGTAGACGAGGACGCGGCGTTGGGAGTGTGCCCAAAGCGCCCGTGCGAGGACTATTTTTTCGAGATCTTTGCCGCGTCGGATGAGATCCTTTACGGAGTCGCGGTGGGATACGTGGATTACGTCCTGAGCGATGATCGGTCCTTCATCGAGGTCTTCGGTTACGTAGTGTGAGGTGGCGCCGATGATCTTGACGCCGCGAGCGTGTGCGGAGTGGTAGGGGCGGGCACCGGGGAAGGCGGGGAGGAAGGAGTGGTGAATATTGATGATCTTGTTCGGGTAGGCATCGATCAGGTGATGACCGAGGATTTGCATATAGCGTGCGAGGACGACGGTGTCGATATCATTGTTTTGAAGCAGCTCGATTTCCGCGCTTTCCTGTTGGGCCTTGTTTTCGGGAGTAATGGGGAAGTGATGGAAAGGGATTTGGAAGCGATCAGCAATGGGTTTGAGGATGGTGTGATTGCTGACAATCAGAGAAATATCAATGAGAAGTTCGCCGGATTCATGCCGCGAGAGGAGGTCATAAAGGCAATGACTTTCCTTTGAGACGAAGATGGCTGTGCGCGGGAGCGTGTCGGAGAATTCGAGATCGGCGCGCATCTGAAAGCGGTCGACTATGGGTGTGAGGGCCTTGAGGAGGTCATTGCGAGTAATGGTAAATTTTTCCAGTGTCCACTCGATTCGCATGAAGAGGACATTGGTTTCGGTATCGACATGTTGGTCGAGGTGAACGATGTTGCCGCCGTGATCGACAATGAGGCCTGTGGTATTGTGAACGATACCTGGTTGATCGGGGCAAGAGATGAGGAGGATCGCAGTGGGAGTTGAAGCTACTGTCATGCCGAGCCGGTGATGATGGGTTGTGCCGCCTTGAGCTTCCGGGGGCTGATCACGAAAGGAAGTGCTCGAGGGGGGACTCGAACCCCCACGGGTTGCCCCACAAGATCCTTAATCTTGCGCGTCTACCAATTCCGCCACCCGAGCAAGAAAGGAGGGAATAGATAGGTTGCAGCGGCCTTTGTTGCAAGTGATTTTCATGAATTCGAGGGACTTATGGCGGGATGAGGATCTTGGCGGATGGGGATGGCCTCGCAGACTTGGCGCCAGCCGGGAAAGTTCCATTTATTGGGGAAGTCGCGGCATTGGGCGGGCTTGGCGTTGTTGATACGACACACAAGACCGTCGAGGAATTCGCAGGAGCCGTCGGCTTTTTCGAGGAGGGAGAGACCAGATCGATTTTGGCGGAGGCGAGTGTGTTTTGCGATAAAATCCGATTCGGGGAGGTTCAGGTATTTGGCGATGGCAGTGATGTCCTCCGCGGTAAGGACGACTTCGCCCGGCCAGCGGCAGCAATTGGCGCAGCGTTGGCACTGATAGTGAATCTCTTGAGATGGCATGGGTTGGGCTGCGGGGCTCGGCGGCGAGACGAAGTTGTCGAGAAAATATGCTGGCCGGTTGGGTGAAAATGGTGGAAAGCTGAAAGGGTAGATTCTATGGAAGTCTTTCTAAGCGGACCAGCATTGATGTGGAGAATTGGGCGCATTGTACCTGAGGGCAGTGGGTGGGGGGGTGATGGGGTAGGGTGTTTTTCACAGGGCGATTTAGGGAGGATTTGGCGTCGCCGAAGGCTTGTTGCGAGTCATGGGGGCCGGTTTAGCGAGTCATCTCTTCAATTCTTAAACCCGTTGTGTCGATGAGAATCGCGATTACCGGGAGCGGCGGGCGATTGGGGGCTGCGTTGGCGAGAGGATACCGTGATCGGCATGAGGTGACGGGATTGGATCGATTTGGGTTGGACTTACGATGGCGTGAATCGATTGAGAAGGCATTGGGCGGAATGGAGTTTGATATTCTTATCAATGCGGCTGCGGTCACGAACGTTGACTATTGTGAGCTGAATCGTGAGGAAGCGTTTTTGGTGAATGAGGCGGCTGTGCGGACGATGGCGGAGATTTGTCGGGGCAAGGGGGCGAGGATGATTCATGTAAGCACGGACTATGTTTTTGAGGGTGAGGAGGCGGGGTTACGTGCGGAGGACGATGCGGTGGGACCCAAGAGCATTTATGGCAAGTCGAAGCTGGCGGGGGAGCATGCGTTGCTCGAGGTGGACCCCGAGTATTTGGTGATCCGAACTTCATGGGTTTTTGGGCCAGATCGGCGGAGTTTTCTGGATTCGATTATTGACCGGGCGATGTATTTGGAGGGTGTGGAGGCGATTGAGGACAAGTATTCGAATCCGACGTATACCCTTGATTTTGTTTCGATGCTGGAGCCGTTCTTGGAGGAGAACCGATTGGGCGGGCGGCTGAATTTGTGCAATGCGGGATCGTGCAGTTGGCGTGAGTATGGTCAGGCGGGACTAGACTGCGCGGCGGCAAAGGGCTTGTCTTTAAAAACGAGGGAACTGGTGGGGATCGGGCTAGCAGAAATGGATCAATTTGTGGCCCCGCGGCCGGTGCATACCGCGATGTCGGTGGCGAAGTATGAAGCGGAGTCGGGGCGAAAGGTTCGATGCTGGGAAGAGGCTGTGGAGATGTATATTCGCGATTATTTTTTACCTCGGCAGGGGGTTTGCGTTGAGGATTAGGAAGGGAGGGGGTGTTTCCTTGACCTTGGGGTGGCTCCAGATAGTATGTCGACGAGGGATGGATTTGAGCGATATCGGGTTCGCCGGACGAGAGACGCGGCGGCTGATGGGTGAGGGATCTGTTCTGAAGTGTTGGGGGATCCCCAGGGATTGTGGAGTGCTGGATGAGTAGAGATTTTTGTAACGACAGGTTTTGATATGTTCGGAGATTTTTTCGGGTTTTTATCGAGTGACATAGGGATTGATTTAGGGACGGCGAACACCTTAGTGAACGTGAAGGATCACGGGATTGTGCTGCGTGAACCGTCGGTGGTGGCGGTCAAAGCAGGGACAAGCGAGGTGTTGGCGGTGGGGGATGATGCGAAGCGGATGTTGGGACGGACGCCCGGCAATATTGTTGCGATCCGTCCTCTAAAGGACGGGGTGATTGCGGATTTTGAGATTACACAGGCGATGTTGCGTCATTTCATCCACAAGGTGCACAATCGGCGGCGAATGGTGCGTCCGCGGGTGGTGATTGCGGTGCCTTCGGGTATCACAGAAGTAGAGAAGCGGGCGGTCAAAGAGTCGGCGCAGCAGGCGGGGTCACGCGAGGTGTTTTTGATAGAGGAGCCGATGGCGGCGGCAATTGGTGTGGGGTTACCGGTGCAGGATGCTTCTGGGAATATGATAGTGGACATCGGTGGTGGGACGACAGAGGTGGCGTTAATTTCTTTGGCGGGGATTGTGTATAGCCGCAGTGTGCGGGTGGCGGGTGACGAGTTGGACGAGGCGGTGATGCAGTATATGAAGCGGGCTTACAATTTGATGATTGGCGAAAGGACGGCAGAGGACATCAAGATTCGGATTGGGTCGGCATATCCGACGGGCAAGGAGAGTTCGATGGAAGTAAAGGGGCGTGACTTGGTGGCCGGGCTGCCGAAGACGATATCGGTTACGTCGCAGGAGATTCGTGAGGCTTTGATGGATCCTTTGAACACGATTGTGGATTCCGTGCGGACGACCTTGGAACGGTGTCCGCCGGAATTATCGGCGGATTTGGTGGATCGGGGGCTTGTTTTGGCGGGGGGAGGGGCTTTGTTACGCGGCTTGGACAAGCTTTTGACTGAAGAGACGGGATTGCCGGTGCATGTGGCGGAGGATCCGCTGAGTGCGGTGGCTGAGGGGGCGGGGAAGGTGCTTTCCGAGCTGGCGTTCTTGAAGAAAGTGACGAGCACGGAGGCTTGAAACCGGTTCGGAGAGAGGATGGGATGGTTGGGTCCGGCTGGATCCCTGATGGGACGCGTGGTGAGGTGATAGCGGGGAGACGGGTGCGCACGGGGGGGGAACTTTGGGGCCGGCGTGGCCGCGCCTGTGTTGAAAGGGAGTGCTTCCTTTCCTGTGCAGGGCCGGGTTCTCGGGTCGGTTTTGGGCTAGCGATGGTGCATGTGTTTCTGTCCACCGACATGAGTCTGGGAGCATTAGGATTTCGCCTTTGTAAGTTGAGTGAATGTGGTGAACTATTGGAGCGGGTGGCATGAAGCGCATCAATCTCATAGCCCTGCTCATATTCGTCGGGATCGTTGCCTGGATTTTCACCTTTGACAATGCGGCGACGGACAAGATCCAGAGTGGTGCGATGTCGTTGCTGAGTCCTTTTATGAAGGCGAGCGGGAAGACCAAGGAGTTGTATCAGGATGTGAAGG